>PCUR01000061.1:880-7359 GCA_002771035.1 Candidatus Gracilibacteria bacterium CG12_big_fil_rev_8_21_14_0_65_38_15 | reverse complement strand
CTGATTCTTTCTCTCCTACTCGGGTAAAACCTATCATTCCAGCCACACACTTTTTGCTATTAAGCCGCAAAAAATAATATCATCTAAAAGAATAAAAAGCAAATATAAATTCTTTTTGTAAAAAAGAGTCATTAAAAAAAGAATCCTGTTTGCAAGAACAGGATTCTTTTTTTATTTCTTTTGTATAGAAGGAGCCACCTTTACATCCTCAATGTTATACTTGTTGAAATGTATAAATTTATAAGGAACAACGATTTCTCCGAGTTCTGGATGATTCATTTTCTTGAGGTAATTTTCTTCGAAAAACTTCGGAGTATCTATAAGATCCGTCATTGATGCTATTTTTCCGCAAGGAATTCATAATTCTTCCAGTTTTGTTATGAGCTCGTTAGTTGTGTAATTATCAAAAACATATTCCATGGTTTTTACCAAGTGTTCTTTTGCGACCATTCTCTGGGCATTTGAACCGAATTTTCCGGCTATTTCCGGGATAATATTTTCACAGAAATTTTCCCAGAGCACATCGTTTCCGATAGCGATGGAAATATTTCCATCCTGTGTTTTATAGAAACCAAAAGGAAAGATAGAAGTATCTTGATTTCCAGGAAAATCTGGATTTATTCCAGTAATACTCGTTGCTATTATATTCTGCTTGAGGAGTTGGAACCCGCAGGATATCATAGAGACGTTCACGAAATCGCCCTTTCGGGTCTTTTCTCTCTTGTACAATAGCGAAGCTATCCCGAGAGCGAGGGAATTCCCAGAGAAAGCGTCTATCATCGCGGTGGCGTTCTTGATGGGTTTATCTTCTCCATTAAATGAAGCTATACCACTTTCTGCCTGAACTATAACATCATAAGCTTTCTTGTCCCAATTTTCCCCGTATCCGTTTACGGATCCGTAAATAAGTCTTGGATTAATTTTGGAGAGCGTTTCATAATCGATTTTCAATCTTTTTTTCACATTCGGAGAGAAATTTTCTATAAAAATATCGGCTTCTTTTATGAGCTCGTAGAACTCTTCCAGTCCCTCGGGAGTTTTTATGTCGATATTTACAGATTTCTTTCATCTATTGAGCACTTCGAAATAACCACTTTTCCCATTTTTTAAAGGGTAAAAAAGTCTGGATTCATCGAAAAAATTCTCGGTTTCTATTTTGAGAACTTCTGCACCGTAATCAGAGAAAAATCGGGAACAGAAAGGTCCAGAGAATACTCTTGAACAGTCGATTACTTTTATTCCTTCGAATAATTTATCCATCAATTGTTTTGTTATATTATATATGTAGGAAATACAAACTTATGTTTGTTTTGCAATAAGTGTAATGAAAACTCTTCCAAAGTAAAACCAAAACATTTTTATTTATATGAAATTGTAAAAATAATATTTTACGTTATATTTTATCCGAAAATATCTCGAGAATTAAGATTTACTTAAGCTCTAATTCATATATTTCTTCGCAAGAAATCCACCTTACTTCAACTTATTAATCTTTGTTTTTATGATTTCAGGTATCGTAAATAAGACCAATATTTTCTTAGAAACCCCTTTAGCAAACCATCTTTTTAGGTGGGCGAATAATATTCTCATATACGGAAGTTTTTTTCTTCCTTTTATTTATCTCAGTACAGCAATATCGAATGGGAATGAATATGTTATATATGGAACGATTGCTTGGTTTTTTCTTATTTTTATAATGATTATTCGTCCTTTTTCCGATCTTTTTCCAGAGATTCTTCTCTTTAGGAAGCTTACATCTATTCGTCGTGGTATGGGTATTGCTATGGGAATGGCAGGACTTATCCACGGAATAGGATTTTTCTATCAATATCCCAGTCAAATAGGAAAAGCATATCTTTGGTCTTATTCTCAGTTTGCACTTTATGGAATCATAGCTCTTGTTTTTGTCTTCCTCCTTCTTATTACTTCCAATAATGTTTCTGTTCGTTTTCTCGGAAGAAAATGGAAATGGCTTCATAATACAGTTCTTATCGCATTTTACGCGACATGTATTCATATAGCGCTTGCAGGAAGAGAAGAGGTGTTATTGCAGGTAGGAATTTTCTCTATTCATAATTTTGGTCCACTCATTGTTGGTGTAGGAGTTTTTCTTCTTCGTTTTGCTGCTATGATCAGAACTCGTCCTAGAAGTTCTGTAACAATGAATGCAAAGGAAGTAATAACGGGCGGTGAACAATATAAATGTAATGTTTGTAACTGGATATATGATGAATCCAAAGGTGATCCTGATGGCGGAATTGCTCCGGGAACGAAATGGGAAGATATTCCCGAGAATTGGAGATGTCCAATCTGCGGAGTCGGAAAAAATGAATTTACCCATATTATTAGAAAGATAGGAGAGTCAGCTCCAACAACCGGTATTTCTTATCTTGGAAAATACGAAAGACCTTCTGATGATTTAGAAGGGGATTTCCGTGCTATTTTTGAAAAAGCGGTTACATGAAAGGAAGAAATTTCAGCTATGGGAACTAAGAAAAATTGGAGAAATCTTTTCGAAGACATTGTATTTCTTCCTGCTCAACTTGCTCGCCGTGTGCATAATGAGCATGAAGTTATGCCAAATCTTACTACTATTATCGGACCGAAGGCGAAATTCCCAATCACGCTCAAACTTCCTTTTTATATTTCTCATATGTCTTTCGGTTCTCTTTCTCGTGAAGCGAAGATAGCGCTCGCAAAAGGTTCAAAAGCGGTTGGAACAATGACTTGCGGAGGAGAATGAGGACTTCTTCAAGAAGAATTCGACGCTTCAGGAACGTATATATTCGAGTATTCAACGGGACGATTTGGAGTAACAGAAGAGAGTATGAAAAAAGCTCATGGAATCGAGATAAAGATGGGACAAGCAGCAAAAGCTGGACTCGGTGGACATTTGCCCGGAGAGAAAGTAACTGCAGAAATCGCTCAAGTCCGAGGAGTGGAACAAGGAAAAGATATTATTTCCCATGCTAATCACATAGATATTGAAACGAAAGAAGATTTGAAAGAACGAGTGAGTCATCTCAGAGAATTGACTGGAGGAAAGCCTATCGGTATAAAAATCGTCGCTTCCCATATCGAAGATGATTTGGAAGTTGCAGTATTCTGCCAACCGGATTTTATTACCATTGATTGTCGAGGTGGTGCTACTGGTGCTGCTCCGAATCATGTAAAGGACAATGTTTGTATTCCGGCACCATATGCTATCTATCGGGCTCGTAAATTTCTCGATTCCAAAGGAATCGGTCGAGATATTACTTTTCTCGTTACTGGAGGATTTCGAACAAGCGCGGACATTACAAAAGCGATTGCACTCGGAGCTGACGGAGTTGGAATTTCCACTCTTGCAATGATTGGTATCGGATGTCAACAATATCGAGTGTGTCATAAGGGAACTTGTCCTGTTGGTATTGCAACACAGAATCCTGATCTTCGTGCGAGATTTGATATGTACAAATCCGCAGAAATGCTTGCACGACTCTTTAATGTCTATAAAAAAGAAATCGAGGATTTCGTTCGTATCCTTGGAAAAACAGATATTCATGAAATCAATTCTACTGATCTCGTGGCTCTTTCATCCGAGATTTCCGAACATACGAATGTGAAACACGCATAATCTGTACGAGAAACAAAATCTCCATCACATAAGGTGGAGATTTTTATATAAAGTTTTATCACAATATGTGGTATTTCCATTGATAGTATATTTACTATATATCATATAAAAGATACATTTTTCAAAATCATTTTGACAACCTAGCCCTTTTCTATATACTCCTTCCCGCTATCCAAAACGGATAGTCAAACTGCTCCTTAACACACTCAATAAAAGAAACGTATCGATGAGTCGAAAGACTTATCATTTCTCTGTACGGTTTTCCCCTAGGAAAACACGACGGAAAAAAGATTACGTATACCATATCAACAACTTTTATGAAAATAAAAGACAATCAAAATCAGTAAGAAGCTATCTTCTGTTTAACAGAAAGATCAAATCGTATTCCTTGTTTCGTTACGGGAGTACGTGTAGAGTGGAAGGCTGAGTAGTTGTTAGTTGCTAGGGAATAGTTACCAGTTTACTGGTGATAAATACTTAGATTACAATTAATAACGGTCTCCTTCAATTTCAAATACATGATCAAAACTCTTTCGCAAGAAAGAGTTTCTAGTATGAATACACTGTACGGCACAAAGTGGATGCCTTGACTCATATATCCGATGAAGGACGTGCAAGACTCACGATAAGCCCCGGGAAGCTGTCAAGAAGCGTTATACCCGAGGATCTCCGAATGGGGGAACCCAATACGGTAAACCCGTATTATCTGCAGAGCAGATGGACACCCAGCGAATTGAAATATCTTAGTAACTGGGGAAAAGAAATCAAACGAGATTCCGTTAGTAGTGACGAGCGAAAGCGGAAGAGCCTAAACTCATAGTGTGTCAAGCGTTAGAGCGTTGCACTGTGGGGGTTGTAAGAGCATATTACTGACTTCTAATAGGTCAGACAAACAAATATCCTGGATAGGAGAACCACTTGAAAAGATGGACCGTAGAGGGTTACAGTCCCGTACTCGAAATCCAAGATATTGATTTGCATGTGTTTCTTGAGTAGGGTCAGACACGAGAAATCTGGCTTGAATCTGGGGGGACCACCCTCCAAGGCTAAAGAGTATATGAGATCGATAGTGAACAAGTACCGTGAGGGAAAGGTGAAAAGAACCCCGGGAGGGGAGTGAAATAGAACCTGAAACTTTGTGCCAATAAAGAGTCGGAGCCTTCGGGTGACGGCGTACTTTTTGTAGAACGGACCAACGAGTTAGCTGTATGTGGCAAGGTTAAGGAAGAGTTCATCCGAAGCCGTAGGGAAACCGAGTCTGAATAGGGCGACTAAGTCACATGCACTATACCCGAAACCTGGTGAGCTACCCATGAGCAGGCTGAAGGTGGGGTAAAACCCACTGGAGGGCCGAACCATTTGGAGCTGCAAGTCCATTGGATGACTTGTGGGTAGGAGTGAAAAGCTTATCGAACTGGGAGATAGCTGGTTCTCCGCGAAATATATTTAGGTATAGCCTCATAAAGCAACGTACAGAGGTAGGGCTCTGATAGGGCTAGCGGGTCGCAAGACTTAGCAACCCCTGATAAACTTCGAATGCTGTACGCCAAGTATTATGAGAGTCAGACAGTGACGGATAAGCGCCATTGTCAAAAGGGAAACAGCCCAGATTGCTGTCTAAGGTCCCAAAGTTGTGGCTCAGTGGAAAAGGAGGTAGGATTACATAGACAACCAGGATGTTGGCTTAGAAGCAGCCACTCATTCAAAGAGTGCGTAATAGCTCACTGGTCGAGTGATCCCGCGCCGAAAATTCAACGGGGCTTAAGCCACACACCGAAGACGCAAGTTGCACCTAGTGCAGCGGTAGCGGAGCGTTCTCTATGCCAGTGAAGGTGAACCGGAAGGTTTGCTGGAGGTACGAGAAGTGAAAATGTTGGTATGAGTAACGTAATGGAGATGAAAACTCTCCACGCCGTATGTCCAAGGTTTCCTATCCAACGTCAATCGTGGTAGGGTGAGCCGGTCCTAAGGTCAACCTGAAAGGGGTAGCTGATGGATAGCAGGTTAATATTCCTGCGCTACACGGTATTCGTTATCATCTATGGAGGGACGCATAGTGTACATGGAGTGGATCTAATGGATTTCCACATGTTTATAATCTGGCTGCGCAGGTAAATCCACGCAGCAATACAGAGAAGAAAGCATCTAGCTTTCGAGAAGTCTTCGGACCTATCGGAGGTCAAGTCCTACATGTGCATTGTGCCAAGAAAATCTTCTACGAGAGAATACCTGTAACCGTACCGTAATCGAACACTCGTGGACTAGTGTGAGTACACTAAGGCGAACGGGATAATCATGCTTAAGGAACTCTGCAAAACAGCGGTCGTAACTTCGGGATAAGACCTCCCACATCACTACTTTAATGATGTGGGCGCAGCTAACGAGCCCAGGCGACTGTTTACCAAAAACACAGCTCTCTGCAAACACGCAAGTGGAAGTATAGGGGGTGATGCCTGCCCAGTGCCAGAAGATTACGTGGAGGGGTGCAAGCTCTGAAACTAAGTCCTGGTGAACGGCGGCCGTAACTATAACGGTCCTAAGGTAGCGAAATTCCTTGTCAGGTAAGTTCTGACCCGCACGAATGGCATAACGGTCTGGGCACTGTCTCAAGCATGATCCCGGTGAAATTGCAATATCGGTAAAAATGCCGATTACTCGCAGCAAGACGGAAAGACCCTATGAAGCTTTACTCTAACTTGGTACTGAGTTGTATGATATGATGCGCAGGATAGGTGGGAGACTATGAAACAGGAACTTCGGTTTTTGTTGAGTCGACGTTGAGATACCACCCTTCATATTATGCAACTCTCACCCAGCGCTTTGATTACAAAACGTAATCGAGCGTGGGATGAGAAATCAAAGA
>PCUR01000042.1 GCA_002771035.1 Candidatus Gracilibacteria bacterium CG12_big_fil_rev_8_21_14_0_65_38_15 | reverse complement strand
CTGGAACGATGACCTCTTTCATAAGTTCATGATTATTATTCTGAATAAAGAAAAATAAAACTTTCTTATTTTCGTTATCAATTTTATATCATAAACTCCCATCCATCTCTCATCTATCTCCGGATAAAATAATATTCGTGTTTGTTTGAACTTGTGCAATACTTGTAAATGGATATATGGAAATATAGTACACAAAATACCCTATTGTAGCATAAATAATTGGGAAGCTAAGTATTATAATTATTAGTATAGCAATTCCCGTTACTCCGCCTCGTAAAATATATTTTTTCATAGCAAAGGATGTTAATGAACCTAACTGATCTTTCTGATAGAAGTATCTATTCTCTGTTTTATAGATTTTGGAAACTATTTTATTTTATCAAAACAATATTCGCCATATAGATTTTTATAACAGAGCTGATATCATTTTGTATTTAATGGGGTTGGAAAAATAGTTCTCCAATGATCAATATGATTTTTTTGATCAACGGAAAAATATATCTTTTCCGATTCTTTGTTTATATCCATCAGAATACTACCTCATGCATGACATGATACATAGATTCAATTATCCTTCTGATAAATATATACATCAGGTGTACATGGACTCATATGATTATAATAGTCGTTGACCGTGTATATATAATAGGCAAAATATGTTCATCAACATATTACTATTCCAAATATAGTTACTGCAAAGATTTTTAATCTTTTCTTGAAAAGAATATTCATAAAAACAGTGTTAATAAATAATTCATGAATATGGATTATAAGCGCCTATCACGGTAGATCAGGCCCCAGATTGTTCCAGAATATTTATTTGACTATTTAGTTGATTTTCAAAAGTAGCTTTATTATTTCGAAGTGCCTCGATAGAGTTTGCAAGATTATCGGGATTACTTAATCATACCCCTAAAACTGATCGATCATCTAACGCAAAGAGGGAAACCATATTCCATATATCACTTGCAAAGTCACTGCACGGACTTGTATATTCCCATTTATATCAGGAACTTGCCTGAGTATTTATATAGTTCATTACACTATTATAGTTAGATTGGTTTATTTGTAGTGCAATAGAGTTTGTATTCGGTCTCGAAGAATCCTGATTATAAAGTTCATAATTTTTGGTTATATCAGAATTAGCACTTAGGAGATAAGGTATAGTTAGGTTATTTTCATAATAATTTCTACCAATACCATAGCTTGATAAAACTCCGTTTACTTCTATCTCTATCCAAGAATGTCAATCTATTCATATTAAAGGATCGGCATAATTTGAATAGATTCTCATTGCTCCAATAATTGCTTTTTCAAGACCCATTGAATCCTTGTATTTTATCGGATTACCAGAAACATAGCTATACAAATTCACATCATCCCTCACTCCAATAGGATCTCTCGAAATAAATCTACCTAAATCAGCCGAATAGAAACGAGCCCGATAGTAATATAATCCAATTGATAACTCATATTCGCGACCAGTAAACAACCTCACATTTCCGATTTTCGATTCCTTAAATTCTCTCCAATTATCGCTCTTTCCATCCCGGATATACGCTTTTCCGAAGGCATCGTAGCGATATTCTTCCACGGTTTTCCCATTTTCATCGGTGATAGCTGTTATGCTTCCGAGTTGATTTTTTCCGAAGAAGTAACTCTTGGTTTCCTTTACCCTTCCGTCATCATAGGTGGTTCGTACAGTCGAAATGAGATCGTCGATACTGGATCCATAAATATTCTCTCTTGTTTCTGTAAGTATGAGTTTTCCGTCTTTCTTCATAGAAATATCCTCTTGAATAACATCACTATTCGAGTATGCATACTTGGTAAGTATATCGGTTGTTTCCTTGGTAAGACGTCTTCCGAGAACATCGTAGGAATATTTCGCTACGAGCCCATTATCCTTTGTAGTTCTCGCTTCTATGAGACGATTGCGATAGTCGTAGGAGAATTTGAAAGTACCGTTGTTTACGATATTCCCATTCTTGTCGTATGAGAGTTTGGTACTGTTTGTTCCAGTGTACTGATTGAGGATATTAACGTCATAAGCAGTGGATGAAACCTTTGGTTTGTCTTTTCCGACGGTTTTCGTCTCGTTGACACTGGAAGACGTCCTGTTCCCCATCGAATCGAAAATGAAAGATTCGGAAATACTTTTCTTGTCCTGTGTCGTTTCGTATCCAGCTTGTGTAAGCCTGTTGAGTGAATCGTAGGAATAGGTATCATGACCGTTTCCGAGAATATTGCTCGTTGCATCATAGGAGAACGAGAGCTTCTGGATCATTTCTCCGGTTGGATTCTTTTTATCAAGAGAAGCGATATTGGTCAATTCTTTGAGCCTCAGAAGCGAATCATATCCGTAGCTTGTCTTTGCTCCGTTTCCGAGAGTGAGCGTATCGAGAGTGACGGAATTATATCCGTAATTTGCAACACTTTTCCCATCGAGAGCAATACTTGTTAATCGGTTCAGTGTATCGTAATTTCGATCAACCTTCTTTCCGGATGGAGTGGTAAGATTCGTTAAATTGCTGTTCGCATCGTATCCGTAACTCACGCTCTTTCCATTATTTGTCTCCTTTGTGAGGTTATTCAGTCCATCGTACTCGAATCCAAGAATATTATTCTGGTCGTTATTCCCTCCGATAAGTCGCCCAAGAGCATCGTAAGAATAGGTCTCTTCGGTTGCTCCGAGAACATTTGTTCCTCGTACGATAGAACGCTTGGTAAGACGATTGAGCGTATCGTAGGTATTCGTAACGGTCGTCCCGTTCGGATCGGTATACGATGCAAGATTCCCATTCGCATCATAGGAATAGGTGGTGAAACTACCATCTACGAGGATTTCTTTGGTTCGTCGATTCAAGCTATCATACTCGTATGCAGTTTTGTTTCCATTCGCATCTGTGAGGCTCGTAACATTCCCCATACCATCATACTCGTAGCTGGTTTTCACTTCCTTTCCATTTGCAGTCTCTGTCTTCACGAGGACATTCCCGAGTCCATCATAGGCATACTTTGTGTGATTTCTATTTCCATCAATGGTTTCTACAATCTGATTGAGGGTATTGTAGGTGTATTTTGTTTCTATTGCCTGTATACCTTCCCCGACAACACTACTGAGCACGAGTCTATTATCCCGGTCATAGGTGTATTTTGTTTCAGTAGTCTTTCCGTTCGACTGAACAAGTTTCTTGGAAATAATATTTCCGTTGTTGTCATACATGAAAACTTGCTTGTTTCCGATGCTATCGATAGTCTCGGTGGCTCGTCCATAGATATCATAACTGAGCTTCGTACTATTTCCTTTTGGATCTATTTTCTCTATGAGTAGTCCTCTCTCGTACACATACTTTGTCGTGATAGTATCATTATCAGTAACACTATATCCAATCTGTTTCACAAGATGAGAGAAAGTATCGTACTCTCGGGATTGTTTGGAGAGAAGAATGTTGTTTGTATCGAATACTTGGCTACTGGTGATATTTCCGGCGGTATCGTAAGTAAAGAGCGTATATGTCCCCTTGGAATCCGTTACTTTTACGGGTTCATCGAACATATTATACTGTATATCCTGAGTATTTCCGTTCGGGTCGGTTATCTTAATAATGTTCCCGTTGTTATCGTACTGGTACTTCGTTTCCTGCCCGCTAACAACGGTTTTTGTAACTTTATCCTGTTCGTTGTAGGTGAATTCTTTCGTTGTTCCATTCGGATAGGTAATCTTTTTCACATTCTCGTTCCCATCGTATGTGTATTGGATCTTTGTTGTTTTGAGTGCGGTTATCTGCTGATTTACTTCGGCGAGATGATCGAGGATATCGTAGCTCTTTGTTGTTTCAAGTGGGGTACTGTCCGATTGAGTCAAAGTTTGTTTCGTTTCTTTTCCATTTTTATCGTACACGAAAGAGCGACTGATTCCTTCGGCAGAAAGGGTTTTGGTTATCTGATGGAATTCGTCGTAGGTGATACTCTTGGTATTCCCATTTCCATCGATGACAGCAGTTGGATTCCCATCGGCATCGTAAGTGAATTGTGTCACGATTCATGTAGAAAGAATCGACAAGAGTGAAGAATCCTTCTTTGTGGTTTTGGTGATATTTCCGTCTGTGTATTCGAGAGTTGTTTGTAATCCTCTTGGATCAATAGTTTTGGTGAGTTGCCCTTTGCTATCGTACTCATAACTTGTTTCCAATTTGGCACCAGCTGGATCAACAACAGTTTTTACAACATTTCCTTTATCATCCAGAGTATTTTCTATTGCGAGCCCATTTATAGTTGTTATCTTCGTGGGAGTATCGTAATTCGTGCTGTATTCATACTGAGTAATTCGTGCACCTTCTCCGATTTTCTTCTCAGCAATGAGTCTTCATTTGTCATCGTAGGTATTTTCTACACTATTTCCGTTTGGCTTCACATCCTTGGTAATCCGCCCGTTGCTATCGTACTCAAATTTGAACTCTACAATCCCTGTCGCAGTTTGTAGCTTTCGAGAAAGAACATTTCCCTTATCATCGAAACTGTATTCCGTTTTTACTCCGTTTCTGTTTTCTACACTGTTTTTCGTCACTCTCTGAGTTATCGGATCAAGTGTGTAGGTGTATTTTACTTCGCCATCCCCGTATTTTTGGGTACTTACTCTGTCGTTTTCATCGTAGGTATTTTCTACGTAGGTCTGAGCCTTAGAATCGATAAGCTTCGTGATATTGTGATTGAGCTTTGTATTCACATTTCCTGACATGTGCTCGAAAGAAATCGAGCGAGGATTTGCTTCGTTTCCGATTTTAATAGTCGTCAAATCACCTACTTCGCTGTATCCGAATACGACTTTCTTTCCAGTGAAATCAACGATTTCTTGAAGTCGGGAGTCTGTATTGTACACATAGATTATTTCCCGTCCAAGTGTATCGATAGTCTTTGTAAGCTTCTTTTCTTCATCGTACTGGAATGCGAGGTTATTGCCATTCTTGTCGGCGATTTTAGCAATTTTGCCTGCATCATTGAAAGAATATACTTTCCCGCTGTCGAAAGAGATGGTGGAGAGATTATTTTCTACAACAAGCTTCGCTCTGAGAGATTTGTTTTCATAAAGTCCATCTGATATGAGTGTGAACTCTCTTGGTACAAAGTTTTCATCCAAAAAGACGAGGCTTCCCGAATTACCTGGATAGACCATCAGATTATAGTTATGACTCCAATTGTGTCAGAGATTTCCCTCGTAGTCGACTTGGTTGGAATATTTGATCTTAAAATCGTAGTTTATTCCGAGTCCTTTATGGGAAAGGAGAGAATTACTGTATCCGAACTCTCCATTGGAGATATTTATTGGATCCACGGAATCATTCGTACTAACAGGAATACTTGGAGATCAGACATTCGTATTTCCGTATGTGTAATTTCCATACACGATATTTGTCTTTGGAAAATCGGGAGTATTCGTTGAGAGAAGTGGTCTCGTATAGTTTTTCGCTATCAAAAATTCATTCCTGAGTAGTTCTTTCTTTCCCAGATATGTATACCCGAATTCGAGCGTCTGCATAGTTGCAAGAACTCGTCATTTTCCATAGGCATAATCTATGTAAGTCGGAAGTGAGGTATTATTGACGTCAATGACATCAATAGCTCAGCTTGGGAGATTATTGAAATATCCATGAGTGGACCAATACCAATTATTGAAATACCAAGGATTTTGACCAGATATATCCGAATTATAAAGAGTTTGTCCTGTTATGACCGGATGGTCTATTTTTCGCATCCAAAGTGCTTGATTGTAGGAATTTATCTTCCCTACCCCATCGGGGAGAACTCACCAAGAATCTCCATTCTGCCATCCATGGTCTCCATTATGAGAAATGAGGAGACCTCCTTTTTCTACAAAGGCATCCCATCGGGCTTTATGCTGGCGTATGATATCATAAAAACCAGCTGGTTGATCGGAGGTTATGATAATAGCTTTATAGTTATCAAGGTTTATATCTGGTAAGGAATTGGAATTAACCGAATCGTAGGCAATTCCGAGATTATTGAGTTCTTCTATGTTGGCATTTGAGTACCACGGAAGATAATCCTGAATCAGGAGAACTTTGTTGTTATTGAGAACAACATCCGTAGCATTTACTTTTGATACGAGATTTTGAATCCAAGAAGTAGTTCCAGTACTTTCCATTTCGATATTCACATTCTCTTTTTCCTCGGATACTACGGGCTTATAGTCTGTCGGAGGACGAACGGATGATGGTATATTGCCCAATATTGCTTCTGCCGATACAGATGACAGAGATCCAAAAAAACCTATACTTACAAAAAATACCATCACGGATGTGATAGTTACAGTGCCAGTTCTTCGGAAAAAAGAGTAAACCATAAGAAAGATATTAAGAATAGTACCAATCAGTATACTACCAATTATTAAAAATTTATTAAAATTTGAAAGATTTTTCAAAAATCTTTTACAAAAAAATACCGCCATGGATGCAAGAGACATACAGACGGTATTTTTGGTACTTATCTTTGGACCGAATAAGAGGATATTTATTTTTATTCATAAACTAAAAAAGTGAGAATATAAAAACATCCCTATGGAAGCATATATTCCTCAGAAGTCAAAAGATTTTGCAAATAGAATATATAATTAAAGCAACATGAAATATAGTAAAATTCATATTTTTAGCCCCCCCACACTCAGGGTACA
>PCUR01000001.1 GCA_002771035.1 Candidatus Gracilibacteria bacterium CG12_big_fil_rev_8_21_14_0_65_38_15 | reverse complement strand
GAAGTGTATCCGGAAATGAGCGAGCGAATGCGAAGCGAGGCTTTAGCCCAGGGATATCGCCGGTCTGGGTGAGGAAAACTCCTTTAGTCTTTATTATTACTTGTTGACTTGTTTTGTTATCTGGTTGTTCTGACTGAAATACGGAAACATGGCAAGGTTCATATTATGATGGATGAACCAAAGATTCAAACATTAGATACTGACAAATCTTTACAACCTATGAAGGTTGTAAAGCCTGGGCTGTAAGTAAAGAATCAGATGCCTATAATAATTAGGTTTACTGTAGTAAAAATTGTCATGATTCTGTTGCTGGAACTCCTATTTGTGAAGAAGTAGTAAGAAGTTGGCAACCATTACCATCAAGTAATACATTTGATAACTATAAGAAATAAACTAATAAATATAATTCCTATTTCTCTACATTTTTCCATGCAATTCTTCATCACTTGTACCCCCGGAGTCGAATCAGTCCTAAAAAAAGAGATTGAGAAAATCGGCGGAACCGACCTTGTTGTCTCTGACCGAGGAATCCTCTGTTCGGGACCGGATAATCTTATGGCGGAACTCAATGTTTGGATCCGTACGGGAAACCGTGTTTATTTCGTTCTCGCCGAGAAGCGGACTCGGACTTTCGACGAGCTTTTTGAGGCAATCGGTGCGATTGATTGGCGGAAATACATTCCCAAGGATGCTCCAATTATCGTTGATGCCGTATCAGTCAAATCTGATTTAGATAGTATTCCTGCGATTCAAAAAACCATCAAAAAAGCAATCGTCACGAAGATTACCGGAGACCGGGAAAGTATCCTCCGAGAGGATGATAAAGTTACGGGGATTCATATCTTTGCGCTCATCCGAGAAAATACACTTCTCCTCCTCCTCGACACTTCTGGAGAACCGCTTCATAAACGCGGATATCGAACCGAAGCACTCGAAGCGCCGATTAAAGAAACGCTCGCCGCAGCGCTTGTTATGCTTTCCGGATGGCGTTACAAAGAACCTTTCTTGGATCCATTCTGTGGTTCCGGAACTATTGCCATCGAGGCTGCTATGATTGCTCGAAATATCGCTCCGGGAATGGCGCGAAGTTTCGCAGGAGAATATTTTCCTTGGTACGATTCGAACTATTTCAAGCAAGCGAAAGAAAGTGCGAAAGCGAAAATAATGACTGATAGAAAATACACCATAACTGGAAGCGATACTGATCCAGAAGCGGTGCGAATTGCTCGGGACAATGCCAAACGGGCAGGGGTTTCCGATACAGTCAATTTTTCAGAAAAGGATTTCAAAGAATACGTTTCCGAATATATTTCTGGAGCTCTCGTGTCGAATCCTCCATACGGAATCCGTCTTCAGGATTACGATTTGGATTTACTGTACAAAGATATTTCTATCGTATTCACGAAAAATACTTCTCTCTTCGGAGGAATCATCACTTCCTACGATTTCGGAAAATACACTAGGGCGAATACTTGGAAAAATCGCAAACTCTATAATGGAAACGAGCTCTGTTATTTTTACTCGAAAAAGTTCCAATAAAAAAAGAAGTTTCTCAAAAACGAAGAAATTTGTATGAAAAATGAGAACCGGAATAAGGCGTACAAAGTAGTACGACGAATGAGGAAGCGGAATTTTGAATACAAAGATCGAGTTTTTCAGAGACTTCCTGAAAAGTGTAATTTCGATTTGAAAAAGAATCATAAATAGACTATCCTGTGCCAGCGCGCGCGATAGTCTATTTTATTTTGTTAAACACTTTTATACTATGAGATCACACGACAAAAACATAGAAAAAACTCTTGGACTCGGAGAGATGTTCGCTCTCATCGATGAACATCAAGAACTTAAAGAAACAGGAAGAGTACAAAAGGCAATTCAACAGATTCTTAATATATAATTCTATTTTAAAAATAACCTCCACTTCTGCAGAAGTGGAGGTTATTTTTATTTATCCGAGAATGTTATTTACAAGAATACGTACTCGAGAAAGATGTTCTTTCCGATACGAGAGAAAATACTGAAATATTCTCTCCGAGAGAGTAAAAATAAGTTTTTCGTCGAGATGTCCATATTGATTTGCTATAATCGAACGAGCAATGAAATAAGATTCTCATTTTAAAAGTTTTTCTCCAAAATTTCTGATAAATCTTCTTGATGGAACCATACAACGGTATTCCTCGTTATCAGAATGAAAAAATACCAAAAAATCCTCGAAATATTTTTCGACGTTTTTCTCGAATGATTCTCAGAAAATAGGAACGATATTGGAATGAGTTTGCATAAATTCGATAATTTATAAATTGTTATTCCTCTCCACTTCCGAGCTCTAGGTACTCTACTTTTGGGAGCTGTGCTCCGATAAATAGACTACTTGGGAAGTTCATTAAATTTTTCCATCATTGTTGGATTTCCTTTTGTTAGCTTTTTTATCGTTAGTTCTTCCGCTTTGTTATTAGCTAAACGAAGATGGTTCTCTGATGATAACAAAGCATCTTTTGTTTTCTGAAGATGGTCAATGGTCTTGTCAATTTCGTCAATTGCAGTTTTGAATTTACGACTGGCTAAATCATAGTTCTTGGCAAATCCTTCCTTGAACTCATTTATCTCATTCTCAAAATTAGTAACATCAATATTTTGTGCCCTCACCATAGCTAACTCTGACTTATATTTCATCGAATTTAAGGCTGCATTTCGAAGGAGTGTAATAATCGGAATAAAAAATTGTGGACGAATAACATACATTTTTGGATATTTATGAGATACATCAACAATACCAGAATTGTAATATTCACTCTCCGCTTCCAAGAGAGAAACAAGAACTGCATATTCACACTTCTTCTCATTTCGGTCTTTATCGAGTTCACGAAAGAAATCCTCGTTTCTCTTCTTAGTTGCTGTTTCATCGCTCTCATTTTTCATCTCAAACATAATGGAGATAATCTCATTCCCATCTGCATCATTTTCTCTGTAAATAAAATCACCCTTACTTCAACTTCTCGCATCATTATCTTTTTCAAAGTATGCTTTTGGGAAAGCAGTGGCACGAAGTTTATTGAATTCGGTCTCGCAATGTTGCTCAAGAGTTTCACCGAGCATTTTTGTGGAAAGTTTCGCTTTCATATCTTTTACTCGAATTATCTCTTCATCTTTAAATTTTATAATTTCATCTTTGCTTTTTATTTTCTCAGAGAATCCCTCATTAAGTGTTTTTTCCAATAACTGTTTCTCTATTTCTTTATTCTTCAATTCATTTGCAAGACGATCACGATCTTTTTCAATCTCTGATTTAGCTTCAGTAATAGCGAGTTTTTTTTCAGTTTCAACATTACTGTATTTAATTCTTAATTCATTTATTTCTTTTTCTTTTTCTTGTAATTTTCTTTGTTCAGTTTCTCTCCAATCTTTTTCTTTTAATTCTTGTTGAAGAGCATGTTCTCGTTCGATACGATCAGTTTCTTTTTTTAATTCTTCCTGAAACTTATCTCGTTTTATGGAATTTACAATGTTCACAATAGATGTTTTATCAATATCGGTTTCATGAATAGATTTCAGATCTATTAAGTCACCTTTGGAAGCATCTTCTAGGAGAACAAGAGTGTTTTCATCTTGAATAGATACTTTGATTTTTTTGGACATAACAAAATAGGGGATTGCAGATAATTTAGAGATGATTATAAGGAAAATACCAAGATAGCAAGAAAAACATTTTCCACTTGCATTCTCTTTCATTTTCTATATTATATGACTAATTTAGTCACATTTAAATTTTACTATGATTCAAATACAAAATCTCCGAGTTTCGGTCGAAGGAAAAGAGATTCTCCGAAACATTGATATCTCCTTTGAAACGGGTAAAACCTACTACCTTCTCGGACAGAATGGGAGTGGAAAATCTTCGCTGGCACTGACTCTTATGGGACATCCGAAATACTACGTAGAAGAGGGGATTATAACGATTGATGGAGAAAATCTTGCGACTATGACGCCTGATGAACGGAGTCATAAGGGACTTTTTCTCTCGCTCCAGAATATCCCAGAAGTTCGTGGAGTTAGGCTCGGGGAATACCTCCGTACGATTCACAATAAACATCTTTCGGTCGGGAATAAACCACTTTCCCCATTTCTTTGCCGAAGATATCTGACGACTCTCACGAAAGAACTTAGTATTCCCGATTCGTTTCTGGATCGCGATTTAAATGTTGGGTTTTCGGGCGGAGAGAAACGTAAGATTGAAATCCTTCAGATGAAACTCTTGAATCCAAAATATATCATTCTTGATGAGATTGAGAGCGGACTCGATATCGATGCATTTCGAACGGTTGCTGAGCTTTTGGCTCGTGTGAAAAATCCGGAAAATACACTCATTATCATCACCCATAATTTCCGTATGACCGAATTCGTCAAACCGGATGAGGTTATTATTCTAAAAACCGGAGAAATTGTCGAACGAGGTGGAGCTGAATTGGTGGAGAAGATTGGAATGGAAGGGTTTGGGGAATAAAAAAACTCCAACAGAATTGGAGTTTTTAATAACATTTCTACTTTATACTGCAGTTTTCAGATAGGCACATTTGGCATTGTTATTGAAACCATAAAGAAGGCATTGATGAGATTGATTACCCGTTCATCTTGCTGAACACAATACGTCCGTGGCACTTGTTTTGAATGTTTGTACTACTGCAAATGCAGTCATTTTCTTTCCATCTCGTCAAACTATTGAGCCTTCACATTGACCCTCAGAAACATGTAATATCTCTTTTTCTGCCATAGGTGTAAATAGATTAGATTTAATTAAAACAGAGCTACTTATATAGAAAAATAATAAAAAGTCAAATGGAAAATAATTCCCTACAATCTCATCTCGACACGAGCGATGAAATCATCTATCGCGATATTTCTGATGCTGGTTTGAATGAAAAAATCATTCGACAGATTTCGGAGTCGAATAATGACCCCGAGTGGATGCTCGAACTTCGACTCAAAGCCTTGGAAGTTTTTCGGAGTAAATCGCTTCCTACTTGGGGGCCAAACTTAAGTGGACTCGATTTGGATTCCATCCGATACTTTGCAAAAGCCCAAGTCGAAGGAGACCGAAAAAGCTGGGAAGATGTCCCAGACGAAATCAAACGAACATTCGACAGGCTCGGTATTCCCGAAGCAGAAAAAGCAATGCTCGCAGGAGTTGGAGCTCAGTATGATAGTGAAGTGGTGTACCATAATCTCCGTCAGGAACTCGCGGATCTCGGAGTAATTTTCGAGGATATGTCGGTGGCGATTCACGAACATGAAGAACTCGTGCGAAGCCATTTCATGAAAGCGATTCCCGTTCATGACCATAAATTCGCAGCGCTTCACGCAGCGGTTTGGAGTGGTGGAACATTTCTCTATGTTCCGAAATGAGTCGTTATAGACGATCCACTTCAGGCGTATTTCCGTATGAATGTCCGTGCCGGAGGGCAGTTCGAGCATACGATTATTATCATTGAAGATGAAGCTCAAGCGCATTATATCGAAGGGTGTTCGGCACCAAAATACGGAACTGCAAGCCTTCATGCTGGTTGTGTTGAAATATACGTCGGTGCACGAGCGAAGATGCGGTACAGTTCGGTCGAGAACTGGTCCATCGATACCTATAATCTCAATACCAAGCGGGCAATCGTCGAAGAAGAAGGGTTTATGGAATGGGTCGGTGGAAATATGGGTTCTGGAGTTACTATGCTCTATCCGTGCTCGGTTCTAAAAGGAAATAAAAGTTCTGCGACGCACATCGGAGTCGCGCTTGCGGCGGCCGGACAAGATACTGATACCGGAGCGAAAGTTATTCACATCGGAGAACAGACTACTTCTACTGTTCTCTCAAAATCTCTCTCCAAAGGGTGAGGTCGGGCGACCTATCGTGGACTTCTCGATATCAAACCATCCGCCATTGGGTCAGTCGCAAGAATCGAATGTGATGGGCTTATCCTCGATTCCCATTCCAAGAGTGATACATATCCAGATATCCGTGTCGGAAACAGTTCCTCGACCGTCGCTCACGAGGCGAGCGCCGGAAAGATATCCGAAGAAGCACTCTTCTATATGCGGAGTCGCGGAATCAACGAAGATGCGGCAAAAACCATGATAGTGAATGGATTTCTCTCGCCCGTCGTCCGAGAACTCCCACTCGAATATGCCGCCGAGATGAATGTGCTCATCGCGATGGAGATGGAGAAGACATAAAAAAGCCCGAGCAATGCTCGGGCGAGTTACAACTCGGATTTTACTTTCTTCCGAGAGGAAAGCTGGAGAGAAACCGCTGATTGGGAATACTGGTATGCTGAACAACAACATAACCGAATTTTCCGGTAAGATCCATGAATTGTTTACGGAACTCTTCATTATTTTCGGCCCACATTAGTGAGATGTTGTGTTCCCGGTTTTCGTCTCCTGCCATTTGAGTAAGAATTTCTTCGACGGTGGCGACAACCTTCGGATCGTACTGATTCAGTTCCGACAAAAGCCGTTGTCGTTTGTTTTCCTCGATGATGACAGTCATCTGTGATGCCATAATAAAGTTGTCGAACATGATTTTCTCCCTCATTTTTGATAATTACTACAAGGCACTAAATCTGTATGATTAGTACCGAATAATTATTCCATATCTTTATATGTAAACTCTATGAAAAGTCAAATCCAATACCTCCACTTATTCCCGAAAACTATTCAGATTCCATCGAATGAATCTTGGACTCTTCTTGATTTCCTAAATAATGACACCGAGCAGGTAATTATTCTTGAAGACGGGGCGAAACTCTATTTCTATAGTGCTCGAACGAGCGGAAAACTCCATCTTCGGATTATTCACCAAGGAACGGGAAGTAATTCTCAGATTCAATGCGGATTTCATACACAGGAAAATGGAAAAATAGAAGCGATTATTAAGAGTTCTTTTGAAGCAAACGATGCTTTATCTGAGATTCATATCCTGTCGCTTGCCGAAACCGGCGGGGAAGTACTTCTCGATAGTTCAATAGAAATTCAGGAAGGAGTGAAACGAATCGTCGGAAGACTGAAAGAACGACATATTTTCCTCGGAGAGGGTGGGAAAATCCGCGGGATTCCCGCGCTTATCGTCCATTCGGACGATATCGAAGCGAGTCATGCGCTCGCTATAGATCGTATTTCCGATGAAGAACTTTTCTACCTCCGAAGCCGTGGTTTCAGTCGCGACGAAGGAACCGGATTATTACTTGATGGAGCTATTTCCGAGATATTCGCAGGACTCGAGAAAGTGGATGAAAAGGTGTACGAGGAATGTAAGAAAAAGGTTTTAGGGATGTAAAAATATTTTTCCTCCGAATTCCTTGCATTAATATTCTTTTTCACTATATTTATCCGCATCATATTTTTCATCTTTCATTATGCAACAGATTCGTAAATGTATTATCGCAGCAGCTGGGTATGGAACTCGTTTTCTCCCAGCAACTAAAGCTATGCCGAAGGAAATGCTTCCGATTGTAGATAAACCAGTTCTCCAGTACCTCGTAGAAGAAGCAGTTGCAGCCGGTATTACCGATATCGTTATCGTTACTGGACGAGGAAAACACTCGATCGAAGATCATTTCGATACTTCGTTTGAATTGGAACATACGCTCGTTGAGAAGAAAAAACATGATCTTCTCGCAGCAGTTGAGAATATTCCAAATCTTGCACGCATTGCCTATGTTCGACAACCAATCCCACGAGGGGATGGAGATGCAATTCTTCGAGCTCGACCGTTTATCGGAAATGAACCTTGTCTCGTGCTCTTCGGAGACGACCTTATAAAAGGGGAAAAATGAGGGGCAACTCAGCTCATCGAAGCATTTTCCCGTAAACAGACTCCTATTATTGCTCTGGAAAAGGTATCTGATAAAAGAGTATCATCTTATGGTATTGTCGAATCCAGCTCTTCGGAACACCGTATTCATTTGGTAGATAAATTCCTCGAAAAACCAAAAGCGACAGAGACTACTTCCAGACTCGGAGTTATCGGAAAATACATTATTACCCCAGAAGTTTTCGATTATATCGAACATTCTCGTGGAACTGCGAGTAAAGATGGAGAACTCCGTCTCGCTGATGCTTTCGCCGCAATGGTATCTGATAGAGATATTTACGGTCTGGAACTCGAAGGAGATCGGTACGATACCGGGGATAAATTCGGATTTCTCAAAGCGACTATCGATTATGCGCTTGATCGAGAAGATCTAGGACCTCAGCTTCTCTCCTTCATGAAAACACGCGTGGAAAATATGAAATAACTTCAATCTTCGTGTTTAAACTTTACGTGCCTCGTTCACTGTACTACTTCGTACAGCTCACTCCGGTACGCAGTTTTCGCACGAATATTATCGTTCTTTCATATTTTCGGAGAATCTTGATTTACCTAAAATAACGAACATAAAAAAAGAGAGCTAGTTGCTCTCTTTTTGCTGTTTTTGGTTGAATAGATAGAGTATCTTCGCGAGTTCTCCGCGAGTGATATCGGTATTTGGTTCGAAGTTCGTACCAGTGACTCCGAGATATTTTGCGAAAGTATTGATATATCTCATATGAGAATTACTTGTTTTTACGTCCTTGAAGAGAGAGTAATTAAGAGTTACGAGCGGTACTCCAGAAGTTCGAACAAGAAGAGTGATAGCTTCCGCTCTTGTTAGAGAATCGTTCGGACGGAAATAATTACTTTTTGCAACGATTCCTTGTGTAAAGGCTCTCGTAAGAGCCGAGGCAATTTCATCGGATGGAAGAATATCAAGAAAAGGAAGATTTACTTCAGTACTGATATTTTCATTTTTAAAGAGTCGATCATAGAGGAGAATAGTTTCACTTCGGGTAATTTTATCAGCCGGATGAAATCCTCCATCGGTATACCCGTTTGCTACACCCGTTTCCTTAAGATACTTGGTAGCATTATAGAAAGTGGAATCTGTAGGAATATCGCTGAAAAAATGAATATTGTCAGAAATGAAAGTCGGAGCATTGATAAAAGGTGTTGTAGTGGTTTCCTGTACAATAGGAGTTGGTTGTTCAACTACCATAGGTTGTTCAACGATTTCTTGTACAACGGGAGTTTCTATTTTTGGAACAACCGTTTCTACGACATTGGTATTTGGTGTTGTAGTATCGGCAACCACCTGGGAAGATACGACAATCGGTTCTTGTTTTACTCCAAGGGAATTTGTATCAATAGTACTTATTTCTAAAGGTGCAGAATTAAGAACCGGATGATTTTTTATGAAATCCATGGGATGAATGGTATAGCGGATTGCATTTTCTTTTCCGAGTCCGACATTGATGGCACCGAAAAAATCGAGTCCGGCATCGGCAGCATCTTTAAAAGTATACGGCCAATACATATGAAATGGTGAGGTGGTTTTTTCAATCTGAAAATGTAAGTGCGGAGTAGTGGTTATTCCTGTCATTCCAACTTTTCCGAGTAATTCACCACGTTTGATTTTCGTTCCCTCAACGGCGAATATCTCCGAAAGATGTTCATATCCAGAATAAAGAGTTTCTTTTGTTCCGTTTACATCGATATTATCATGACGGATGATTACGTATTTTCCATCTCCTGTTTCGGTATCTTTTATTTTCACTACGACTCCATTAGCGATAGAAACTACAGGAGTTCAAATAGGTGCTCGGATATCTACTGCACAATGACTTCCATCGTACTCGGTATAGTTTCCACGATAACTTCCCATATAAACAACCGGATATGTATAACGGAGAATAGAAGCATCAGTAGTTTTCTGAAGACTATCGGAAAGAAGTTCGATATCATATTCAGGAATATCTATGAAGTCGGAAATATCAAAACTATCGAAGGAACGCCCCTTGTTAATATTTTCCGATTTTGACCAATCAGGGATATAAGCGATAGGAGAAACCGCTCCGTCGAAAGGATCTGAACTGATATTATTGTATTCGAGTATGGAAGATTTGAGAAAAGAAAGACTTGGTCCACCAAGAGAATAAGTGAGAAGAAGAATGAGATTGCAGGCCCAGATTGCGGAGAGTGCAGAAAATCGTTTTTTTTGCATATGCATAGATATTTATATTTATTTGTAACTATTTCTTTCATAGTAACATATTTTTCCTGTAAAAGCAAAATTTGGACGAAGATTATTCGATAAATAAAAAAAGAGAGAAATCGATTTGATTTCTCTCTTTTTCAGTGTGATTAATTATTAATTTCCTACTCGTACAAATACCGTTGCTTCTCCTTCAAAATCGGTTTCTTTGGTTTTGTATTTGTCCACCATCTCGATATTTTGTCCGAGAGAGGAAAGAAAAAGAGGAGTTTCTTCACCATAAGGAACAACCATTCGTGCTTCGAGATTTTCAAAAATCTTTGTCGAATTCTTGTTTCCAGGAATTATGAGGATATCGATATTTCCGAGGAAATCCACGACATTTTCAGTAATTTCAAGCACATCTGTAGGAATATATGCGATATTTTTTCCTTCAACACGGAGACTAAAAAGAGGTTTCCCTTCTACTTCGTGAAAAGTTGTCATAAAACCGGATTTCTCGTATTCACCATGAAAATCGATTATCATACCATCAAGTACAATAGAGGTAGGATTTGAGAAAATAATTTCTTTTTTATCAGAAGTTATAACGATCTGATTATCTCGAGAAGTTATGTCCATAGAGCTTAAAGTTAAAAGTTTAAAGCTAAAAATTTCTCTACATATATTGCAAGTTTTTCTTCACAAACCCATGTATATCGGGTTTAATATTTGCAGTCTTCAGTTCTTCGATGCTAAACCATCGAAATCCGAGGAATCGTTCTTCTTTTTGAGGGATAGGTTCACTTGTTCCGTTGTATTTCACGAGAAAGAGATAGACATCTTTTTCTATAACTGGACATCATTCTTTGTATGTCGCTATGAAACTATAATTAATCTTGGACATAAATTTTATAATCTCAAGATCTTGGACAGCCAAACCGGTTTCTTCGGCTATTTCACGAATGGCGGTATCTTTGGCTGTTTCGGAGTTTTCCATATGACCCTTCGGTATGACGAATTCACGTTCTCGTTTGGCATTTTCCCATTCGAGAAGGAGTATTTCAATCTTGCCTTTTTGCTTTCTATAAACGATTCCACCGGAGCTTTTCTCGAAAATTCGATTCATGCTCAAGAGGGTGGTAAGGAGTTAAAATCCCGGGTACTATAGTGATTTTTTGAAAAAATACAAAAAATAAATATTTCTATTTGATTTTTTCCGAGTTTTTTGTACTCTGTATGGGAAATATAGATATAAAACAATTATTAATTTCTCTTGAGTGAAATCCTCGAGGGAATCAATGAAGAGAATTTTCATCATAATTAACCACTTTTTTCATGCGTTTTACTATCGATACCAAGGTTCTGAAAGAAGCAATTGATGTTGTCAGTCATGCAAGCACCGTTTCTAATATGACACCTATACTGGAGAATATTCTCATCTCCGCACAGTACAAGAAAATCGTTCTTACTGCAAATAATCTCGAAATGGCGATGGAATACATCGTCGACACGGGGGTAGATATAGAACTTGAAGGGAATTTCACAGTTTCTGCTAAGTTCCTTGCTTCTTTTATCTCTCTTGTACAGGATGATCGAGTGACTATCGAGCTTCTTTCTGGAGGTTCACTCCAGTTCACGACTCCATCTTCCGAGACGAAGGTAAAAGGAATCGAAGCATCGAAGTTTCCACTTATTCCCGTATTCAAAGCGGAACAACCCTTTCGAATCAATTCTGGAGATTTGAAAAAAGCGATTGATCGTACGCTCTTCTCAACCGCAGAAGGAAATATTCGTCCCACACTTGCTGGAATATATCTCGCACTTCGGGACAAGAATGCAGTATTCGCTTCAACAGACAGTTTCCGACTTTCGGAATATGTGCTTCTTAATTCTTTGCAATCCACCGATTCTACTGCAATCATTATCCCATCCAAAACAGCCATGGAACTTTCTCGGATTCTTCCAGAGAATGTTCCCGTAGAACTTTTCCTTTCTGACAATCAATTCCTTGTCGTATTCGGAACTATCAAAGTTTTCTCTCGTCTACTTAATGGACATTTTCCAGACTACACAAACTTCTTTCCGAAAGGATATGCGACAAAATGAGTCGTGATGCGAAACGACCTTATCATTGCTCTCAAACGAGCGAATCTCATCAGTCGTGAGAATAACTACAATACCCGCATCGCATTCCGAAGCGAATCCGGACTCGAAATCTCCACCGGAGATACTGAAATCGGAGCCGGAAATATCCGTGTCGTTGCCTCGGTAGAAGGAGAAGATGCCCAGATCGGACTCAATTCCGTCTATATGCTCGAAGTTCTCGGAGTTATTAAAGAAGATTACGTGAGCATCGATTTCGAAACTCCACTTTCTCCGATTATGATAAAAGGTGTTCCTGAGACCGACGGAAAGAGTACGTACCGACATATTATTATGCCACTTAAGATATAAAGGAAATCTCCTGAGAAACGCGAACTTTGTATTCAAGGATTATATACTTTTGTAGTCAAAAGTACCAAAAGCTTTTAAGGGAAAAAAACTCGTCGGGTAGCAAGAAATAAACTGTTTATCATCTGACTCAAGCAGTTTTTCCCTTAAAAATCCGTTTTACAGAAAATCGTCATTTTCAGGAGATTCCAAGTTTTTGTTTTTACTATATTAAAGTTTTATGCTCCAAACTCTTCAAACTCTCGAACAAAACTCTCTTGTTCAAATCTCCGCTCTCACTTCTGAAACCTCGCTTATTGACCTTCGTAACGCCATTCTCGGGAAGAATGGTTCTTTGACCGAACTCTTGAAGTGAGTAAAAGACCTCTCCGATGAGGACAAGAAAACCGTCGGAAAAGCTATCAACGAATGTAAGATTCGTATTACTTCTGCTTTTGAAACACAACTTGCGGTTATCAAGAACCAACTCATCGCCGACCGGCTCGCGAACGAATTCGAGGATGTGACTCTGCCGGTTTCTGAAGACACCGGAAACCATCTCCACCCGATTACTCGGACGCTTATGAAGGTCGAAGACAGTTTCAAACGTATGGGTTTCGACATTTACGAATCGAACGAAGTAACGACTGAGTACTGGAATTTCGACTCGCTCAACATCCCGAAGACCCATCCAGCTCGTGATATGCAGGATACATTCTGGCTTGAGGGAACTGGGAATGTTCTCGCGACGCAGACTTCCAGTATGCAGAATATTATCATGAAATCTAAAGGAGCTCCAATAAAGGCGATTATCTCGGGACGAGTGTTCCGAAACGAGGATATCGATGCAACACACGAAAATACGTTCTACCAGGTAGAAGGAATGGTAATCGATAAAGATATTACCCTTGCGAACCTCAAATATACACTTCGAACGATGCTTTCCGATATATTCGGTCGAGAAGTTTCCATCCGTATGCGTCCTGGGTATTTCCCATTCGTAGAACCGGGAGTAGAAGTGGATTTCTCTTGTCCATTCTGCTCCTGAACTGGGTGTAAAATATGTAAGAAATCTGGTTGGATAGAATTTATGGGAGCGGGACTTATTCATCCGAATGTCCTTCGAGAAGGAGGAATTAATCCAGACGAATACACCGGATTTGCCTTCGGATTCGGACTGAATCGTCTCGTTATGATTAATTATGGAATACCCGATATGCGGTATTTTCAGAATCCGAATATTGCGTTTTTGAAACAGTTTTAATTATAGTATCGTAAGCAATTCGTTTGACTTTTAAGAGTATTTTCATACTATAGTTTCCATCAAAAGCGATTGAGCAGCCAACACCTGCGATGCTGGAGGAAGAAATCCGCTTAGGCGGAAAGTAGAACCTCACGGGAACTCCCGTCATAGAGTAAATCAAGTACAGCCTCGGTGGCACCTTTCGATTATATCGAACCGAAGCACGAAGAAACTTTATTTCCTCGTGTTTTTTATATGCCCAAAGTTTCAACGCCCTTGTTTGCAAAACTCCTTGAATATACCAAGGATGTCTTTGAACATACTGATGGAAGTCACGACTGGGAACATACACAGAGAGTTCTAACATTGGCACGACATATAGCAAAATTGGAGTGAGCCGATATAGAAATAGTCGAGATAGCGACTATACTTCACGACATCGGACGTAGTGCACAGGACAAGAGTAAATGAAAAGTATGTCATGCTGAACTCGGTGCAAATATGGCAGAAAAGATTCTACAATCATTTGAAGTACCAGACGACAAAATCCAGAAAATTATTCACTGTATTGGAACACATCGTTTCCGTTGAAATAATTTCCCGGAAACGCTCGAGGCGAAAGTCTTGTTCGATGCCGATAAACTCGATGGCATCGGCGCTGTCGGAATCGGTCGGGCATTCCTGTTTGCTGGAGAACATCACGCCAAACTTCACGACCCGAATCCCAATCTGGATCCCAATGCCGAATATACCAAAGAAGACACGGCATATCGCGAATATACCGTGAAACTCCAGAAGATAAAAGACAAAGTATATACAGCCGAATGAAAACGTCTGGCACAGGAAAGACACGATTTTATGGAGATATTCTTCCATCGACTCAACGAGGAAGTGAAATGAGAAATCTAGATTTTAAACAAAAAGAAAGATTCTGAAACGAGTTCAGAATGACGGAAAAATGTCAGGATGACAAATCAATCAAACTAATAATTTTTAACTAACAACTATTATGCACCGAACACATACTTGCGGAGAACTTACCGCTGCACATATTGGACAAGAAGTTACGCTCTCTGGATGGGTAGCGAACCGCCGTGATCACGGAGGAATCATATTTATCGATCTTCGCGACCGATATGGAATCACTCAGATGGTATTCGACCCGCAGGATAATGAATCCGCTTGGAAAGTAGCCGATACGTTCCGAAGCGAATACGTCGTGAAACTCACTGGGAAAGTTCGTCACCGTCCAGATGGACAGACGAATCCTGCTCTCGTGACCGGAGAAATCGAAATCATCACGCTTAACGCTGAGATTCTCGCAGAATCCAAAACTCCTCCGTTCGAGATTTCTGACCATACGACTGCCAATGAAGAAATCCGTTTTAAACACCGATACCTCGATATTCGTCGAACAAAGGTTCTGGAAAACATAAAATTCCGTGCGATTATGAACCACTTCACTCGAAACTGGTTTACGACTCAGGGATTCACCGAAGTTCAGACCCCTATTTTTACCGTGAGTTCTCCAGAAGGAGCTCGAGATTTCCTTATCCCGTCTCGTCTTCATAACGGGAAATTTTATGCGCTTCCTCAAGCACCACAACAGTACAAACAACTCCTCATGGTTGGTGGAATCGATAAATATTTTCAAATTGCTCCATGTTTTCGTGACGAGGATCCTCGTGCGGATCGACATTCTTGTGAATTCTACCAGATTGACTGCGAAATGAGTTTCGTAGAGCAGGAAGATATTTTCCAGGTAGCAGAATCATTTGTAAAAGACCTTATCGCGGGTGTTTCTCCAGAGAAACATATCCGAGAAAATAAAATCTACCGATTCACACATAAAGAAGCGAAAAATCTCTATGGAAGCGATAAACCAGATGTTCGATTTGACCTTCATTTTGAAGATTTTACGGAAGATTTCAGAAACTCAGGATTCTCTGTATTTCAAGGAGCGGTTGCAACGGGAGGAGTGGTGAAAGCGATGAAACTCGAAAATGTTGCTATGAGCCGATCAGAAATTGATGCGATTACCACCGTAGCTCAAGCAAATGGTGCGAAGGGGCTTGCCTATATAATATATGAAGCAGAAGGTCCTCGAAGTCCAATTCTCAAGTTCTTTTCTGAAGCGGAGATGAAAGCACTCGAAGAGAAGCTTCAACCAAAAGCGGGAGATATGATTTTCTTCGGAGCAGGGGAATATGCACTCGTGACCAAAGTACTTGGAGCGGTTCGTGTTGCTCTTCGAGATAAATATAATCTCGCTGACAAATCGGAGCTTGCATTCGCTTGGGTAACGGATTTTCCAATGTTCGAACGAAAAGACGATGGTACTCTCGATTTCGAACACAACCCATTCTCCATGCCTCACGGCGGAGCAACTGCGTTCGATAATCCAGAACCGACAGAAATTCATGGTATGCAGTACGACCTCGCTTGTAATGGGTACGAAGTTCTCTCTGGTTCTATCCGGAACCACGATTTGAAAGCACTTGTAAAAGCTTTTGAAATGGTCGGAAAAGGAGAAGAGGAAGTGAAGGATAAATTCGGAGCGATGTACAACGCGTTCCAATTCGGAGTGCCTCCGCACGGAGGATTCGCCTTCGGATTCGACCGACTCCTTATGATTCTGAAAGACGAGGACAATATCCGTGAAGTCTATGCATTCCCGAAATCCGGAAAAGCCGAGGATGTTATGATGAATGCACCAAGCGTCATCGACGATGCAGATTTGAAGGTATTAGGGATTGAAGTAAGGGATGAAGTGTAATAAAATTAATTAAAAATAATCCTTTGGATTTATAAGAAATCCAAAGGATTATTTAGTATTAGTTCTTGCTACAATATAACACCATAACATTTTTTGGACGGGTTTCATTTCATCATGTTGGTACTATATTAGATCATCAGGATATTCCTGCATTTCAGCCATCAGATGCGATAGGGTAGCCTGTTGGAGGATATGGTGAATCGGAAGTTTGAAGCGAATTATCCCAAACTTCAGAAAGTGTGTGCGTATGACTTTTTAATTCATCTCCTTGTGTACTTCCAACTGTACACCCTCCTGTTCTTGTAGCACAATCAGGATCATTTCCTGCTCCACTATCGAGTCCTCTGAGAAACCTTCCTCTTGCTTGGGTATATTCTGTCCATCCTGTTGGGCAGGTTGTGAGATTAAAAGCCATAATAGCTCCTGTTGGCACGATTCCACCGTTTGTTTCTGCATTTGAAAGTCGTGTATTGAGATCAGTAAGATTACTTACAACTTTCCCAAAGAGAGTTCATGTAAGTGGAGCTCCTGAAATATATTCGCTAGAATTGATGGTTAAAAATGCAGCATATCCAACTGAAAGTATCGCAAGAGTTCCGAAGAATACAAGTGCTGAATAGATAGATTTTTTAAAATCGTGCAAGTTCATGCAAAGAAAAATAAGAAATTAAATTAATGCTATTATCGTATAATTTTTCCTGATTTCAAGTTTTGTTGAGGAAAAACAAATTATACGTGACAAAATAGCTCTTTTCTATATACTCGTCATCAGTTATTTTCTTCACTTGCGTATGTCACAAAAAACTCTCTTTATTCCCATTACTCTCTTTCTCTTCTCTTCTTGTACTTTCCCATTTTCTGCTCAAAATACAGAAAAACCTATGCAAAGTTCGACAGGAAGTGAAGTAAAGCAAGTGGTACTTGTTCAGACGGGACAGACCCGTGAAGAGAAGTTGAATGAATCCAAACGTCGTATAAATTTTCGGTCCATTATCCGAAAAGGGGATTATTTTTCGCTTAAAAGTGATCAGGAAATGGCACTTAAATATTATCTCAATGCCTATCTTCGTCTCAAGGAAGACCATGTTCTTGAGCGAAAAATCGCTTGAGTATATTTTGATCTCAAAAATTTTGAAAATGCATACAGGTATTATAAGAAAGTTCCATTTGTCGATCTAGAAGAAGAGGAAAAGAAAAAAATGCTTTCAGCATTAATGTTCGATGAAAGTACTGGAGTAAAAAGTACGGAGATTCAAAAATTCTGAATTTCAAAAGATGAAACGGATTATTATTCGTATATAGAAACCTGTTATACTGGGATTCATAATTGCGTTATAAATCTGGATTCTTACTCTGGAAGCTATGAACCAACTGCAAAATTGAAAAATATCATAGATACGTATATGAAAGTCAGTACTGATTTTCAGTATCGAAATATACTTCTTGCCGGTGCTTTTTTCGAGTCTAAACAGTATCTCGCTGGTGCGAAAATCGCTGCGGAAATAATCGAGAAACGTCCCGATTATAAAATCGCTTACAAGATAGCAGGGTATTGTAATTATGAACTCGGAAAATACAAAGAAGCAAATACTTATCTGGGGAAATATTATACATTTGATTCTAAAGATACGACTATTGCTTATACTCTCGGGCTCACGAATTATTATCTCGAGGATTATACTCTGTCCAATCTGTATTTCAATACGGCCGTTCTGAATGGATATATGCCGAAAACAGAGCTCGAACGCCGACTTCTTTATAATTATTATATTCTCGGAGATAAAAAAGGAATGTTCAAGATTTTTAGGTATCTTCTCAAAGAAGAGGATGTTACCGAGAACGATTTCGTCATAGCAGCACATCTCGCTATCGAAGGAAACGAGCTTGCAAAAGGATTTCTCTGGGTGAATGAAGGAATAGAAAAATACAGCGATTCCGATACGCTCTACGCTCTTCGCGGGAATCTTTATCTCCTGAATAATGATATAGATCGGGCAATGGAAGATTTAAATAAGGCATTTTCTTTGGATTCGCGAAATCCTATAACTCTTCTCGGACTCGCAAAATTGCATTTTGCAAAAAATAACTATACTTCTGCAAAAGAATACATACAATCTACGAAAGAAATCGATCCAGATGGAGTATTTGGAGAACAGGCGGATGAACTTCTACAAAAGATGGAAAACACAGGAAGTGGAAGTATAAATGCAAGCGGAAGCATACATTAGTTTTTAACTTCTTAATTCTCATATATGTCCCACGAACAAAAGGATTCTATTGGAGAAATAGCTAAAAAACCCGTTTCTATCGAACAACACGCAGGTATCCTCAAGAACAAGGAGAAAACGGATCTCGAGAATCAGATTGTTGATACTCTCAAGAGTCTCAATAGTCATATGACAAAAAAAGAAATCCTTGCACTTATCCACCGTATCGAGGTAGGGAAGGGGCTTGAAGGACTTCGAGGAGAGCTTGAAAAAGAGAAGAAATTGGAAGGGGCAAAAATCTCAGATGAAGCACTTCAGGATATTATGAACCTCTTTCGAGAGATTGAAAGAGTGGCAGAATCCTGACTCCAGGAACTCAAGCTCGAAATCAGTCGATTGAATGTTTCGAAGGAATATACGGTTGATAAAGCAATTTACCTCAGTTCCAAATTTCCTTGGATCAAGAAACTGGAGGATAGCAAACTCGGTGAAAATATCGTCATTGATCTTGCGGGAATCACTATTGGTGCACTTGACTCAGCACACGCTATAGTGAAATTTCTGCTTATACTTCTCGGAGATCTGGTGATGTTACCGAAACACGTACTAAATGAAATCCAAAAAAAATAATCCGCATGGGCGGATTATTTTTTTTGGTAGATTTTTTATTATCCTACAGTTTCTGTAATCTTTAGTACTGCTGAGAAGATTCCGAATGCAAACCAGAGAACGAACATTCCGGCTACGAGAATAGCAATCGGTTCGATGAATCGAACGAGTACATTAATAGAACTATCCACTTCTCGAGTGTACTGGGCAGCGAGTTTCTTACATACTTTATTGATGGTGGAAGTGCGTTCTCCAGCAGCAATAATCTGATAGAAATCCTGTGTAAATGCCTGAAAATTTGGATCGACTTCCTCGATACTTTCAGCTATTTTTTTTCCATTCTGCACTTTCTTGGAAATTTTCTCTATTTTTTCTTGGAAAATAACATTATTACTTGCTTCTCCTGTGAGTCCGAGAGTCTGGATAATAGGAATACCGGCCTCGAGAAGAAGAGAAAGAGTTGAAGCAATACGAACAATAATAAAATTACGGTAGACATCTCCAATCACTGGCATCTTGAGATAGAGCATATCAAGTGAACGTCGTCCGAAAGTACTCTTTGAATACGCCTGAAAAGAAAGTAGAGCGACAATCACAAGAATGACGATAGCGAGGAAATTTCCTTGAATGAAATGACTCGTGAAGATAAGTGATTTCGTCGCAAAAGGAAGTTCTACTCCAGTATCCATAAAAAGCGGTTCCAATTTCGGGATGATATAGGTCATTATAGTAATAACAGCACCGATGAGAAAAAGAACAATAATGAATGGATAAGTGAGAGCACCTTTTACTTTCGACGTGAGTTCTTCCTGGTTTCGGAGTTCATTTGCGAGACTCACGAAAGAACGTTGCATAGTACCAGATTGTTCCCCGGCTTCTATAATCGCAATCTCTCTTTTATCGAAAATACTCGGAAGTTTCTTCATAGCGATACTGAAACTGTCTCCTGATTCCACGAAAACAAGGAGATTCATAATTTCCACTTCCATTTTTACATTCCTATTCTTATCGAGAAAAGAATGAAGTGCTGCGATAACAGTCACTCCTCCATCTACCATATTTGCAAGATGCTCGTAGAAAAGGGCTTTTTCTTTGGTACTGATACGATGCCAGAATCGTACTTCGCGTACTTCCTGTATAGCTTCTGTTTTCATAAATGATAAAGGCTAATGATTATTCAAAATAGTACATACTAAGTTCTAGATTTACAGAAATAGGAGTATCTCTCGTTGTATCAAGTGGAAAATTTAGACTCTTGATAATATATGATTTCTTATTCGTTTCACTGCTCGTAAGGTAATTGAGATAATTACCAAGAGTTGCTCTGTCTTGTGCCTTGAGTAAGAGGGAAATATTTGCAAGAGAAAGTCCGTTCGGAGTCTTTTCTCCTTTGGACATGGAAATATTTGCGATATTTACTCCATTGATAGGAGTAAAAATACTATCTATAATAGCATCTTCTCGAAATTCAGATCCGTATCGTGCAATATCATTCTGAAGTTCCACACTGTTTTCGATATTTTTCGTAGTATTTTGCAATACTTCAAGCATTGTTTTTTTCTCGATTACTTCTTTTTTTGTTGCATCGAGCGTATCTTTTTTTTCTATGTAACCATATCCTTGATCCAGAGTAAAAAAGAAACCGATAACAATACTACAGATGAGGAATACAAGTGAGATTACCTGTTTTCTGTTGTCTTCTTTGTTTTGAAGAGTTGTTTGCATAAGAGATAATTTATAAGAGATAAAGGTTTTCTGGAGAATTTATTTTACACCAGCAACATTAAATTCGAGAGAAAATGCACGTTTTTGTTCGTAACCAGAGATGGAAAGTACTGGAGAAAGATTAAAGAGTAATCCAGTTCCTGTTCGATAATCTCTCACAAGATTAGATACTTTTTTCACTCCATCATCTCCGAAGAGAACCGTTTCTGGGATAGACACGGCGGAAGTATTGATTTTTCCGTTTGCATAAGAGAACCCGGAAAAAATCAATTTGTATTTTCTGGAGATAGTAAGAACCTCATCTATATATTTCTGTGCATCGCTCATTTGAATAGAAGCAAGAATAGATGATTTGTTATTTGTAACAAGCTCTGCTGCGATAACTTTTTTATCACTCTTGATTTTATTTATACTACTTACATAGGTAGCAATCTCATTTTTATTTGCATCAATAGAGGCATTCAGGCTCATATTCTCAAAAAAGAGAAATATGGAAACAGCACAAATGATAGCAAAAAGGGTAGTAGAAAGGATAAAAAATGTGTTTGGAGTAGACTTTTTATCTTCTGTTTCTTGTTCAAGTTCTACTGATTCTGTTGTTTTCATAGTATATAATGAATAAATATTAAAGAAACATCAACAGGATTGATATTATCATAATAATTCATATAATGCAAATTATGCAAAGAAATATCATAAATACTCTCAAAAAAGAAGATTTTTCCTGACTTCCTATCCATCCAAAGAGGGGAGATAGGATATTTCTCCGAGGGGATTTATGAGCAGGAAAAACGACTATTTCCCGATATCTCGTGTCTTCTCTTCTCGGAATTGAAACTCCCGTCAAAAGCCCGACATATATATATTATAACAAATATGGACAGAATATCTATCATTTCGATCTCTATCGTCTTCAGTCTTATGATGATTTCGTGAATATCGGAGGTGAGGAAATACTCGATAATCCCGAAAATATCTGTCTTATTGAATGGCCAGAACTGCTCGTAGGGAGATATGATCCGACCATAGACATCGAGATATTAAAAACGAACAAGGAAGACGAGAGAGAAATACATATCTTATTGGTTTAATATAGTTACACTATGCTCAGAATAAGTAAGAATCGTATTATTCTCACTATTTCCACCTTTTTCCTTCTTATAAGTGTTTGGGTATTTTTTCTCGTGGGAGAAAAAGTCCAACACTATGGAGATCTCTCGAAAGTCATTAATTATTCTCAAGTGAATTTTGCTGGAGAAAAAGTCTCTTTTGAAGGGAAATACTACTATAATATCGAGAAATTTGAGAAAGAACTTTCGGTGACAAGATTTAATATGTATCAATTTGTTCTCTATCATAAACGAGAACCGCTCTATATTCCGTATATAGAGAAAAAACTTAAAGCCGCAGGAATTCCGGATGATTTTAAATATCTTGCCATTGCTGAAAGTGGACTTAGAAATGAATCCCTCAGTAGTGCGGGGGCTGGAGGAATCTGGCAATTCATTCCGGATACCGCCAGACAATACGGTTTACAGGTAACAGATACGGTGGATGAACGATATAATTTCGAACTTGCAACCGATGCAGCTATTGCATATTTCCAGAAACTCTATAAGGATTTCCATGATTGGACACTGGTAGCAGCGGCTTATAACCGGGGGGAGAATTGATTAAGGCGTGCTCTCGATGATCAGAAAGTTGCTTCCTATTACGATCTCTATATGAACGAAGAGACGACCCGATATGTTTTCCGAATTCTCGCTATCAAATATCTGATGGAAAATAAGTATAAGATATTTAACAAGGATGAACTCTGAGATGTTTTTATAAAACCAAAGATACATATCGTCGAGGTTTCCGATGTTTCCGATATCAAAGATTGGTGCCAAGAGAAAAAATATGATTACGCTATGGTGAGACAACTGAATCAATGGATACTTGGAAATAATCTCCCGAAAGGAGATTGGAAGATACAGGTACTGGATTTATAATTTTTTGTTTGTTTATTAAACTCTTTTGTATTATAATACAGGAAACGGTACATTTTCTTCCCATTGCTCCGATATGTTTAAAAAACTTTTTCTCTTCTTTTTTCTCTTTTTTCCGTCTCTTTCCATGGCTGCGTCGGAACTTCCTTTTACGGATGTTTCAATAGAGGATTTATATTATACAGATCTTAAATATATGTATAATGCTGGAATTATCAGCGATAATTCCAATCATTTGTTTCATCCGAACGGACTCCTCCCTCGTGATGAATTCGCTGGAACAGTTGTAGGGGTAAGTTGTCAGAAATGTATTACTCCGAGTGTGGAAGATATTATTCATTATAATACAAATCCTTTTGTTGATGTGCTGAAAAAAAATCAGTATTTTTACTGTATTTCCTATGCGAAGGAAAAAGAAATTGCCCGATGATATGTCCTCGATGCCACAGGAAAAACCCAGTGTCAGGATGATAAGACTTTTTCTGAAGTACCGTTTTGTCCGGCAAATAATGTTACGAGAATAGAGGCTGCGGCTGTACTTTTGCGTCAATCGGGACTTTGGGATGAGACTCAAAACAATAGTTCTTATATGAAAAAAGTAATCATGCAGGATGTTGATATGTATTGGTATGGTTATGCACAAAAAGCAGTACAGACAGGACTTATTTTTATAGATAAAGATGGAAAGATATTTCCAGATGAATATATTACCAGAAAAGAATTTGTTGTAATGGCTTCAAAAATTTATGCCATCAATATGTGTAGTGTAAAAGAATCTCATGAGCCTGCGGATTTCGGTTCTATTATCAAGATTTTCGATAAAAATAAGAAGAATTGTTCTGAATCTCAGGCAGTTACAACTTTTCAAGACAGCACTGCAACAACTTATGATTTTGGAGGATATGTAGCAGGAAGTGTGACGCTTCCTGCTACATATAATTGGACATTTACCAATGTAAATACTAATGAGCAGATAACCGCAACAGGAAGTTGTCTCGATAATTTCGATCTGGTATCTGCAGGTTTATGGAGTGTAAAACTGGTTACTTCTGATACAACTGGCCATAGTTCTACTGCGTATCAAGAGGTTTTTGTGAAAGATAATAATCCTCTACCACCGATTACTAATCCCGACAATTCCAATGATCCATTTGCTTCTATTATCAAGATTTTTGATAAAGATAAAACATCTTCTTCTAAAAATCCCAACATTACCACCTTTCCAGATAATACAGAAACAATCTATGATTTTGGAGGATATGCAACAGGAACTCTCTCAGCTCCTCTGACCTATAATTGGACATTTACCAATACTGTAACTGGTGAACAGAAATTTGCAACAGGGAGTTATCTTGATAACTTCGATCTGGTATCTGCAGGTTTATGGAGTGTAAAACTGGTTACTTCTGATGCAACTGGCCATAGTTCTACTGCGTATCAAGAGGTTTTTGTACAAGCTAATGGAATTTCTACACAAATCGGTATTCCAAGTGATTCTATTCAAGGAATCATCAAGATATTTGATACAGAAAAACAAAATTGTTCTCCTACTGATAATGTTACTGTTTTTCCAGATAATACACAAACTATCTATGATTTTGGTGGCTATGCAAATGAAACTCTTATACCTCCTCTGACCTATAATTGGACATTTATCAATAGCATTACGGGTGAACAGAAATTGGCAAATGGAAATTGTTTAAATAATTATAATCTCTGATCAACTGGTTTATGGACGGTAAAACTTATTATCACGGATGTAAATAATCTCAATACTACCGTTTATCAAGAAGTTTTTGTTCAAAATTATAATAATACTCTCATAAATACAGGTGGCACTACTACATCAAATCCTTCCAATAAAACCGATAATCCGCTCACAACCTCTTCCAGTACTCTTTATGGAACAATAGGTGTTCCTATGCCATTTTTTTCTACCACAGCAGGATGAGATGGAAACTATAGTTATGAGTGGAATTTCTGAGATGGTGGAAATGCGACACTGAAAGATCCACTGCATACTTTTATGCAAGAAGGAGTTTATCCTGTGTCATTCATAGTACGTGATACATCTGGGAATATTGCCTATGCTCAATTATCTGTAATAATTATTCCAAATCTTGATAGGGATAAAGATTGAATACTTGACTATGATACTACTGGAAATATACAAGATGTTTGTCCAGATGTATTTGGTCCGGCTTCCAATAAAGGATGCCCCGTCGTAAATGAATATAATTCTAATGAAACTATTATAAATAATCTCTGTCTCACAGACAAGATAAAAACATCGGGAATGATAGAATGAAGCGTGCAATGTGTGAGTTGTCCATGTGCGTATTCATCCGATTTCGTCGCACAGATACGAAGCTGTGATATTATTTTCCCATCAATAACTTCTCCCGATAAAAAAATACTTTATTCCCGTGGAGGAATCTACTCAGTGCCTTAAAGTTTTTTCCATTCTTTTTTGAAAAAAACAGTATCTTCCGTATAATCCTCGGAAAATACTGTTTTTTGCTATTTTAACTTCATTTTCCCTATGAAAATCCCTCTTTCTTGGATATCCCAATATACAAATATTTCCCCACTTCTTTCTGAACAAGGAGCAAAACCTTTAGCTCATTTGTATTCTATTCATACGGCCGAAATCGACGGTATCGAGAAAATAGGACTCGAAGATAAAGTGGTAATCGCGAAAGTCATATCTACTCGACCTCACCCGGATAGTGACCACCTGAACCTTGTAGAACTCGATTGTGGTCTGCTTGGAGCTCTGGGTATCGTCTGCGGAGCGGAAAATGTCCGAACCGCGAAATACGTCGCAGTTGCACTTGTTGGTGCGAAACTCGGAGCGGAACAGGATTTCGAAATCAAATCTTCCAAGATTCGCGGAGAAGTGAGTGAAGGGATGATCTGTAGTGAGGATGAACTTGGACTCCAGGAGGAACGAGCTCATGGTATCATGCAGCTTGAAAGACATTTTTCCGAAGAACTCTTAGAATCTAAACTTGGAACTCCTTTCTATGCTCTCGAAGTGGCTATTCCGGGAAACGGAACAGCGAACTATTCTTTTCCTTTGAAAGATACTGTTTTTGAAATCGACAATAAATTCATCACCAATCGTCCAGACTTGTTCAGTGCCGAGGGAAATGCTCGCGAATTTGGTGCGATATTTTCACTTCCATTTACGCCGTATAATGGGAAACTTCCGACAATTTCCGGAAAACTTTCCGTTCAGATCGAGTCTCCGAATGTTCTCTCGTATGAACTCATTTCCGTTGAAAATATCCAAGCAGGGATTTCTCCGCTCGGAATCGACCAAATGCTTAGAAAATCGGGAATCGCTCCGAAATACGACCTCGTGGATATTACGAACTTTATTATGACCGAACTTGGACAACCGATGCACGCTTTTGATGCGGATAAGGTAGTGGGAGATGTGACAGTTCGTCAGGCACGAGATGGTGAAATTATTATTGCTCTCGATTCCAAGGAATATACGCTTACTTCCAAAGATGTTGTTATCGCTGATGGCGAGAAAGTTCTCGCTATTGCGGGAGTTATCGGAGGAATGAGCTCGGCTGTGAGTGAAACGACAAAAAACGTGTACTTTGAAGCGGCGTGTTTTGACCCGGTTTCCATCCGTCTCACGTCCCAGCGACTCGCGATACGAACCGATAGTTCGATGCGTTTCGAGAAATCGCTCGATCCGACCCTTGCGAGACGCGCATTGCCTCGAGTATTTGATCTATTGAAATTTCTTGGAAAGAACGGAACATGTACCGGAGCTTTTTCTTACCTCGATACCACGAAGGTTCGGGATATCTCTATAACAACTGATCTTGCTTTTGTCGAGAAGAAACTCGGACTCAAGATATCAAAAGAACGAGCAGAGGATATTCTGACACGACTCGGATTTGAAGTATCTTTCTCAAACTTAGAAACTGTGCAAAAAGGAAGTAATTCGAGTGCAAATCGAGAACCGGAATGAGTCGTACGAAGTCAGTACGATGAATGAGGAAGCGGAGATTTAAGCTCGAAGGACGAGTTTTTCCAGAGTTTCTCTGTGAAGGTGCCGAGTTGGCGAGTTACGAAGGATATTTCTATCAAAGAGGATTTGGTTGAAGAAATCGGGCGAATCAATGGGTACGAACAAGTTCCAAATACTCCGATTACCGGACCATTTTCCATCGCTGAAAAGAATACATCTATCGAACTTCGAAATAGTATCAATGCGTATTTTTCCGCAGAGAGATTCTTTGAAACGTATAATTACTCTTTTTCTAACCAGAACAAAGATGCACTCGTCGGATATGCGGACGATAGCAATGCTGTGCATATTCAAAATGCATTCAATGTAGAATACACGATGATGCGGCGTTCTATGGTTCCGAATCTTTTGGAAGCGACTGCCGAGAATCTCAAACAACAAAAAGATTTCGCCTTCTTCGAAATCGGAAAAATTTTCGAGCGCCTCGGAGAGAATAAGTTCACCGAGAAAAAGTCATTGACTGGGGTTCTAGTGGGTTCTGATATAAAAACACTTCGAACTGTTCTCGACGGTTTTCTCCGTGCTATTCTTCCAGGAATGGGATTCAGCGTAGAACAAGGTGTTATTGCCCCCTTGACAAAGGGGGTGGTCGCAGACCGGGGGATTTTTCATCCGAATAAATCCGGACGATATGTTATAGAAAATGAAACGATTATAAGTTTTGGTTCTCTTCATCCCGGTGTTGCTGAGTCTTTCGGTCTCTCAAATGCAAATGTTCTTCTTTTTGAAGTGGATTATCAGAAACTCTCTCATTATTTTGCAACTGCAAGTCATACGTTTGCTGAAATCGGAAAATTCCCAGGAATCACCCGTGAACTCAACTTCGTATTTTCTGAAACAACTCCTGTGAGTACAGTTATCGCGAAGATTGCCAGTGTAAGTCCGCTCCTCTCAAACTTCTCGGTGGTAGATGAATTCCGTGACAGCGTAAAAATCGGAGAAGGGAAGAAGTCCATCTCATTCTCGTTCCTTATTCAAGATCTCACGAAAACTATTACCGACGAGGAGGCACTTGCTATTCAAGAGAAAATAATCAAGAAATTGGAAGGAGAAGGAATTGAGCTCAGAAAGTAATATGTAACTTTCAGGACCATGAAAGAAAAACTTGTAGTATATCAGACAGAAAACGGGAGTATCGCACTTCAATGAGATTTAGGTGATGATACTATCTGGGCGACTCAGAAACAAATCTCTGAGCTTTTCGATGTGGATATTCGAACAATAAATGAGCATTTACAAAATATCTTCAAAACCTGAGAATTAAGCCAAGAATGAGTTATCCGGAAATTCCGGATAACTGCCAGTGATGGCAAGAATTACGAAACTCAGCATTATAATCTCGATGCTATTCTCTCGGTTGGATATCGTGTGAATTCCAAGACAGCAACCAAATTCCGCCGATGGGCAACCACTACGCTTCGTGAACATATCACCCAAGGCTATACTATAAATCCTTCGAGGATTGAACAAAATTATGAACAGTTCCTGAAAGCTGTAGAAGAGTTTAAGAAAGGAATGGACTTTTTATTCTTTTATTTTTATGAGGGGGATAAGCGGATATTTTATGGTTCATACTTCCGCAAAAAATGAATTTAATTTAAAAGTGGAAAAAACTAGCGAAATGAGTACATTTTAAATGTAAAATTATATTTTATAAAAGATGATTAATATGGTTACTACAAATTCTAAACAAATGACTACTGGTAAAGCTTTTGAATATGCTTTACTTACTCAATTTGAAGAAAAATTGAAAGATAAAACAAATATTGAAGTGATTAAAAATTCTTCATTTCATATTGCTCAAGGATGTTTTGAAAATACAAGCAAAACAGAACAAAGTGATTATTTACTTACTGCTAGCTTTGCGGTTAATTTTCTCATGGATATTGAACCGAAATTATCAAATGATGTTGGAATAAAAGATATTCTTCAACTTGAGATATTGTCTGATGATCATGGAAAATCTGGTGATGTTAGAGATGTACTCGCTATTAGATTATTACAAAAATGGGAAATTGGTGTTTCAGCTAAAAATAATCATAATGCTGTAAAACATTCTCGTTTATCACATTTAATAGATTTCGGTGAAAAATGGTTAGGTGTAAAAGTTTCAAAAGAATATTTCGAAACAATTACTCCTATTTTTCAAAGTTTAGAAAAATTAAGAAAAGAGAGTAAAGCGATAAAAAAATGGAGTGAATTAGGAGACTATCATACTACAGTATATCTTCCAATTTTAGAAGCATTCATTAAAGAACTAAGAAACCTTAATGAAAATAATGATAACATTCCCTCAAATCTTGTTTCATATTTAATATGAAACAAAGACTTTTACAAGGTGATAAAAAGTAAAAATACAGTAGAGATACAAGCATATAATATAAATGGAACTTTGAATTTACCTTTTGATAAAATTGAGCCAAAATATAAAACACCAAAAGTTCCTTTGCCAACAGAAATAATTGATATTTCTTTTAAAGAAAATAGTAATACAACTGTCATAATAACAATGAATAATGATTGGACTCTGTCTTTTAGGATACACAATGCAAGTTCAAGAATAGAATCATCTCTAAAATTTGATATAAATCTTTTGAAATCTCCAAAAAAGTTATTCAAAAATACTTTACATATTAGCAAAGATTAATTATGAAAATAATATCACTATTTACAGGTGCCGGTGGTCTTGATCTTGGTTTTCATAAAGCCGGTTTTGAGACTATTTGGGCAAATGAATACGATAGCACAATTTGGGAAACTTTTGAACATAATTTCCCCCATACTCATCTCGACAAAAGGAGTATTGTAAATGTTCCTACATCTGATGTGCCAGAATGTATGGGGATTATCGGAGGTCCTCCGTGTCAAAGCTGGAGCGAAGCATGAGCAGGAAGGGGAATAAATGATAAAAGAGGACAACTTTTTTTTGAGTATATTAGAATTTTAAAAGAAAAAGAGCCTCTCTTTTTCTTGGCAGAAAATGTTTCTGGTATCTTGCTCCCAAAACACGAGGAAGCTTTTCAAAATATCTTAAATGAATTTAAGTCTTTGAATTATAATGTTTCCTATTTTCTTTTGAATGCGAATAATTATGGCGTTCCACAAGATAGACAAAGGGTTATCATCGTAGGGTATCATAAAAAAATAGGGAAAATGTTTATTCCTCCGAAAGAAATTGTACCAAGACCAACAATAAAAGATGCAATCTGGGATCTGAGACTCGCAAAACCTGCAAAGGACAAAAACTATGCAAATGATATTTGTGATCTTCAATGCTCAAATCATGAATATATGAATGGTGGATTTTCTACTATTTACATGTCAAGAAACCGTGTAAGAAGCTGGGATGAACCAAGTTTTACTATTCAGGCAGGAGGTCGTCATGCTCCACTCCACCCACAAGCTCCAAAAATGCAATTTGTCGAACAGAATAAAAGAATTTTCGTCCCTGGAAAAGAAGATTTATACAGAAGACTCTCTGTTCGTGAATGTGCTAGAATACAAACTTTCCCTGATGATTTCTTGTTTAAGTATAAAAGTATCGCTGATGGCTACAAGATGATCGGAAATGCCGTGCCTGTAGAGTTTGCAAAACACTTAGCAAGTGTGATTTATAAAGATGTTTCGCAGTACTTGAAACTTCATCAAATACAAAGGTCAGAGCCTGTGAAAGAAAAGAAAGTTTTTGTTTCAAAAGAAGTGGAGAGGGATTTAGTTACTTTTTAATAATGGAGCTATGAAATTATTAAAGCTTTATGTAGAAAACTTTCGTCATGTAAAAAACCAGACTATTGAATTTGGGGAAAATTTAACTGTGATTTGTGGTCAGAATAGTACTGGAAAATCTTCATTATTAGGGTGGATTGCTCAATCTTGTAATTTTAAAGGAAAAACAAAAACAATAGCAGGAAGAGAATTTAAATCTCGATATTCTGAAATATTTCGTTTTTGTAAAGAAAATGATTACTCTAAAAAATATATCATTTCTCTAATATATCAAGATGTAGATCTTGAAGAAAAAGTAAAAAAAATGACAACAAGATATCTTCAAGAAACAGAAGGTGGATCGGAAAGATATAAGGTTGACTTTGATAGAAATATAAAAGAGAGCGATCAAAGAGCGTTAGATTTCCCTGTTATTTACTTAGGTCTAAAAAGACTAATTCCATTAGCTACGGAAAAAAATATTTCTCAAAAAAATATTGAGTTAACAAAGGAAGAAATTGATTCTTTTTCAAAATTATCCAAAGAAATATTAATTCTCTTAGAGAGAGATATAACTTCAGAGGGGATAAAGTCAACAAATAAAGATATTTTGGCAATGAAAACAGTAAATTATGGACATTTGGGAAATTCTGCTGGTCAAGATAACATGGGACAAATTATATCTTCAATACTTTCATTTAGAAGACTGAAAAAAGAACAAGGAGAGAATTTTAAAGGTGGTTTATTGCTAATTGATGAAATTGATGCGAGCCTTTATTCTGGATCACAAATAAAGTTAATTGAGAATTTATACAAATTTTCTAGAGATAATAATATTCAGGTAATATTTACAACACATTCAATAGAAATCTTAGAATATTTATCAGAGAAAAATGGAAATGAGACAAAAATCAATTTTTTAGAATTAAAAAGTGGTAATATTAAAAATCAAATTAATCCAAAAATAGATTTTTTAAAAAACAAAATTAGAGTTCAGATAGGACAAAAAGACCGAATTGAAAAAAAAGAAATTTTATGTGAGGATAAAGAGACTGAATTATGGTGTAAAAATTTATTAAATGGAGCTTCATATAAAAATGAAATAAATATTCTTCAAGGTCCTTTTCCCGAAGGGACCCTTGCTTCAATGGCAGAATCAAAACACACAATATTTAAAAAAATGTTTTTTGTATTAGATGGTGATTGTCGAGAGAAATATAAGTCATCAAAACTTCCTCTTCGAACTATAATTTTACCAGGAAATCATAGACCAGAATCTATTTTTTATGATTTTTTATATAATCTTTCAGATGAAGACGAGTTTTGGGATGAAGAAAATAATTTTACTAAACAAACCTGTTTTGTAAATTATCAAACAGAAAATCATGACAAAGGAGTTATAAAAAGATGGTTTAAAGATCCTAAATTTACAAAATTTTTTGGTAAAGGTTATTCGAAATTATTTAATAGATGGAAAAAAGATAACAAAGAAAAGGTTGAAGAATTTCAAAAAGAATTTAAGAAAATGATAGAAGAATAAGGTGTTTCCCTTCCCCCAATTCACCCCTAACCCCTCTTGGAAAAAAGAAAAACGAAAAGAATATAAATTCCAAATAATGATAAAATTCTTCAACAAAATAATTTAGAAGGAGAAGGAATGAACTTGAGAAAATAATTTTTTATAAAAAATGTCCCACCTCCTCCGTCTCGAAGAAATCAAGCTCACGCTTGCGGATAATGAATCCGTACTTGCTGACAAGATAGCGAAAATCCTCTCCATTTCGAATGAGGGGATTATTTCGTATAAGATTGTAAAAAAATCCATCGATTCGCGGGATAAACAGAATATTCTCTTTATCTACAGCGTGGATGTGGATTTGTTGGATAAAAATGTGAATATTCTCAAACCGAATCCGGTCAAACATCGGGCGAAATGGGTGGAAGAATATGTTTACAATATTCAGAAAGCACCAGAAGATTTCGGGAGAAAAAGACCTGTTGTAGTCGGAACTGGACCTGCGGGACTTTTTGCGGGACTTTCTCTCGCAAAAGCGGGACTCCGTCCGATTATCATCGAGCGAGGACGGGATGTGGAAAGTCGCATCCGCGATGTGGAGACATTTATGAAAACTGGGAAACTCGACACGAGTTCCAATATCCAATTCGGCGAATGAGGAGCTGGGACATTCTCGGATGGAAAACTTTATACCATGATAAACGATCCGCGCTCGAAATACGTCTTCGAGGAACTCGTGGAAGCGGGAGCTCCAGAAGAGATTCTCTACACCGCAAAAGCCCATGTCGGGACCGATAAACTCCGTATTCTCGTGAAGAAACTCCGAGAGAAGATAATCTCGCTCGGGACGGAAGTTCGATTCGAAACGTGCCTTACAGATTTGGAAATCGTGGATAATAAACTTGTTGCAATCATCGTAAATAAGAGTGAACGAATCGAAACCGATATACTCGTCCTCGCAGTCGGACACTCGGCTCGCGACACCTATGAGATGATCTACAACAAAGGATTGGAGATGACTCAAAAGGCATTTGCGATGGGGGTCCGGATTGAGCACGATGCTGGTATGGTAAACCGCTCACAATTCGGAGACTCTTGTATAGATCCGAAGCTCGGAACAGCGAGTTACAAACTGGTGACGCACTCTGAACAAGAACGGAGCGTATATAGTTTCTGTATGTGCCCTGGTGGGCACGTCGTGGCGGCTTCGAGTGAAGATGGACGACTCTGTATCAATGGTATGAGTGAATATCTCCAGAATAGTGGTATTTCGAATAGTGCTCTTCTCGTTGGAGTAACTCCTGAAGATTTTGGATCGACACATCCTCTGGCGGGAATAGAGTTCCAGCGGAAATGGGAAGAAAAAGCGTTTAAACTCGGTGGGAGTAATTACCATGCGCCAGCTCAGTTGGTGGGGGATTTTCTTCGGAAAGTACCATCCAAAGGGATAGGGAAACTTGGTTCGACCTATCTTCCAGGAATTACTATGACATCGCTGGATGAATGTCTCCCAGATTTTATCACCAAAGCTCTTCGCAAGGCACTCCCCGAACTCGATAGGAAGATAAAAGGATTCGCTTCAAATGATGCGATATTGACTGCCATCGAGGCACGAAGTTCAGCAGTTCTCCGAATCGTCCGAGACAAAGAAACTCTGCAATCGAATATCTGAGGAATCTACCCGAGCGGGGAAGATGCCGGATATGCCGGAGGTATTACTTCATCAGCGATTGACGGACTTATTGTCGCAGAGAAAATTATCGAAAAAAGAATCTCTGAAAAACTCGCTTTTGAGAGATTCTAGGAAGTTACATGAAATAAATTAAGGCTTAATAGACAAAAGTTGGTAGGTTTTTCGAACTAAAGGAGTTTTCCTCACCCAGACCGGCGATATCCCTGGGCTAAAGCCTCGCTTCGC
>PCUR01000043.1:8919-9249 GCA_002771035.1 Candidatus Gracilibacteria bacterium CG12_big_fil_rev_8_21_14_0_65_38_15 | reverse complement strand
CTCGGATTCTCTAATTTCTTGACTTGACTAACTTCGGATAAATCAGTTACTGCATTCATAGATTTTCTAATATTTAAAAAGTAATTATTTTGACCAACTAATAGCGCTTACGGGACATGCGGCGATACTATCATCCACGTCTTTCCCCTCATAATCGGGAATCTCAAGGACGATAGAATATCCGTCATCGTTAAGGGTAAATACATCTCCAGAGATTGCTACACAAGCACCACAACCGATACAAGCGTTTGATACAACTGGTTTTCTCTTGAGAGTTGCAGCAACTTCCGCAACTTTTGCAGGATCAATAGATTTATTGATTTCTACTGG
>PCUR01000043.1:2275-8908 GCA_002771035.1 Candidatus Gracilibacteria bacterium CG12_big_fil_rev_8_21_14_0_65_38_15 | reverse complement strand
TTGGGTCGATTTGAGTCATTTTTTGAAAGTAATGTAATAAAATTTTTGCTTGCGTATTGTATGGATTTCACTAAGATACGCAAGTAAAAAATTGTCGATTTTACAGGTTCGCGAATAGGTTTTTCTTTCTTGTCCATATGAAGCCAGTGATTTACGAAAATTTTCCAAGGCCATATGAACATCGAAATTAAAATCCTATTCGCTCTCACTCACATTTTTTCTCCCTATCAACTAGCAACTCATTCCTAGTAACTAACAACTAATATATGTTCGACCGTATTTTTCGAGTGTTTCTTGTCCTCCTTCCTTGGAGTGTTCTTGGGAGCGTATTCCTCGGGAACAAGCTCGGGATTCCCGGAATCAATTTCTTTAAAGAAATATTTCTCGTTCTCTTAGTACTCGTGCTCGCTTGGGATTATTGGAAAACCTCCCTTAATCCCTCCTTGTCAGGAGGGCGAAGATGGGTATTACCCAAACTCGATATCCTCGATTATCTTATTGGTTCGTATATTGGATACCTCGTGGTTATCACTCTGGTAAATGGACTCTGACTTGCATCGCTCGTCTACGGTGGTCGGTACGATTTCGAATTTCTTATCGCTTTCCTTATTGCAAAACACGGAAGCAATCTCCTTGTCGGAAGTGTTTCACAGTATTTGAAAATATTTCTCCTCTCGGCAAGTATTGCTCTGTTTGCAGGACTCTTGGTACGATTCGTATTCCACGAAACAATTCTCCTTCACTTTGGATTTTCTCCAAATCTCTCTAACTGGAGTTTCGGAGGAACTCCCCCGATTTACCACGGGATAGACGGAGCTCGAGTGAAACGATTCCAAGGAATATTTGACGGACCGAACCCTGCTGCCTATTTTATCATCGTCTATTTGGGACTCCTCGTCCACTATTTTCGAACCAAAAAAGAGTACCATTTCCTCATCGGAATCTGGTCCATAGTCCTACTTGGACTTGTTTTCCTCACCTATTCACGAAGTGCACTCATCGGAATCGTGCTCGGGTGTCTCGCGCTCGTAGTATTTTCCCTCAGAACCATCTGGCGAAAATATAAAAAAGAAAGTCTCTTTGTCGTACTCTTTTTCTTCGTACTTTCCGGACTTTTTTACCTCAGATACGAAGGAACTATTGACCGAATCATTCTCCGATCCGGTTCATCTCAGGGGCATTTCGACCGCGCTATGACGGGAATCGAACGATTCCGCGAACATCCGATGGGACAAGGACTCGGAACCGCCGGACCAGCCTACCGCTACGTCGTGAAACTCTCCGAAAATCCTATCTATGGCGGGGAAATAAAAAATACCGAGGATTATTACATCCCCGAGAGTTGGTACATCCAGCAACTCGTAGAAGGTGGAATCGTCGCATTCGTCCTCTTCTGTGCCATCATGGGAACCATCGCCTGGCTCATATTCCCACTCTCACCAACCCTCTTCGCCTCGTTCGTCGCCGTCCTCTCCATGAACCTCTTTCTCCATAGTTTCGAATCGGTATATATCTCACTCATTTTGTTTCTAATACTCGGGTTGTTTGTGGGGAAGAGGAAGGGGAAAAATTAGGTTTTTTTTGCTTCAGAATCAATAATAGTGTGATTTATTTTGGCTTCTTAAAGCTATTTTGCATTTTTCGCAATTTTTATAAATCTTGGTGATTACAAAAACAAATCATTGCTTTTTCTCAAAAATCACTACAATTCGATAAACTTCTAAAAATCACTTATGACTACTGAGACTATACAATCTCTCGCGTACCGTTTTTGACTTACCTATCTTGTGGTTAAGTCTTGGATTGAATCCAGATCTCTTCGGGACGAACCTTCTGCTATTAAGTTTTTTGACGAAAATCTTCCCTATATTAAGGCAACACCTTTTGTAAAATGGGTGGGAGGAAAAAGACAACTCATCAAACAACTCGAGCTTCTTTTCCCAAAAAATTACAACAATTACTTTGAACCATTTGTCGGATGATGAGCGGTTTTTTTCAATGTCCAGAAAGAAAAGTCGTTTTTGTCCGATATAAATGAAGAATTGATAAATACGTATCAGGTTATCAAGACCCATCCTGAGGAACTTATAGATTTTCTCAAAACTCTTAAATTCACAAAAGAGTGTTATACCGAAATTCGGGCTTGGGATAGAGAAACAGATGGACTCAAAAAATACTCAAAAATTGAACGAGCGGGGCGATTTATCTACCTCAATCGGACTTGTTTCAATGGACTTCATCGAGTGAATTCTCGTGGAGAATTTAATGTACCAATGGGGGCATATAAAAATCCTGATTTTGTACAAGAAAAAAATATTTTGAATACTTCAAAACTTCTCAAACAAACGAAAGCGGACATCAAATTGCAGAGCTTCGAAGAAGTAACAAAGAAAGCTCAAAGCGGAGATTTTGTATACTTCGATCCTCCGTATGATACTCTCACAGAAACTGCCAATTTTACGAGTTACAACAAAACTGAATTCGGTCGTGATATGCAAAGAAAACTTGCAGAAGTTTTTCGTGAACTCGATACTCGTGGATGCAAAGTTATGCTCTCCAATCATAATACTCCATTTATCCGGGAGATTTTTAAAGGATTCCGTTTCGAGATTGTGAAGGCGAGAAGGGCTATAAATAGTAATGCGGGTGGAAGAGGAGAAGTTGAGGAGATTGTAGTTCTTAATTATTAATTTGATATGGAAAAATTTACCGCAGATAAAATTACAATATCAGAACTATTTACAAAGAAAGACTTAATCTATAAAATACCGATTAATCAAAGAGAATATTCATGGGAAAAAGAATATATTGATAACTTTTGGGAGTATCTTACAGATATTGATGATAACTATTTTCTTTGAACCATTGTACTTAATAATGAATTTTTGGACAAGGAAAAATATAAAGAAATTGTTGATTGACAGCAAAGATTGCTTACTATAACTATACTTCTTTCTATTATAAGAGACATATTTATACAATTAAAAGAAGTTTGAAAGTCAGAACAAATCCATAAGAACTATATATCGAATGTGAATGATGATAATGTTGATATTTGATATAAGATAGTTCCATGAAAATCATTATCTGAGTACTTTAGAAAAAATGTACAAGATAAGGATTCTAGAATTAGAGAATCAATCCCTTGAACTAATGAGGAAAAAAGAGTCTTAACAAACTATAATATACTTTATAGTAAAGTTGAAAAATATATTGAAGATACTTCTGAAGAAAGAAAATCTCAAAAATTATCAGAACTTAGAGAGAAGATTAAAAATATGGAGTTGGTTTATATTGAAGTTAGTACTCCTGAAGATGCTTTTACATTTTTCGAAACTATTAATGCAACATGAATGAAGTTATCAACTGCTGATGTTTTAAAAAATTTAGTATTTAAAGACACTTCCTATTCTCCTGTAGATATTGATAAGATTTGGAACTGAATAATTGAGAATTTAAAAAATAATGATGAGCAATTTGATCTTACGAAATTTATCAGATATTTCTGGTTATCAAAATTTGGCAAAGTAACAGATAAAAAGTTGTATCGAGCGATAAAAGATAGTATCAAGATTGATCAGAAAACAAAAACTAAAAAATATAAATCTTATGATGAGTTTGTTTCTGATTTAGAATATAATTCGTGTCTTTACTGAGAGATTTTATTTCCAAATGAAAATAATTTTCAGTGAATACTAAAGCCTTTTTATGCTTTTCTTCAAAATATTAAGGTATTATGAGTTACTCAGCCATATCCAGCTATTTTGGCTCTTATTAGAATTATAAAAAGTGATAATTTCCCGTCAGTTTCAACTTCAAAGATACTTGAATTAATAAAAGCAATCGAACATTTTACATTTGTTTATAAAATTTCCTGAAAATCTCCATCTCCTTTGGAATGACTTTTTTCAGAGATTGCAGCAAATTTTAATGATATAGATTCAAAAGTGAAATTTGAGGAGAGAATTAGAAAATCTAAGGAAAGAATTAATGATATGATGCCACAGAAAGAAGAATATCTTGCAAATCTCGAAAAGAAGGTATTTTATACGAAAAACAAGAAAGATAAAGAGGTTCTTATTTATTTTTTCGATAAATGTTATTTTTGAACTAATGAAATAAAGTTTGAGCATATTAATATCGAACACATTTATCCACAAAAACCAAGTAGTTGAGAAAGTTATGACTCAATCATACTTCATTCAATAGGTAATCTAACAATGCTTTGACCAAAGTTTAATAGAGATGCATCGAATAAAATACCTATAGATAAGGTTGATTATTATAAAAATTCAGAAATTAATAAGACAAAAGAATTGGCAGATTATATTACTCAGAATTGATGGGGAAAGGATGATATAATTAATAGAACAAATGAACTGAAAGAAAAATCTTGGGAAATATTTAAGTTTTAATAATTGTTAAAAATGTTTTTAAGTCTTACTACATCTTTTACACCCACCATCTTCACTTGGGGGTTTTATTCTGATTTCCAGAAAATTCATAAAAATGCCTTCAATGTTAAAATTCAGTTAGGTATTTTAAATTCGTTGCTCTGAGAAAGTAGTATCGAAAAGAAATTTATTGAGATTATCAGGAGTTATCCTGAAACGCGAGAGATTTTGCCTATACTTTTGGCGGTACGATGAAACTTTCATCTTGTTCTCGATTCGGAAACAAAGGAAGTATTCGACGTGTCATATTTTTTCGACAAAAATTGCTATTTGACATCAGAAATAGAGCAGGGTTTGTTGAAATTCTTTAATGAATCTTGATTAAAAGAGATATTTGAAAACAAAAAAATCTCAAATTTGAATGATTATGTTTTCGGAATCGAAACAGGACTGGATAGTAATGCACGAAAAAACAGAAGTGGCACAATGATGGAAAATTTAGTTTTAGAATTTGTGAAGGATTTTTGTGAAGAGAAAGAGTTTCAGTACAAAGATCAGGCAACAGCAAAATGGATGAAGGAAACTTGGGGAGTAGAAGTAAAGAGCGATAAATCAGCACGAAGATTTGATTTTGCAATATTTACTGGAAAGAAGGTGTATCTTATAGAGACGAACTTCTACGGAGGTGGTGGAAGTAAACTTAAAGCAGTTGCAGGAGAGTTTACAGGACTCTATAAAACTCTTCAGGAGCAAGATATAAACCTTCTCTGGGTAACTGACGGACTTGGTTGGCAGAAAGCCCTTCGTCCGTTAGAAGATGCTTATATTGCCACAAATGGAAATATTTATAATCTCGCTATGTTGAAAGAAGGGATTTTAAATAAACTTATTAAATAAAAAGTAAACTAATTTAGTTGACTTATTTTAAAAATGAATACAATGTTTTATGTTAGAGAAAGAAATAAAAGATTTTTTGGAAAAAAATAATCTGAAGCAATCAGATATTTATCTGAAACTTGGTATTTCAAAGCAGAACTTCTACAAGGCTATCCGAACGAAGAACTTTGATAATCCAAGTCTCCAAAAAATCCTCGACTTTCTCTGACTGGAAATTTGTATTTCATTACAAGAGAAACATGAAACACTTCAAAAAACTGTATTGTCTTCCAGGTCATAGAATGCGAGAAAATACGAATATAAATTATTTCGTATTCTGTGGAAATAATTGGGATTATTATTTCTGTAGAAAGAATCGAGATTCCGAATTGGAATGTCTCGAAAATGTGGTACTGACGACCGAGTATGATGAGAAAAGATTTATAGATTTGGATTATAATAATCGAGAACTATTTCTTCAATATGCTCCAAAAAATGATTTCTTTTCAAAGTTGTATTATATTTCCGAATCTGATTACAATGAATTTGTTAAGAATACTTGAAAAAAGATCAATCCTGAACATATAGTTATGATAGGTTGAGAGGGTGGGTACTATTTATCTGATTTGATATCTACAAATGCAGATAAATGCGATACATTTGAAAATGTAAGATTAATTACTCTATCAAAACAACCTCTTGAATACATAGACTATGATCATTTTAATTCTTGAAATTTCATAATCTATGCCTAAAAAAGTAAAGAAACTCCAACCGGAAGAGTTCGACCAAGAATGCACGACCGTTTGGTCTTTTCCACGACGTGGAAACTGGGCTACACACAATAGTAAGTATCGTGGAAATTGGTCGCCAGATGTGGTGCGAAACTTGATTGTTCGTTATTCCAAAGAAGGAGATACTCTTCTCGATCCGATGATTGGCGGAGGAACGACGGCTATTGAATGCAAACTTCTGAATCGAAATCTTATTGCTTTCGATGTAAATCCTGCATCTATTGAACTCTCGGAGAGTATGCTTGATTTCGAGTGCGAATCATCTGCGAAAATACGCATCGTACAAGGCGATGCGAGAGAACTCATGAAAAAAATAGGGGATGAAAGTGTGGATTTTATTCTTCATCATCCACCTTATGCCGATATTATCAAGTACAGTGAGTGAAAAATCCCTGAGGATTTATCAAATATTCATGATATAGACAAGTTTGCCGACGAAATGGAGAAGATTGCACGAGAATGTTTCCGAACACTTAAAACATGAAACTATTGTGCGATTCTTATCGGAGATACTCGTCGAGAAAAGATGTATCAGCCGATGGCATTCAAGGTTATGGAACGATTCCTCA
>PCUR01000043.1:0-2244 GCA_002771035.1 Candidatus Gracilibacteria bacterium CG12_big_fil_rev_8_21_14_0_65_38_15 | reverse complement strand
ATGGCATTCAAGGTTATGGAACGATTCCTCAGAGTCGGTTTCGCTCTCAAAGAAGATATCGTAAAAGTGCAACATAACTGCAAAGCGACGGGGTACTGGAAAACGAGCTCACAGAAATATAATTTCCTCCTCATTATGCACGAACACCTCTTTATTTTCAAAAAACCATAAAAATCATTATCAAATTTCAGACATATAAAACATCGTGAGATAATCTATACATATTCCCGATACATATATAGAAATATTGACTTTTCTATATATTTTCATACTATGTGTAGAGTTTTCTAAGCTTTCTGTTCTATGTCACACAATATTTCTCCACTCCCATTTGATTATAACTTTGACACGGTTGCTATTTTAAAGGCACTCACAAAGGCTCATAAGGCGCTTGCGGAACTGAAAGGGAGTGAAGATATTCTCCCAAATAAATCGATTCTTATAAGTGCACTTTCTTTGCAAGAAGCAAAAGATAGTTCAGAAATAGAAAATATTATAACCACACATGATGAACTGTATCAAAGTAATTATGCTATGAAACGTTTCTCTTCGGCTGCTGCAAAGGAAGTTTATGCTTATAAAGAAGCTTTATTTCATGGCAATAGGCTTGTTTCAAAACATGGACTCATTCTTGTTTCTCATATCTTGGAGATCCAGTCTATTATAGAAGAAAATAACGCAGGATTTCGGAGACTTCCAGGAACTGTTCTCAGGAACGATCGTACGAATGAAACGGTGTATACTCCACCTCAACATATCGATGAGATTGAATCACTTATGAAGAATCTGGAAATTTTTATGAACAATGCGACAATTTGTGATTGGGATCCACTCATAAAAATGGCAATTATTCACCATCAGTTCGAAAGTATTCACCCATTTTATGATGGAAATGGACGCACCGGGCGTATTGTTAATATCCTATATCTTGTAAAAGAAAATCTCTTATCATCACCCATTCTCTATCTGAGCGGCTATATCAATCAGCATAGGGAAGAATATTACAAGCTCCTTCAATCGACTCGCGATACGGGAAGCTGGGATTCCTGGGTTCTATTTATCCTGGAGGGTATCTCCAAAACAGCTCTTTCTACAATAGAATATATTCGGGAAATCAAAAAAATCATGCAATCGCACAAACAAAGCATACGAGAAAAGCTCCCAAAGATATATAGTCACGATCTGCTGAATAATATCTTTCATCATCCGTATACAAAGATAGAATACGTCATGGAGGACTTGAAAGTAAGTCGTATAACTGCTACGCGCTATCTGGAAGAGTTGGTACGAATTAATATTCTTTCTAAGAAAAAAATCTGACGGGAAAGTTTCTATATTAACATCGAGTTATTTAAATTACTCTATGAAAATATGAATTCATAACTATATGAGCATATCTCTAACTTATTCTCTATACAAAGCTAAAAACTCATATCATCGAAAAATTTGATACCACAGCACTATCCACTAAATTGTAATAAAAAACTCTCTATGAACTTCATATTTTTCTGACGACTCGCTCGAGAAAAGGGCTTCGACCTCGTGGTTGGGGCGCTTTCGGAGATAGTAGAGAAAACCGGGGAACTCCCGGGAAATGTCTTCATATTTGGAGAAGGAGATCTGAAAAAAGAACTCTTCCAGAGTTTTACTGGCAATACCTTGTTCGAGGACTGCTCCAGTCTTTCGGGAGAGGAAATCCTCGAGAAAATAGAGTTTCTGAGTAATCTTGAATATGAAGAGATAGGTTGTAATGAAGAAATCCCCCCTACCCCCCTTTATCAAGGGGGCAATAAAATTTACTTCTTCGGATGGCAATCGCAAGCGATTTTACGAAGCATTTTGGAGATATCCCACTTCTCGCTTATACCGTCGCGATTCCTCGAAACTTTTGGACTCGCAGCACTCGAATCGCTCTCCGAAGGAGTTCCAGTAATCGGTTTCCAGAAAGGAGGACTTATTCCTTTTATTTCTAAGGAACTCGTTATTCCATTTTTCGAAAACGATAACGAGAATACCAAAGCTTTAGCGAATAAAATTGTGGAAATTTCCGAGAAATATTCTTCTTTTTCTGCTCTTATGGAAGAAGAAAAATCCGATTGGGAAATACTTTCACACGAATCCAGACGTATCGCGGACGGTTACACCGAAGGGCGATGGATACGACAAATTCAGGATATATTACCAAATGGTACGAAGAAAATCCTTCTCGCGAGCGATTATACGACTCTCCTCGGTGGGATTGAA
>PCUR01000020.1 GCA_002771035.1 Candidatus Gracilibacteria bacterium CG12_big_fil_rev_8_21_14_0_65_38_15 | reverse complement strand
GGCAATTAAAGAATAAAACATATTATCAATGCATTGCACGATCACACCGAATCTATATTACCCACACATTTTACTGACGAACCTAATTTTTAGGTCTGAAACTGAGAGGCCAGAAGTATTGGGTGCTCAATATGTGGAACTATGTAATGACTTTCCTTACAACCCAACGAGTCAGTTGCTGTCGATAATATCGTCATCTGCAAAAGCTGTTTCAGCCTCAACCCTTTTGGGAAATGGCTTGGCATCCGTGAAAATTGCAGATTTTATCGAGTGCCGATTTTGAAAAAAATTATAACTGGCGGCTTAATATATTATCTGCCGATTGTAGGAAATGTACTTTTGTCCGTTACTTCCTTTTTGTGTTTAGGCATACAAGAAGCAACAGTTGTTATTACGGGGCAATTTTTGGCTGCGGCTGGTGTTGGTGTTTACGGAATTGTTTGTGGACAAGCAACAATTGTCTTGGCAAAACAAAAAATTGTTGTCGAGCGATTCCTGTTGCGTTTGTTGGTTGTTACTTTTCCAGCTGCAATTGTTGGGATGTTAAGTTTAGCGTTTTTGAGCAATAAAGCCGTCTCGCCAGAACTTGTGCTGATTGCTACGGCGCTAACCGTGGTTGATGGGATATTACTGATTTTTCGTTCGGCTGGGTTCACTCGATATTTAAATCGTCGATCAAAGATTTCATCTGAGTTGGTGGTTGTAAGTTTGCTTAGGGTCGTCATATCAATTTCGCCATTGATAGGAAGCATTGATTTTGTAATATATACAGTAGTGCTGATCGCATTTGGCTTATTTTGCTATGCGATTATTTTTGGGGTATTACGAGGTGGTTTGAGGAGAAGAAGGCGTGTAGCAGTTCTATTTCAAGGAGATAAAGTTTTCTATCTCCTTGTTTCAGGGTTTCTAAATGGCTTAGTGCCCTTCTTGTTGATGCTTGGGGTAGAGCAAGATTCAGTTAATGAAAATCTAACTGAGCTATTTATATTGAGAATTGCGCTGACAGGAAATTTATTGATCAGAGCATGTGTAGACCTGATGTTAGCTACAAAACGATTTGTGTTTGCTGAAATTGGCTTATCAGTTACGTCGATTATTTTGATGTGTTTCGCGTTACTATCGCACCGGCCGGCCATACTGATGGCAGTATTGCCATCACTTGCATATGTTGCTAAATCAGCCTATTTACATAACCTAATTAAGGTTGATTTTAATAGAACTCTTATCAGCCCATCTATATTAGTCTTCACGTACCCTATGATTCTTCAATTTGCATCCCCGCAGGTAAGCATAATATTGTCATTTATGATGGCTACTGTTAGCTACGTTTATTTTACGAAACAGTTTAAAGATCAATGGAACCACACATTTTTTATTTCTATCGCTTGCATGGGGGCGTTGCTATATGCAGCTTAATATCGTAGTGGCTATACAAGACAATTCAAATTATGGTGATGATTTATTATTTTTAGCGGGTATTCGTTTGTTGAATTTGTATTACAAAAAACAAAATGTTCGCTACTTTGTGAAGTCTACGCGGCTGTCAGAAATGACTATAGATGCTAAAAGATTGATACAGAGTGTTCCATTCGTGGCATGTATCTGTGAACATGAGTTAGCACAATTAGAGGGGGGCTATCTATCTATCCACTTGGGCGGAACAATTTTCTCTTCCCAATACAATCTAAAATCTAAGCTGTCTTATCTCTTTAGGGATATGTTTCTGTCCAGCAAGGTTTCACTTCCTAGTCTATACATGTCGCTGGGTGTGGATCGAAAGCTTGTTCGGAAAAGGTTTTTTCGTGCGTGTATGGGCTCATGCAACTATATGGCAGTTCGTGACTATTCATCATTTGTCGCTGTTTCGGAATTGACTGGCCGTTACGATGCATATGTAATCCCTGATTCTGTTTTTTCCTTTCCTTTCCATGAACTAACTGGGGGGGGCGAAACTGATCCACTTAAGTTTGATCATGTGAACATAGTTAGGTACTGGCCATTTTCAGAGATAATCAGACCGGATGTTTATTATCGTGTTGATATGCGACGATGTGCGGGGGTCGGTTTTTGTATCACAGATAAATTTGAGAATAAAACGATAAATCAATTAGTCACCATCTACGATGGTACGTTGAAAGGAATGATCGATATTACCAATATGTTATCGCGAGCCAAATGTATTGTTACAGAGCGATATCACGGCGTTATCGCTGCGATGGCTTTGGGGGTGCCAGTCATAGGTAACTGCATTGATGGCAAAATTAAAAATCTCGCGATTGATTTAGATGCGATTCTCCTGAGCGAGAATTTTTATCTTTTTCTTCCTGGTATGAAACCTTCCGCCCAGAAAGTGGAAAGGCAATATCTTAATTATTTAGAATTGACAATGAAATGATCAGGTCGCTTATTCCATTTGCTTTACGAAAATCAATTCGGGGTTTCGAATATTGTTGGAGAATCGGTTTGGGAAGGCATTGTTTGGCAGCACTTCATTCATCAGATTCTTTGAGATTTATTGGTTCTGAATATGGTGGATGGTGGGTGCCAGATAGTGTGCTCACAGTTGGTGGTGATGCGATTTGTTGTGGATGCGGCACGGACGTTTCTTTTGATTTGATCTTGGCGCATGTGTATGGGTTTAATGTCCGCTCCTTAGATCCAACACCAAATTCTGCGAGTTATGTGTCGCGCTTGGTTAACGCGGGCTCTTCTTTGAAGTTTGAGTCTTATGGTATTTATTCACGCCGAACAAAAATGAAATTTTTCCCCCCGGCGTCATTATTTGAGGACTCCTACAGCATCTCAAATATTCAAGACACTGAAAATCCTCTGGAGTTTGAGGTGATAACGATAAGCGAAATAGTCGACGGGAACGGCCGTGACCCTGCAATACTAAAAATGGATATTGAAGGGGCAGAAGTGGCTGTTCTATTCAACTTATTGAAGTCAGAATGTCGCCCAAGTTGTATCTTGGTGGAGTTCGATGAGTTGGCATATCCAACAGCGTGGCGCTTGGCCAAAATCCGCGTTGTGTGCCGGATGTTGTTGCGCTCAAACTACAAACTCTTTAGGGCCTCTGGTTCTAACTTCTGTTTTCAATATGATTCACAGACGGTTACAAGATGAAATGCTTATACGTAAACACTCATTTTGCGCCAGACTACGAATTCGGCGGGGTAGTGGAGAGCGCAAGCAAAATTCACAAATATATTCAACGGTTGATGCCATTTTTTGTGGTTTGCGTTAGCAAGAATTCGGCTGCCGTAAATTCCTATCTTTGTGGCTGTGGTATTTGTTTTCCATCCATTTTTTTTCATCGCATAGGGTTCTCCGTTGCGCTCATATCACCACTGTGGAAATTAATCAGAGAACATGATTTGATTGCCGTTAATGGAATTTTTACATTCCCGGTAACGCTTGCGCAGTTATTCGCTGTCTTACAAAAAAAACCTTTTATTGTTTCAGTTAGGGGCGGGCTTGAGCCTTGGCGTTTACAGCAAAAGAAATATCGTAAAGCGATTTTTAATAAGCTGATTGCGTTCCCTCTTCTACGTAAAGCTTCTTGTATTCATGTGACGTCGGATGATGAATATAGCAATCTTTTAAATTTGGGATTTACCAAATTAAAGCTGATTAGCAACGGTATCGATAATGAATTGATAGAGAGCTTTACTCCGAAAAAGAACTGTTTTTTTCCCGAAGGAAAGTTTGTGTTTCTTTTCTTATCTAGGACGGATAAAGAAAAAGGCCTCGATATTCTGTTGAGAGCCTATGCTCGGTTTGTGAAAGCCAACCCTGTTCAAGAGTATGTTCTTGCAATAGTTGGTCCAGATCATCAGGGTTACTTGGCGCAAATGAATATCGAATATGAAAAAAACAATATATATCGGCTGGAGGGGGTATATGGTGAGAAAAAATTTCAAATCATTCATGAATCAAGCTGCGTGATTTTACCTTCCTACAGTGAGAATTTTGGAAATATAGTTGCGGAAGGAATGGGCATGGCTAAACCAGTCATTACAACGACTGGTACACCTTGGCATGTTTTAAAAGAAAAGAAACTTGGGTTTTATGTAGAGCCCACTGTGGAAGAGATTTTTTTTGCGATGCAGTCTATTTATCATTTATCTGATAGTGAACGAGATAGCATGGGGCAAGAGTCGAGACGATATATATTTGAAAATATGTCTTGGGCTGGAAAGGCTATAAGGTTCACCGACTTATTTGCATCAATCCTTAATACTCAACACGGCGCTGAACTAATCGAAAGGCAACCGAATTGAAAGTTTTAGTTACGGGTGGTATGGGTTATATCGGCTCTCATGTCTCTATCTTATTGTTGGAAGCTGGGCATGATGTTGCCATCTTGGATAACTTGAGTAATAGCAGCGTTGTTGTGCTTGACCGCATTAAACAAATTACAACGCGCCTTCCAGAGTTTTATAACATGGATGTTCGAGACACATCAAATCTTGAATTAGCGTTCATCAAATTTCATCCTGATGCTGTTATACACTTTGCGGGGCTTAAGGCTGTTGGTGAGTCTGTAATTGATCCGCTCCGTTACTACGAATGGAATGTGATGGGGAGTGTTGTACTGTTGCAAGTTATGAATAAGTATCAAGTTAAGAAATTGGTTTTTTCATCGTCTGCTTGTGTGTATGGCGATGTTGCAGAAATGCCAATTACGGAGATTAGTTGCATTGCTCCAACTAATCCTTATGGACAAACCAAGGCGATGATTGAGCAAATACTCGCTGATTTGGTTTCTTCTGATCAAGGATGGAGCGTTGCTCGATTGCGATACTTTAATCCGGCGGGTGCCCATATAAGTGGTTTGATCGGCGAAGATCCCAATGGTATTCCAAACAATTTACCTCCTTATATTTCACAGGTCGCGGTTGGGAAGCTTGATGTCCTGAAAATATTTGGTGGTGACTATCCAACACCAGACGGTACCGGTGTGCGTGATTATATTCATGTAATGGATCTAGCTCGCGGGCATTTGTCTGCACTGAACTATCTGTCAAATGAAAGTGGGTTGTTGACGGTTAACCTTGGAACGGGTCATGGATACAGTGTGCTTGAGATGGTGAAGGCATTTGAAATAGCGTCTGGCAAAAAGGTGCCATATCGTATTGCGGAAAGGCGATCTGGCGACGTAGCTATAAGCTTTGCTGATCCGTCGAGGGCAGAGCAATTGCTTGGTTGGAAAGCGAGCTTGGGGTTGAATGAAATGTGTAGGGATCAATGGCATTGGCAGTCAAAGAACCCTAATGGTTATAGATCGTCGTGTGCTTATTAAGCAGTTGGGTCTAAGTGGTTATGAAGATTTCAGTAATTACTGTATCCAAAAATAGTGCGCGCACTATTGGAAGAACAGTTAAATCAGTTTTCTCGCAACGGAATGTGCAAGTCGAGCATGTAATTAAAGATGCTAATTCTGCAGATATAACTGTTGCGCTATCAAAGGCCATAAATCCTGATATTTCTGCATTGATTCAGCCTGATATTGGGATTTATGATGCAATGAATCAGGGCTTTTTTCATTCTTCTGGTCAAATTATTGCGTTCCTAAATTCTGACGATTATTACATCGATGAACATGTGCTTTGTGATGCAGTCGTCTGCTTTAAAAACAATAATTGCGATTTTGTGTATGGCGATATTCGTATGGTTTCGCTTACAGGTGAGGTGGTTCGGGAATGGCGTGTAGGCGAGATTGGTGAAGAGGGTTTGGTAGGTCAGCAAATTCCCCATCCAGGCTTGTTTATTCGACGCACAGCTTTTGAGAAAATTGGCTTGCCGTTTGATCCCGCATATAAAATTTCGGCTGATTTGAAACAACAGTTAATTATGATCAATTTGTTAAAGTTGAAAGGTGTTTATCTCAATCGCACGGTGGTTGTCATGGAAACCGGCGGCGAAAGTACCAACTCTTTCGCCAGTTATTATTTAGGTTGGAAAGAATCGGTTCGTGCTTATAACGAGGTTTTTGGCCGTGGAGGATTATTTTTTGTGTTTAAGAAAGTATTTTCAAAATTTAAGGGCGTAAAAGTATTCGCACAACTTACTCATTTTGGAAAATAGCGCTGTTGCGCTAACAGGAGAATTCGGAGGGAATATGATTCAAGTCGTCGGTGGTTCGGGTTTTATTGGGTCGCGTCTTTGTGGCTTATTGGTGCAGGAGAAGATGGCATTTGGCATTGTGGATAAATCCGTTAGCCAAGCTTTCCCACAGCAAACAGTTGTGGCAGATGTGCGCTCAATTGGGGCGTTGCAAGCTGCGCTGGCCGAACATTCGATACTGATAAATTTAGCGGCCGAGCATCGTGATGATGTTCGGCCGCTTTCGCTTTATGACGAGGTGAATGTAGATGGCGCGCGGAATTTATGTGCCGTTGCCCGCCAGAAAAATATCAACACTATTGTATTTACCAGTACCGTGGCAGTGTACGGCTTTGCGCCATTGGGCACGGATGAAACGGGGGCGATTAATCCGTTTAATGATTATGGCCGCACCAAATATGCCGCTGAGTTGATTTTCAAAGCATGGCAGGAAGAAGAACCGACCAAGCGCACTTTGGTGATTCTTCGCCCCACCGTGGTGTTTGGTGAGCGTAATCGGGGCAATGTGTATAACTTGCTGAAGCAAATTGCCTCGGGGCGTTTTGTGATGATAGGCAAAGGCGAAAACCAAAAGTCGATGGCGTATGTGGAAAATATCGCCAGTTTTTTGAAATACGCCACCACGGCGTTTCAACCTGGCGTGCATATTTACAACTACATCGACAAACCCGATTTCACCATGAATAAATTGCTAGCAACGGTGAACCCTATCTTGGGGAAGTCGGGCGAAATTAAGTTTCGCTTGCCTTATTGGCTGGGAATGACGATTGGTAAAGGGTTTGATTTGATCGCTTTCTTGACCGGCAAACGTTTGGCGATTAGCTCGATTCGGGTAAAGAAGTTTTGCGCGAATTCGATGTTTAACACGAGTATTGCCAAAACCGGCTTTGTCGCGCCAGTGCCGCTTGTTGAGGCGTTAGAATGCACCGTGCGGCATGAGTTTGTGGAGAAGCATGGGGATGAGGGTCTGTTTTATTCTGAATAAAACCAATCGTGCTTATCCGGTTGTCACAGACATCTACTAGATGTAGTGATTCGTGATTTTG
>PCUR01000036.1 GCA_002771035.1 Candidatus Gracilibacteria bacterium CG12_big_fil_rev_8_21_14_0_65_38_15 | reverse complement strand
TTGTCTATAATATCCCTAACTTGTGATATTTTACGAAGTAATTTTTCTACACAACCTGCCTATATTGTACAAGTAATATATGTATGCTACGTTAGCATTTTTTACAAAAAAACAAGAATAGTAAAAATACAAAAACAATCATCATGGAAATAATCGTTTTTTACATAGATAGCTTTTTTGCTTCTTCGGTTTTCTTCTTCTTTTCTTCCTTCATTTTCTCTTTATATGCTTCCTGATCTTTTTTAAATTTCTTTTCTTCTTCAACTATCTTCGTCATATAATCGTTGATTTTCTTTTCAACGAATTCTACCGGTTTACTGTACTTTTCGCGACTTACTTTCACGATAACATCTTTCTTTTGTTCTGGATTTGGAACCCTGAGCTTTATTGGTCCAAATGTTGTGGCAGAAAAAACTTTCGATGGCATTCCGTTAATAAGGAGTTTAGTATAGATATCGTATTTCCCGAGATTCACGAGATCGTTAGTCGACACCACTTCCTCGTCCATAAGTCCAGAGAGAACCGTTGCATCGGTGAACCCGACCTGGAAACTCGCGATTGTTCCGACGTTTCCGAATACCGCACCGCGAACATTTTCAGACATCTGTTCGATATACTGGTTCGCCATTACGAGATTGAGCTTATATTTTCGCGCTTCGGAAAGAATCGTAGCAAAGGAATCAGTTGCGAAGTTCTGAAATTCGTCGACATAGAGATAAAAATCTTCGCGTTTTTCTTCCTCTATATCCGCTCGTCCCATCGCCTCAATCTGGAATTTGGTAACCATCATAGCTCCGAGAAGAGCACTGGAATCTTCTCCGATTTTCCCTTTGGAGAGATTTACGATAAATATCTTCTTGTTGTCCATAATCCATCGGAGGGAAAACGGGTTTTTCGGCTGACCAAGAATATTCCGAAGAAGCGTAGAAGAAAGAAATTGTCCAACTTTATTGAGTATTGGACTCACCGCTTCGACCATTTGTTTCGGCTCCATTGCCTCGAATTCAGAGGTCCAAAATTTTTCCATCATTGGATCTTGGATTTTCGCGATAATCTTTCGACGATATGAGGTTTGAGTGAGCATCATAGGGATACTCATAAGAGTGGAATCTGGAACTTGAAGAAGTGTGATAATGGTATTTCGGAGAATATACTCCAGTCTTGGTCCCCAGCTCTCGGCAAACATTTTCTTAAAAATAGAAAGAAGTCCCGATGCGACAATTGGTTGGAGTTCCCGCGGAACCGATTCGAGCATATTGAATGCGATTGGATTCTTGTAATCGGAAGGATCAAAGACGATAACATCGTTGGTTCTCGATTTCGGAATATTGGCGAGAATAGTATCAGCAAGATCTCCGTGTGGATCGATAACCGCAACTCCACGACCTTTGACGATATCGTCGTAAATCATATTCTCAAGAAGTGTCGACTTTCCCATACCTGTCTTTCCAATGATATAGACATGTCGTCGACGATCGGTCGGGAGCATACCGAAAGCGGTACGACCTCCGCGGAAATTAGTAATACCAAGCGGAGTAACATCCTTGATATCACTTGCAAGTGGAAGATTCTGGGGCGGTTCAAGCATCTTGGTGGTTACCCAATTAATTCCTGGAGTCTGCACATAGATTGTCGGAAGATGCACGAGTCCCGCAAGTTCCGCAGAATTGAGGATGATATTGTTTTTTCCGGTACGATTACTGAGTTCTCAGGAAATATCCGAAAGAACTTCGCCATCAAGTTTAAAACCATTTCCTCCAGAAATGGAAAATATATTAAGCGAGGAGACTGTTTCTTTGATCGTAATTTTTGCTGTTACAGCGTCAGTTCCAAAACATCCGATATTAATTCCTACGGAAAAACCGAAACCAGAAATCTTTCGTTCGATCGGATCATTTTTCTCTTTCGAGACTACTTCTTCCACGTGTTCATGTGGACGAAACACAAGAAGTATGATTTTAATAAATATTAAAAATGGGAAAAGTCCTATTTTCCAAGCAAGAGCATATTTAGAAAGATAGACTTTTTTAAGCCATTTTGGAGAAGGAGAAGTAAAAATAGCAATCTTTTTTGGATCTTTCCAAGTGATATCGGCAATAGGAGAAAATCGTATCTGTATACATTTTGTGTCACCCTTTCCACCCTTTTGGAGAGCACCAGTAATAGAAGAAAAAGGATCTACACTTTCTTTTTCAGATTTTTCCTTGAAATCGGTATAGATTTTAATCGGGGAAATATACGGTTTCACCAAACTAAGCTTCCCGATAAAACCAGTATCTTTTGGTATATAATCATTTACTTTCCGTATCTCGATATTGGGATAGTGGGCATAAATCTGATTTTCGAGAAACTCCGCATAGGCGGAATCGACCACGAAAAAGAACCGGATAGTTCCTCCAATATTTGCTATTTCAAAACCGAATTCCGGAGCTGTATATGTTTTTCAGAAAAAGCTTTTATGTTCCTCAAGAGTATTATGAAAGATATTTAAAATCTGCTCCGCCATAAAAACCCCTTTTTCATTGAGGTGATCTACAGATACTTCGAGGATGGTTCTATCTTTATTCAAAAGTCGTTGTTTTTAGTAATTTATTTATCATTCTGAAACAAGTTCAGGATGATGATTACATATGATTCTATTCGAAAACAGGATTCCTGCAAGCTAAAAGTTTCCTTGCTTAAAACTCATCGCTTTTTTCTCGGCGAGAGTTTGATTATTTTCTATCATAGATCCGAGAAGAGGAGCTATATTGTTCATCATACGAATATCAATATCTGCGAATGTTTCCTTATTTTTCTTACCGAGAATAAAATACCCTTTGAGGTTTTCCCGATTTTTGAGCGGGAGGATATAGAGATTGTCGTTTATTTCAGTTCCGAGTATAGCTCCGGTACTGAGTTTTTCTCCGGCAAGTTCATTGGTCTGAAGTTCTCCGGCTACCTTCTGATTAATCGGTCCAGAATATGGAGAATGGGAATCGTATTTATATACTAGGAGATTTTTGACAACAGGATGTTGTTCGACCAAAAGTATATAATCCACCGAAATAGTTTTGGAAATATGATCAACAATATCTCTAAATCCTTGTTCCCCGAATTTGGAAAGTTCATCGATTTTCATATTCATCTCATAAATAGAAGCGAGTTCTTTTCCAGAGTCAAGAAGTCGACTATTGCTCACTTCTATTATATATTTATAGAGAGCAAGAATTTTTTCCGGATGCAATGATTCGAGATAGGTAATATCCGCTTTTGTAAGCGTTACAACACTAGCTCATTCTCCGATTGCGACTGCTTCGACATCTTTCTGATTTCGGTCGAAAAGCACTCATTCCCCGATAAAACTACCAGTATAGGCACGTCCGACTTCTTTTTTTTCTCCCGTTGGAGTCATACGAAGAATAGAAAGAGCTCCGGAAGATATAATATAAAAATTAGGGTTTTCTCCTGGAGTAAAAAGCACCTCATTGTTTGTAAGGGAGCGTTTCTTTTTCTTGAAAAAACTGTCGAATCCCTCCAAAAATGCAAGGATAGGATGAACCGTAAGACTTTGTTTGAGTGCACCAAGAGATTGCTGTAGGATATTTTTTTCCGGAGTTTTTTCTATCTTGGGAGGATGTTTGATTTCTTTTGACATAAAAGAGAAATTAAATTATTTATTTGTCATTTCAAAAATTACAGTTTAAAATTTTGCAACCATATCTTTATCACGAACCCGACTCATATACACTTCCTTTGATATCATACCTTTGTTGTAGAGCATTTCGAGATATTTATCCATAAGAATCATTCCTTCAGAACCTCCGAGTTCAATCATGGAATATATCTGATGCGTCATGCCTTGAATAATGATACTTCGAATTGCATCGTTATTCATAAGAATTTCACGAGCAACGACTCGTCCTCAAGAATCTTTTTTTGGAAGAAGTGTTTGGCTGATAACTCCGGCGAGACTCATAGCGAGTTGTACTCGAACTTGGCTCTGCTGTGCAGTCGGAAAAGTATCGATGATTCGATCGATGGATTGAACCGTGTCATTCGTGTGAAGCGTAGAGAGAACCAAATGTCCTGTTTCCGCCAAAGTCAGAGCCGCTTGAATGGTTTCTGGATCGCGCATTTCCCCTACCATAATGATATCTGGATCTTCACGAAGCGCCGATTTAATAGCACGAGAAAAAGAATCGGTATGAGTTCCCACTTCGCGTTGATGAATAAGACAATCTTTTCCGACAAAATTGAATTCTATCGGATCCTCGATAGTGATAATATGTTTTTTCATATGAGTATTGATATACTCAATCATCGCAGCAAGAGTCGTAGATTTACCACTTCCCGTAGGACCAGTAACAAGGATAAGTCCCTTATTTCTATGAAGAAGTTTGATAACGTCTTCTGAAACAGAAAGTTCTTTACAAGTCGGGATATTGGTCGGGATATATCGGATAGCAATTCCGAATCCTTTGGCATTTTCAAAGACATTCACGCGGAATTTATGAGTTCCGTGGGCGTAACTAAAATCCCCTTCGTGGTTTTTTACGAGTTTATCGGCTCGTTCCTGACCAATCATTTCTACGACGATATTCAAAATATCGTCCTTTTCCGTTACTCCGAAACTCGTGAGCAGTTCTATGTCTCCCGAGTGTTTACGAACAGATGGCACCGAACCTGCGGTCAGATGAAGATCTGGGATCTTCGTCGAAATCATATCGTCGAGAAGCTGTTTGAATTTTTGAACTATCATAGAAAGTTGTGATAAATATACTTGTTCTAATAATACTCTATTTAGACGGGAAATGCAAAAATCGGAGCACTTTATGAAGTTTTTTTCTTATTTCCGAAAGAAAGTTGAATTTCCTCCCTTCTTTCATACAATATCATTGTACAAAACATTTCAAACAAGATTCTTTCCATGATATTTCTGTCTCCCTATTTTTTCCTCTTGTTTCTCCTCCTTCCATTTATCATCTGGACGGATTTTCGAAGTCGGAAAAAATGAGTCTACTTTCGAAGTTCGCCCCTCCTCCAGAAAATCTACGGACAAAGCAAATGGAAATATTTTTATCTGCCACTTGTTCTGAAAGTAGTCATATTTTCACTCTTTGTCTGTATACTAGCAGACCCCGTGACTTCCTCGGTGCGAACCGATATTTCCAAGAATGGGATCGATATCGCTATCGTGTTCGACATCTCAAAATCAATGCTCGCGGAAGATATACAACCGAACCGTATTACCGCCGCGAAAAAAGTAATGAGCGATTTTGTCAGCCGATTTACGAGCGATCGACTCGCTATCGTACTTTTTGCTGGAAAACCGTTTCTCTCGACTCCGCTGACTTTCGATTATACCGCACTCGTAAACACTGTCGAACAGATGACCACCGATTCCATCCGTCAGGATCTCCCGTGACTCTCGGGAACCGCTATGGGAGACGGACTTCTTGTGGCGTTGGACACGTTGAAATGAGATGAAAACCAAAAGGTTTCTCAAAAACAAAGTAATTTGAATGAAAAATGAGAACCGGAATGAGGTGCACTGGGTAGTACGACGAATGAGGAAACGGAATTTTGAGTTCAAAGTACAAGTTTTTCAGAGACCTCTATGGATAGGAAGAAAGTTATTATTGTCCTCACCGACGGTGAAGCCAATATGGGAGTCGATCCGATTATCGCGGCGAAACTCGCAAAAGAACAAGGAGTGAAAATCTATACGCTCGGTATCGGGGATCCTGACGGAACTGACTTGTATGTGACCGATAAATACGGACAGAAGCAGTATTTTATAGACCAGACCGGGAAACCACTCCGTGCGACATTGGACGAGAAAACTCTCACGGATATTGCAGATATAACTGGCGGAGCGTACTATAATGCCAAAGATGAAAATTCCCTATCACTCATATTTCATGAGTTGGAAAAACTCACGAAAACAGAACTGAAAACAACTTCCATCACTGTTCGTCATAGAGAATACGAATGGTTTCTCTACGGAATTATCCTTCTTCTGCCGTTCTGGCTGTGGTTGTCATTTGGAAGGTTTGTAGGGAGAGGGTAGAAATATATAAGTAAAATATGTAAATAATTTCAAAATATTTTTTCGAACGCTACCGAGGACTATGTTTGAGCATCCTCCATAGCGAGTCCCGCAGGAAGAGAGAAAATATATTTTGAAATTATGAGAGTGATGGAATATACAAGGAAGATTCCCGTCTTCACGGGAATGACGAGTAAACAAATCAATAATTCTAAAATTTCATTTTATGAAACATCCGTTCCATCTCATCGACCTCGTCGCCTTCAAAAAAGTCTCTTCGCTCCTGTCCGGGAATTACAAGACTTCTTTTCATGGATCTGGGATAGAATTCTCAAATATTCGCGAATACAGTCTCGGTGACGATACGTCCGATATCGACTGGAAAGCGAGTGCTCGAACTGGAAAAACATACATCAAAAAATACGAGGAAGACCGGGAACGAAAAGTACTTTTCGTCGTGGACACGGGCGAGAGTATGCGGTTCGGAAGTAGTAAAAAAACGAAACAAGAAACACTTGATGAAGTATTTTCCCTCCTACTTTTTTCTTCGGCCGAGAATAACGACCCCAATGGAGCTTGGTTTTTTACCGATACCATAGAGAAAACCTACAAGGTAGAAAAAGGAATGGAACACCTCAAAAAAATACACCAGGATTTTGATACGATTCTCTCTGGGGACCAGAGAAAAGAATCTTCCCTTCTATTAGTGTTTGAAAAACTTTGCGAGAAACGAATCAAAAATCATCTTATTTTCGTTCTTTCCGACAGTATGGAATTTCCGAAGGAGCAATATTTTCGATCAATTGCCGAACAAAACGACTGTATTTTCATCCATATTTTCGACACTTTCGAAAATACGCTTATCGGAGATAATATTCACGGAATTATTCGGGAAAATGACATATTTATCGATAGTCTTGATGAGAAAAAACGAGAACAATACATAACTCTACGAGCAAAAGAATTGGAAGATTTTCGTCATAAAATCATAAAGCTCGGCGGTTCGTATCTCGCACTGGACGAGTCAAAAAACATATACGAGGGACTGTATCTATTCTTCAAGAAACGACAGTAGGAATCTCTGTAAAACTCGTTCTTTGAGTTTAAATTTCCGCTTCCTCGTTCTCCGTACTGATTTCGTACGACTCACTCCGGTGCTCAATTTGCACTCAAATTTCATCGTTTTTCAGGCTTAATAGCAAAAAGTGTGTGGCTGGAATGATAGGTTTTACCCGAGTAGGAGAGAAAGAATCAGTTTGATTTTTCTCTCCTTTT
>PCUR01000033.1 GCA_002771035.1 Candidatus Gracilibacteria bacterium CG12_big_fil_rev_8_21_14_0_65_38_15 | reverse complement strand
AGCCCAGGGATATCGCCGGTCTGGGTGAGGAAAACTCCTTTAGTTCGAAAAACCTACCAACTTTTGTCTATTAAGCCATTTTTTTCTCAAATATTTTAAAAATCCCCTTGAAATTCAAGGGGATTTTCAGTTATACTTTTTGTTGAAAGTTCAAAGAACTTATTTTATTAAAATCCTCCAACAGCGGTAATATCTCACTTGAGAGTTGGCCAAGGATCGTATCATTCAATCTGAAAATCCTCATATTTGAAATCATCGATATTTTTTACCGCTGGATTTATAATCATCTTTGGGAATGGTTTTGGTTCTCGAGTAATTTGTTCTTTGGCTTGCTCGAGATGATTGCTGTAGAGGTGAACATCTCCAAAAGTATGAACGAATTCTCCTGGTTCCAGTCCAGTTACTTGTGCGAGCATCATAGTAAAGAGTGCGTAACTCGCGATATTGAAAGGAACTCCAAGGAAGAGATCAGCTGATCTCTGGTAGAGATGAAGAGAAAGTTTGTTATCTACCACACTGAATTGGAAAATCGTATGGCAAGGGGGTATTGCCATAGCTGTTTCTCGACTGGCTGCCATAGCATAGATAAATTCTGGATTCCAAGCAGATACGACGATGGATTTTCTAAAAGGATTTGTTTTGAGTTCATTGATTGCCCATCCAAGTTGATCGATAATTCTTCCATCGCTCGTCTGCCAACGTCTCCACTGAACTCCGTAGACATTTCCGAGATCTCCCCATCGGAGAGCAAAATCAGAACTTTCTTTGATTTTTGCTATGAACTCAGCTTGCGTAAGATCGGGAACTTCTCCTTTCATCATTGCTGCCTTGTAGTTTTTGTACGGCCATTCATCCCAGATATGTACGTCATTATCGACAAGATTTTTAATATTGGAATCTCCACGAATAAACCAGAGAAGTTCATGAATAATAGCACGTAAAAATACCTTTTTTGTCGTCAAAAGAGGGAATCATTGTGAGAGATCGTATCTTGTCTGACGTCCGAAAAGCGACCGAATAAAAGGAGGTGTTTCACCCTTCTCTTCATACTGTTTGAGAACTTCTGGAGCCAAAAATATCTTTTTCTCGTTTCCGTTCTCCAATATCTCCTTCATAAGATCAAGGTACTGGTATTCGGGATGTCTTGCGGTACTCATAAGAAAAAAGTTTAAAAAATAGATGATTATTCTTTTGTCGTATAACTGGTCCAGTTTTTGTCGTGATATCTTCCAGTTTTCTTGTAGTCCGATTCTGGAGATGAAGACATTCCTGCGAAAAGAAGTTGGGCAATTTCCATTTTCGGTCGGAGAATAATTGGAACACTATTCAGATTACAGAGCTCGAAAACGATATTGAGATAATGTCCAGGGTTTATGAGTCCGGCGGTATTATGGACGATGAGTCCGATGCGGGCAAGAGAACTCTTTCCGGAGAGCTGGATGAGGTACTTGTCCGATCCGAAGTAGTCATGGGAGATTCCGAGGATACTGCTCCCGGGATGGAGTGTGAAACTTTCATTATCTTCTAGTATAACCTCATCATATTCGGGAAGGATTTTATTTACCGGGTCTATGAAGGAAGTGGAATGAGCTCGGATAACGAGGAATTTATTCCCGAGCAGTATATCGTAACTGGCAGGTCCGAGCCGTTTCGGATCAAAGTCGCTCAGAGTGATCGATTTATCGAGAACAGCTTCCTTTATATCAAGATCGGAAAGAAACATAGAGTTTTAATTAATGGTAAATATTTTATCTGTTCCGTAATAATCACGCCAATTCGCATTATAGTGAGCAAACATCCGTTCATGTTGATCGTGCGGAAATTCGCTAAAACCTAGAGATTCTATAAGAGATCTAATATCTTTTTTTACTATCTCAGTTTTGCTCGCATCCTCGACTACTCGTTCGAACTCCGCAAGATATCCGTATCCGGCGTTTCGATCGATGCAGATGGTCGTATCTCCATATGAGTATTCTTCTCGTGCTCGCGACCATTTTGCCTGATATTCAAATCCTGTATCAAGTAGTATCTGATCGACTATATTGATATGAGTACCAAGGAAATCCATTTCCCATTCGATTCGAGCTGTTCCATAAGAACTGGTAGTATCATCAATTGAAGCTTTGATAACGAGGATAGTTTTCCCATCGACATAACGGGTACGAACGGAGAGTTTCTTTCCATTTTCCACTATATGATGAAAACTTGCTTTTTTATTTTCAGGAATCATATTTCGTATGGCTTGTTCGAGTTTTGCGATATCGCCACCTATAAAGTAGTGATTGAGTTGAGTATTCTCTCCTTTGAGGACGAGAGCCTTTCCATTGGATTGAAGATTCTTGAGAAGTCGGTCTTTTTCAGCCGACGATCCGAGAAGGACTTTTATTTCGATTTCATACTGAGTAGTCATTCCAACGGTATCAAAAAATAAAACAATCTGAGTATATGGAAAAGATAGGAGAAAACAAGATATTTTTTTGACAAAAAACCTTTAAAATTCTCTCAAGGAACGAGTTTTTTCAGAAGATTTATTTCATCTCTAAGAGTTTTCCTTCTTTAAATTCCTTGATAGAAACTTTTACTCGTTCCATAAGGCGTTCAAATAGATAATAATCTTCTTCTTCTGTCTTGAGGGAAAATACAACATGAGAGAATCCGTCCGTATCGATGTGTGCGTTCATTTCATCGATATTAATCCGCATAAGGAAAAATATTTCCGTGAGTTTTTTCAAAACCCCAATTCTATTTTCAAAAACCATTTCCGCACGAATATTCAATCCTTGTGATTTCATTCCTTCCCAGTATGCTGGAAGATATCGATCGAAATCTTGCTGTTTTAGAGAGCTACAGTCAATTTGGTGGATATTTACACCATCCCTCGTGATATACCCAACCACTTTGTCGAGCGGTTTTGGCGAACAGCAATTTGCGAATCGATATGGGATATTCTTTTCTCCACCGATAATAAGTTCTGGAATATCTCCTTTGGTTTTTATTTTCTCGATGTGAATTACTTTTTTTACTTGCTCTCCAAGCTCTTTAAGCTTATGAAGCTCTGAGCTGCTATTCTCGAGAACACTTCTGATAACTGAAGATGGTTTGCGAGAAAGATTTCCGAGTTGTACAAGTACATTTTCGCGGCCTTCGGTATCGAGAGTTTTCCCATCGATAATCTTTAAAAGCGAAAGATCTTTATCAAGTGTTTTATTGAAATGTTTAAGCAGATGGGCATTCAGAATAAATCGACCTTTTTCTATAAGTTCTCCTCGGTTGGAACGGTTGCTGTAGGCTTTAATACATTCTCGTGCTCGAGTTGTTTTTACAAAAGAAAGCCAAGTGATATTCGGATGTTTGTTCTTGTCAGTGATAATTTCTACACTTTCCCCGTTTCGAAGTTCGTAATCGAGATGTACCACTTTTCCATTGACTCGAGCAATAGAAATATTATCTCCGAGCTTGGAGTGGACAGAATATGCGAAATCCACGGGAGTCGAACCTTTTGGAAGTACTTGGATTTCTCCCTTTGGCGTAAATGCGAAAATACGATCGTCGAAAACTCCGATTTTCATCTCGGTCATAAATTCGGAATCTTCCGAATTATTGAGGATTTCCTTGAGTTCTGCTGCCCAATACGCATCTTGTGCTGTTTTGGATTGTCCGGTTTCGGAGTACGCAAAATGCGCTGCGACTCCGATTTCCGCTTGACGATGCATAGCGAGAGTCCGAATCTGAATCTCGGTCGGTTGTGTTCGGAATTCATAGAACATTCCGACGACAGTCGTATGGAGACTCTGATATCCGTTCTCTTTCGGAAGCGCTATATAGTCCTTGAAACGATTGGGAACTGGCGTCCAAACGGTATGGATAGTCCCGAGAATATCGTAGCAATGATGCACGGAATCAGTAATGATTCGAAGTGCGAAAAGATCATAGAGATCCTGTACGCGCTCATATCCTTTTCGTTGCATTTTTTTATAGATACTCCAAGGAGATTTTACTCGATAGGATATATCTACAATAGGAACACCTTCCGGTACTGTATCTATAATGAGTTGTTTTACTTTGGTTGCGAAAATATCCTGAGCTTCCTTGAATATTTCCAACTCTTCTCTGATTCTGTTGTATTCTTCTGGATAGAGGATTTTAAAACACTCGGTTTCGAGTGCTTCTTTGAAATCGAAGATTCCGAGACGATCAGCAATAGGCGCATAGATATTGAGCGTTTCGAGTGCAATCCGCTCCTGTTTTTCTTTACTTGAATGAAAACCTATGGTTTTCATATTATGGAGACGGTCAGCGAGTTTTACGAAGATAACTCGTACATCCTCGCTCATTGCGACGAACATTTTCCGGAGACTTCCGATAGTTCGCTCTTCTCATCGGTAACGCAAGTGCGAAAGTTTCTCCATTCCGGCCGTGATATAGGCGACCTCGTCACCGAACGTGGCACGTATATCCTCCACGGTTTTGTCTGTATCCTCTGGGACATCATGAAGTAAACATGATTGAATCGTGACGATATCGGGACGGAGAATCAGAAGCTCTCTCGTCGCTTCTACTGGGTGGATAATATACGGATCGCCTGATTTTCGAAGTTGTCCTTCGTGAGCATTCCGAGCGTAGATATACGCTTTCTGTATTTCTTCGGCAATTTTCTCTTTTGAGACATTCTTCATATATCCGGCAACCTCATCGATGATGGACTTTACGAGAATATTTATGTGAAAATAATCGGTGGTGGTAGGCAAATCCTTTTGCATGTATTTGATATATTTACGAAGTATATCTTCTCTCCAAAAGAGTATACAGGATTTTACCTTATTTTCAATCCGAAAAAGAAAAAAGATGAGCTCTATAGAACTCATCTTTTTCGGAGGAATTATTTCCCGAGCCGTATGTATTTCTCTCCGCTTTCGGAGAGTTTCCGACCTCGTGGCGTTCGCTCCAGAAATCCGATTTTTAGGAGATAGGGTTCTACGACGTCTTCGATAGTTTCCTCTTCTTCTCCGACGATGGAGGCAAGAGTATGGAGTCCGACGGTTCGTCCTGCGAAACTGTAGGCAAGGGTTTCCAGAATCTTTCGGTCGAGTCCGTCGAGTCCGAGAGAATCGATACCGAGCGAAGTGAAAATCTTCTCGCTTTCGGCAGTGTTTCCGATATCGTGTCCGACGATCTGGTAATCTCGGAGGGTTTTAACGAATCGATTTACGATACGTGGAGTTCCTCGGCTTTTCTTCGCAACAAGTTCCCAGATTTCATCGTTCTTAACAGGAATTCCGAGGATATGAAACGAACGACGAACGATCTCTGCGAGGTCGGGAATCTCGTAAAAATCGAGCTTGAGGACATTTCCGAAACGGTCCCGGAGTGGTCCGGTAATCTTGGCGAGTTTGGTGGTCGCACCGACGAGCGTGAATTTCGGGATATCCATACGGATGGAAGTTGCTCCGGTTCCGGTTCCGATCATGATATCGATAGCGAAATCTTCCATAGCACTGTAGAGAATCTCCTCTATCTGAGGACGGAGTCGATGAATCTCGTCGATGAAAAGAATATCTCATTCTTCGAGACTGGTCAGGAGCGAAACAATATCTGCCTGTTTCTCGATGGCAGGTCCACTCGTCTGTTTTAGATGTGATTGCATTTCAGATGCGATAATCGCAGAAAGAGTCGTTTTCCCGAGTCCCGGAGGACCGTAGAGGAGGATATGTTCCAATGGAACTTTACGGATTTTCGCGGATTGTATGGCGATATTCAGATGTTTTTTAATCGGTTCCTGTCCGATGTATTCACCGAGTGTTTTCGGACGGAGGATATTTTCATTTACCGAGTCGTTTTCCCGCTCTACTGGAGCAACCACGCGAGGTTCAACGGATTCGGATACTTGGGTGGATTTTATAGCCATAATGTAGAGTTTTTAGTTACTAGTTGCTAGTTACTAGCAATTTCTTTTCCCATTTATACCCATTTTCTCCAAAAAATCTACTTTTTTGTTGATTTTTTCTATATTTCCCTATAATACCCGTGCTTCTAAAAAATAAATATTCGATTCTTTGTTTATTTCTCCATAAACAAGACATTTTTTCAGTTATCTATTATTCAATAATTCACCTCTATTATGGCACCAAAAAAGAAACCAAGTAAGGTCGTAAAACTCCAACTTAAGGCGGGTATGGCTAATCCAGCTCCTCCAGTCGGAACGGCCCTTGGACCTACAGGTATTCAAATTGCAGAATTTTGTAAGCAATTCAACGACGCGACTAAAGATCGAATGGGGATGGTTCTTCCAACTATCATCAATATCTACGAGGATCGTTCGTTTGATTTCATTACAAAACAACCTCCAGTAACATACCTTATCAAGACAGAACTCAATCTCAAGAGCGGTTCTAAACTTCCTCATAAGGATAAAGTTGCCAACCTTACCGTTGATCAACTCAAGAAGATCGCTGCTATGAAAATGGTAGATCTCAATGCACACGACGAAGCTATGGCAATGTCTATCATCGCTGGTTCTGCTCGTTCTATGGGTATTACTACTGATCTTAAGAAATAGTCCTTTTCCCTGTTTCGGCAGGGAAAGTTACGGCGTCATCGTCTAACGGTTAGGACGCGGGATTCTCATTCCCGCAATCGGAGTTCGATTCTCCGTGACGTCACCATTAACCGAAAACAAACATTCCAATCAAGGCTTTACCGCAATGTGAAGCCTTTTTTGGTTGTCTAAAACCATGTTCGAGAATAATAATTTTGCGATCTTTCCTTTTTGAACATAGGAAGCTTTCGCATAAAGACTTCCTGCATCGTTCAGGAGATTGATGAATGCTTCGAGTTCTAGGACCTCATTTCTTTCCTCGGTTACAAACAGAGCTATCTCCTTAGTAAGGATCTCTATCTGTCTATCGAAGCCTTTCTTCTTGTTCTCGTATATCTTCTCTTCGTCAACATCCTTCTTAATCCCCATATTCTTCTCGATATAACGATTCTTCTCGGCAGTGACACGAGATATATCAAGATTCTTCTTGGAACGCTTCTCTTTTGATTTATTCTCTATCCCTTTGAGCTCACCCTTTGTAAACTCAAGGTACTGATTAAACTCAGCCTCTCATACCTGAAAATGCTTCATCTTCTCCTCGATAGCTTCACTGGCTTCATTTGCCTTGATACCAATATTGTACCCGGTTGAGTCCTTATTGGTACATCGATAAGTAACTTGATGAAGCGATATCACATCCTTGTATCAGAGCTTTCGGCATAATAGAAAATAGTGTGTGGCTAAAATAAGGAGTATTTGGTATTGTAAAGCCAAATACTCCTTTACTTTTACAAGAGTGAATAAAAGTTA
>PCUR01000049.1:6313-13567 GCA_002771035.1 Candidatus Gracilibacteria bacterium CG12_big_fil_rev_8_21_14_0_65_38_15 | reverse complement strand
CGCGACTGGACTTGCGTATTTTACTCGTAATTCTTTTCTACACAACCTGATTAAGTTTTACATTTTATGTATTCCAAGTCGAGTCTGTTTTCTATGTGGGTTTTTTGCTTTCATATTGCCAGTTTATACAGATTAAATGTTCTGTCAACTGGGCAAGACCTTATTAAATATTAAGTTTTGATTTAATTACAGAAAGATTGAATCATTCTCTGCTCAAAAATTTACTCAATAAAATACTCTCATTAAACTTTTCATTCTTTTTGTGTAGAAATTTAAGTATTAAATATAATTTTATCCTATAATATATTACATATTTATGCGAATAATATAATGTATTAAATGCATCACAAATAGAAAATAAAAGACCAAAATTATATAATGGAGGTAAATAACCTAAGCCATTTCATAGCAGTTTAACATTAGAAAATTTTGATTTATTTAAACTAATTTTTATAGGAATCAACTGGTATTTATTCTCTTTAATTATACTATCAATATTAGTATGAGGAAGATATTGTGAAAAAAATGATATTCAGTGTTTTATTGCCTCATCTCTATTATCTGAAGAATACTCAATTCAAATAAATAATTTACCATTTATATGTCATATAATACAAAGACATCAATTCTCGATAAGAAGTTCATATATATAATTATACTTTCCTACATAATCAATAACAGTAGATATATTATATATTTCCATAATTTTATCCGTATTAATTACCGATATATTTTTATTTAACAATAATTTATTACCTCAACTAACAACAGAAAAATCCCCATCTATAGTTTTTATAACATTATTTTGAAAAAAATGAATAGTTTTTAATTTTCAAATTTTACTATCGAGTTTTATAGTATCATACAAAAAAACCTCAGTTCTCTCTTGAAAAAATAAATAAAAAAAATCTTTTATTCATTCTAATACAATGTATTTATCATATAATTTATTTTTTCCTACTAATTGCACATTATATCTCACAAAGTATTTTTCGACTCATGAAAATAATTTTATCAATAATTGATATATTTCTTCAGAAGCCATTGTAGGAAAGTAATTATCATAACTTTGAGAAGCAGAGAATATAAGCGGATATTGTTTATATTTCAGAAAGTAAATTTGTAAATAAACCGCAGTGGAAATATTTATATCAATAATAATCTCTTGCTTCATATTATCTTGGATTAAGGATAGAGAAACCATATTTCTTTACTATAGTTATTAATACACCCTTACATTCTTTATGTAAAGAACAATTTTCACATCGCAAAGATTTTACAAGATATCAATATTTAAAAAACCATTTGTTATAATTAGAAAAGTTTTGTTCTCTGAAAGTTTTTTCTTTATAAAAAGAAAAATTATCAAAAAATGCTGATCTTCAGGATATGCATGATGGAATATTTATTATAGTCTGATTTTTCGGAACTTTCTGAATAATTTTCTTAAAAGATTTATATGTTTTTGGTAAAATAGGCAATATATCATTTAAATAATTTAAATTTATCTTTCCATTATCATTGGATAGATTGTTTCTTGTTTCCATTTGAGAACAGTATTCATTCAGATAACAATTATTACAAAAGACGCCATCATAACACCTATTGAAGTAAATATTTTCAAAATCTCATTTCCAGTCTCTTCATAATGATTTATCTATATCACTTAATAAGTTTGATAAATCAGGTATTTTATCTTCGAATCATTCATAAATTGCGGGATTTATAAGATGACTTCAGGATATGAAAATATCTGTATTCTTATATTTTTCAAATATTTTGGAAATTACATTCGCCAATATTCCTTTATCTCTAATAAATAAATACTTATTGGATAGCACATTTCAAAAAGGAATAAGCTGCAGAAGATCAAATTTCTTAATCTTAAATTTTCGTAACAAATCAATAATTTTCTCTATATATGGAAGGTTAATATTATTAATCACAATATATGTCGATATTTCAAATTCTGAATTTAATTTTCTTAAGTTAATAAGTCCAATGATAATCTTTTGAAAGGCTCATGTATGACTCGTGAGAAAATCATGTATTTTAGAATTATGTCAATGAATAGAAATATTTAATCATGTCAATCATGCTTTTAGTACAGATTCACAAAATTTATAATCCGAGAACCGAACTCCATTAGAAATAAGTTCAATCTTCTCATAGCCGACATCATGAGCTTCTTGAATATAATTAATAATATTCTTATCCATACTTGGTTCTCATCCTGTAAAAATCATATAATTAGTCTCTCCAGATCGATATGATGAACGTATCTTATCAAGAATATCTTTCTTTGAAAAATCCCAATCTGAAGCACGTCCATACATATAATCTCATTTATCATAACAAAATAAACAATTATCATTACACGCATGAATAATTTGTATCTTTTGATAATTTATAGTCATAAAAATTAGTTTAAAATTGAATCAAGTTTTTTAAAAAGATTGAAATTGGACAAAATAATCTTTTGATTTAGATCTCTTCAATTTATAGGAACTGCATTACAAAGTTTGGAACAAGAAATAGATTCATTACAAGTTTTACATTTTGTAATATTGGTATCCATCTTTCATTGACTATTTGCGATAATAGTATTATTGCAATATTTCCAATCTCTTCAGGCTTCAAATTTCTCCTTATTAAAGTTTGGTATATAAATACTATCATGAGCATATCGACTACGTTCCTCTGGAGAATAAGCTAAAAATGCATCACATACTAATATGTTACCATAGCCATCAATGCATATTTCAGAATCACCTTTTGCACATTTTTTCATTTTATATGTTTCTGAATCGGTATTTTTGAGTGTACTTGATCCACATTCATCATGATGAGCTATATCTGACTTAATTTGAGTAACCTTACTAATGTATATATCTATATTCTCATCAGACCAATAAACTCCATGCGCTGGCTGTATATTAATAAATTTAATACCTTGTTCTAATATATCCTTAAAATTACTTATCATAGATTCCAGCATTTCAGGAATGACAACCATCTTCACTCTAAATACATCCTCATATTTTCGTATGAGATCAATCTTTCTTGTAATAATAGAAACCGAAGTTAGACCTATATTTCCAGAGAAATCTCTATGATGATATTCGGACTTAAGAGAATCGATACTTACTGAAACCTTGACATTATAACGGCGGAAAAACTCACATTTCTCTTCTGAAAGAAGAGTTCAATTAGTTGGTAATTGTATAGTAATTTGTCTTCCTGATTTTATCTCAAATTTCCTAAGAAATAAGATTGAAAACATTAGATTTTTCCATGAAAGCAAAGATTCTCATCATATGAAAAATATATTATAGGATTTGGATTTATGAAAAAAACGAAAAAAATAAGTGAATGATTTTACGATATCTACTCTTGATAATTCTTTACTTGTTTTTACAACATTACAGTAACTGCAATTAAGATTACAGTCCTCATTTATTACAAGAAATAGATTTGGTTTTATCATAAATTAGGACGAACTGATGTATTGATACTATAATATTTTTCTAAAATTATATCAAATGCATGTGGAGTGAGTGTTTGAGTTTCAAGATCATTTTCATCATATATTTCACCGAGTTTTGGTATTCATCAACAGATTTTTTTTAAGTCACAATTTTGACAGTTCTTCCCATATGCAGTTTCTGGAGTCCGAATATCTCTATCTAAGAAAAAACTTTTACGATCTTCTTGAAGATAGTGGGCATACTTTATATCATTTCAAAGAATGTATTCAAGTGAATCTGCATATTGTTCAAATCATTTCAGATAACAAAGAGGTATACGTTCTATATTAAGTGTTCGTCCGCTCTTAATTACTTTATCAAGAGCATCCCTGAAATTATCATCAAATTGTGGTAAATCAGCAACAATATGATATTGATCTTTTGGTATATTGTATACATCAAGATTATTAAGTACAAATCCTGTGACGGAAGGGAATATTTGTATAAAAGATTCTATCATATCTTTTATAGATGTGATATTATATATATTTATAGCTATAGCAATTTTAATTGATACATCTTGCAAATTGTCTAAAAGATAAAAAAGTCCATTTTTTGTTTTTTCAAATGATCATGGAGATCTTTTAATTTGATCATGAATAACGCTTTCATGGGAGTGTAGGGATATAATGAATTCTAGTCATTTAAACCGACTCAATCATTTTACGAGTTCAATATTGTTAAATTGATTTCAGTTAGATTGAATAATGATTTTAAATCAAAATTTTTGTGCAAGTCAGACGATTTTTAAAAAATCTTTGTGTAAAGTTGGTTCTCAACCTGTTATAATGAGTTTCTCTACAGATGATTTTTTATAAAAAATCATCTGTTTTATAATCTCGGGAACACTAAGAATCTTTCAATTTTGTGGCTGAGCGCAGAAGATACAATCTTGATTACAGATTCTAATAATCTGAAGATAGGCTGATTTCATCTTTTTTGATTATTAATTTCTGAATAAAGTGTTCATACAAACTAGTAGCTTCAGTAAATCAGATATCTTTTAAAAAACAAAAATTACTCAAAGTAAATATTTTCAATAAATCCTGTTTGTAAATTTAACGTAAACATTACCGATTTCGTATATAAAGTAAACATTTGCTTCAGGTTTGTTTCTATCTGAAAATTCAAATTAACGTTTCATTTTGTTTTTAAATAATCAACTAAAACTTGGAATGAATCTATATCTTTCCTGTGAAATTCAAAAACTATTGAGGGAATAATTTCGCCGTTCTTATATTTTATTTTGAAAAAATAGAATTGAGCACTTGTATTTCAATAATAACAAAAATTATGAATATTTATAGATGAGAGTAATAAATCTGATTGAAATAAATCTGATAATAATGATGTTAGTAAAGAAAACTTAGTTACACAAAAATACATAGTGAATTCATTCAGTTTTAAATTAAATGAATAAAGTCTGTTATATTGTTCTGAGCTCTTGAGAAAAAACTGTTCTAGCAACCAAATATGTGATTCTATAGAGAAAGAGAATCAATTCTCTCTGAGAATTGATTGAATATTTTCAATAGTATTACTTTCTATATAAAACTCAGTTAAATCTGAACTAAATATCTCCTGATGTTTATTAAACATAGATGAACCTTCTTGAAGCTCTTTTTTAACTTGAACGTGTGGATTAAATGACAGGTCGAGAACAACCGTATATTTCTTCTTCAAGAAACTATATTGGTAGTACATTAATTATTTTTTTAGATAATAGAAATCATAACCATGACAAATACTAAATTTTTTACAAGTTTTACATTTGGGAAGTACATTTTTTATATTACCTTTTCCTGGTTCTGTTTTTTCTTGATAGAAAATTTTTCCATCTTTTTCTATTTTAATTTCTCAAACGATCTTATTTGTAAGAGGGCAAAAAACTGTATCATAATTATTCCAAAAGTACTCTTTATCACAAAGTTTTCATCATTCAATAGTAATTCTATTCCCATATTTTCTTGAAAGTTTTTCGCAGAGAGTATTAAAATCTGAAATATTACAAGATAATTTCCTCACATCTTTATGTTGCAAATATTCCATAAGAGTAATCTCAACTCATATAGAGTCTCAGAATCTATGAAATATATACTCTACAAAAAGTTCCAAGGAACTTATATTATATTTATTAATAACTACCTTCAATATAAGATTGAATCATAGCTTCTGTAAAGATACTATATTGGTAGAAACTACCTCAAATTCCGTTGGTTTATTTTGATTAATCTCAGTAGATTCCCCTTTATTTATAAGTTCAGTATAGGTATCTTGGAATCAGTGATATGAAACATAAATAGTCATGTCTCTATTAATCGATTCTATATCAAGATTATGAATATTCGACCCATTGGTCATAAGGATGACATAGATTCACTTTTTTTGGAAAAATTGAATGAGCGAGATAATATCCTTATTAAGAGTAGTCTCTCATCATGAAATGAGGATAAAATTATACCCATTCCTCTGAATTATATCCCAAATATTATTTAGAAGATTTTCATTAAATTTCAAAAATTTATAATCTGGATTGCGTAGATATTCTTTTTGAGTGCAAAATAAACAATTATGATTGCAGTAATTTGTAGTCCTAAGAACTAATCATTTTTTAAGACCAAATAACTTTTCATTATACATAAAATCTTTTTAGAGAGTTATTCTTGATATAAGAATTTGTAAATCAAATATTCCTTAAATATCCGTAAGTATTTTTCATCTCCAATTTTATTCTGTGTATAGAGAAGACATAGCTCAGAAATTCGAGGATTTAATATATCAGGACAATAATCTTTTTGTGATAATAAAGTCCTATCAATAAGCCAGTAATCAATTGCATCATCTATAATATACTCTATAAATGAATCTTTTGATTCTAAAGTTTCTAAATCTAAGTATTGTAGATCCACTCATAATCGTGCAAGAAATGCATGCATTAAGTATGTATCATTCTTGGTTTTAGGGATTTTTTGAAGAAATTCATTTTTGAAAGTAGATCTAGTGATATCTGTTAGTAAAAAATACAGATATGGATTGCTGTCTTTCATAGAACTAGGAATAGAAATTCCATTCTTCCAGTCTAGTATAGATTTATTTTCGTTTCGGAGACTGCTAAAATCTTTATATCGAAATGGATCTTTAAGAAACAAAAAATTATTCTGTATCTCCTTATAAGAGATCATTTCTGATCCGGAAATTCCAAAATTATTAAAATCCTTAAGATCTATAAGAGGTATAAAATATCTAACTGCATCATATTCATCAAAAAGAGGAGCATTTAAAGATTCTGTTCCAAGATTACTAATTTTCTTCACGTAAAAAGAAATATTCTTGAATAATTGCTTTGTTTCCAGAAGAAATGTTATATCTCAACTAGCATAGTCAATTGACTGAGATAGAAAATCCTCTGAAATTTCAGCATTTAAGAATGCTTCAGAAAGCTTTGATTTTATAGCTTCATTTTTGATAAAAGAAAGGGATTTTCCATATTTCTCTTTGAGAATTTTTTCTTTTATGGATCGGATATTTATCGAAGTTGATTCATTTCAAAATTCTATACTTGTTTTATCATTGTTAGGATTCTTTACCAATGAGATATTATTTTTTGATAAAGTATTGCCACTATATAAGTGATTTATTATAAAATAACCAAGTAGTAATCCTATTAATAATCAAACTACAATGATTACTATTGTATTTTTTTTCATAAAATTGAAACTTTATTTAA
>PCUR01000049.1:571-6244 GCA_002771035.1 Candidatus Gracilibacteria bacterium CG12_big_fil_rev_8_21_14_0_65_38_15 | reverse complement strand
TACCATGACTTCCATGAGAACTATGTCAAGATCCAGCAGATCAGCTTAGATTCGCAGTAGCGGTAATAGTTGAACTATAGTGTCCATTCACTATTCAACTCGCATGAGATATCGATGGTGTTGCCGTTGCTGTAATAGTTCATTTAGTATTACAAGTTGCATTTCTTTCCGATGCTCAAGCATCATTAGTAATATCATCAGGAGAGTTTGCATATACAGGATTTGCTAATACACTTGAGGTACAACCATTAACATGAGCTGCTATAACTTCCTCCGCTCCCATAAGCAACATAGCACCCACACTCAATCCAAGAGCATCTTTCTTACTAATCTTCCCGCTCTCGTCAGTTAAAAACCCTCGAAGTTTTTTCTTGAGCTTGGGAAATAGTTTTTTCTTTGGTTCCATAAAGGGAAATTTATGAGATAAAAATGTATTTGTACTGTTTTTAAGCTCCTTCACACTGACTAGTTACTGTATTATTCTCCATTCCGAGCCATTTTTCGAATATTGATTTATCGTTATTATTTCTGAGTCGGGAGAATATATAATCCAGAACGGCGTAATCGAGAAATTTCTTGTGGTCTTTTGAATAATTCGGGATGAGATTTCAGCTAGTCTTATAACTATGAATCGGACAAACTCCGATATAGGATTTGTAGACGCTGTCATTGTACCCTGGCAGTCCATCGAGAGTACTCGCTTGCACCATTACTTTCGTCGTCTCACTTTCTATCATTTCCTTGTACGTCGCTTCCCCAGAATCTTTCACCTCTGTCATAAGGAAATTATCGTCTCCCATTCGCGCAAGCATTCGTCATTCGTCGCAACTGTATATTTTCCCGTCATAATTATATGCAACCTGTCCGATACATGCTCCGCATGGACTTCTCTCATCGAGATAGTTCGGATCTTTGTCGGTAAGTATTTTCGAGAGATAGATAGCGGAGAGATTTTCCCGAATTGTAACTCATTTTTTATTTAATTCAAGTATATAATCCATTGAGCTTTTATAAAACTCAATAAACTCCTCAGGAGCATATCCGAGTTTTTCTAAATCGGCTGCAGCAAAACCATAGGGATTCAAAGGCCGCAGAAATATACTGTCGAGACCAAGATTTACATAGGTATCTATAACTTCTTTGTATCGCGGAAGTGTTTTCTTGGTAACAGTGAGAAGCGCTCCAATTTTATTTTTTAATCCTCTTTTTTCATATTCTGCATTTATTCTCCGAATCCAGTAGGTAACTTTCTCGAAACTGTTCCCATCTTTGAAGGTTCTGTTGAAATTATGTGTTTCTTCATCGCCATCCAGAGAAGTAGATATCTGTATATTGTGATCGAGAAGATACTGGAGTTTTTCCTCGTCCATAAGACTGAGATTCGTAACCAGAGCAAAAGTAACATTTTTTGCCAAATGAACCATTTTTGTTTCCGCATATTCCACGACATATTTTACAATATCCCAATTCACGAGCGATTCCCCTCATTGGAACTCGATGGTCAGATCGGGAGAAGAAGTATAGAAAATAGTGTCGACCACTTTTTTCGCTGTTTCCTCGGTCATATCCATATCTTTCGCCGTCATTGGTGCGACAGCCGCATGACAGTATTGACATTTGTGATTACATCGAAGCGTTGTTACGATGATGTGAAGCACTGGACCATATGCGAGAAACTGGTTTTTCTTCGCGAAACCGACCGTCATATCCTGTTCATAATTCGCATCTTTGATGAATTTTCTTGATTTTAATTCCTCGTATTTCTCTCCTGAAACGAGTTTCCCAGCGATGAAATCAGAAAATTCTTTTCCCGTAAGAAAAGAATACTTGGCAATATCGTTCGTGATAAGATACGTGTCAGCATCGAATTTCTTGAAACGGAAAAAACCGATTGTATCGTTTCTCAGTGCTTTTATTTTTTCCAGATTCATCATATTTATGAGGCGTTACTAAGGTGTAAGATAAAAATTTTTCAAAAACGAAGTAATTTAAGTGCAAATCGACGCCATAGCGCACCCTTGTGGTGTTACCGGAGTGAATCCGCCGCGGCGGAAGAACGAGGAGGCGTTGCCCGCCCGTGGTGCATGGAGATTTAAGCTTAAAGAACGAGTTTTTCAAAATTTTCTTAAATGTTTTCGTTATACAAAGCGATGAGATAATTCATACTTTCTCTAAAAATTTCTTCAATTTCTTCGTTACTTTCTCATGAAATAGAGAGAATCCCATTTTTATAATCGAGAGCAAAATCTGAGAAATCCTCTATCATTTTTTGAATGTTTTTTTCTCCATAGATACTTTTATTTATTTCAAAACTTTTTTTTAGCATTTTTGACGGCATTAACATCTAAAGTAACGGTTGTTTTCTTAACGGAGAGTTCACTTTGAGTTTCTTCTTCTATTTCCTTGAGAATTCTCTCTATTTCCGCTTCGTCAATCTTGAGTTCTGGATCGTTTTCTATCTCTCGGAGTATCTCATCGATATCTTTGTCGAAATCAATCTGATTTCCTTGCATATTGTCTTGTTTTCTATCGGTATCGAGTTCGACAAATCCTTTACTATCCAGACTATTCGCAATAGCTGCACCGATGATTTTTTCACGAATGTCTTTATTGTCTTTCTCGAGTTTATCTCGGAGAACCACACTCAATAATTCATCGGAAAATTTACCTATGAGAGTTTCTGGAGAATCTTTTACTCCTTCTTTCGGGGTGAATTGAAGAGTGATACTCTTTTTCCCATCGAGCTCGAAAAAGAAATATCCTCGATCGAGGAAATTGTACGCTGCTTTGAGAACGATATCTGAACTGAAAAGTCCCGTATCTATCGTAAGTTCGAAACGATTATTTTCAATGTCTTTCTTGAGAAATTCGATCATAAAACGTGAGTTGAGATTGATATAAAATTAAGAACGCATTATACACAAATACTATTAAAGTCAAAACGAATTATTTAAATCTGGAACTAAACATCCAAATTAAGAGAAGAAGTGTTTCGTATGAAGTTAATTCTCGCTTACACTCTGTATCATAAGCTCGAAAAACACAGTTATAACTACCAATAATCCACCGGTTTTGAGATTCAATACTCCGAGAGTATAAAAAGTTACGAGTCCCATAATCCCGATTGTCAGAAGCATTCATTGTCTGAGAGACGAATGAATCGTAGAGATATATACTTCCCCTCGATAGTAGAGATTCTTGAAAAGATATATAAGGAGTGTGAGAAAAGAGCTTCCCGCGAGAAAGCACGCGATTCCCATAATAGTGAGCCCAACGGTCATATTACTTTCTATATTCATATAGAAAAACAGGAGTAACGCAGAAGTGATACTCGAAAGGAATATGATAAAAATCGTGAGCAGGTAAATATGTTTTTTCATAGAAAAATGAATCGTATGGAATAATATAAGGTAAATAGGTTTTTATTTTTTGTCCATACGAAGCCAGTGAATTATCGATAATTTCCCAAGGCCGTATGGACATCAAAATGAAAATCCTATTCACCATTAAGTCTTTTATATTCCCAACTTCTTGAAAAGACCGTCCAATTCTGTTTTGTTCAGTGCTTTGTATTCTCCTTCTTCCAAATCTCCGAGCAATATATTTTCTATACGTATTCGTTTCAATCTCTTGACGGTATGTCCAACTGCTTCGACCATACGACGGATCTGACGATTACGTCCTTCTGTCAGGATTATGGCGAATTTTCCAGAACTGAGTCGGCTTATTTCTGCCGGTTTCGTCATCTTCCCGAGAACCATAACTCCCCGTTGCATATCTTCGAGTGCATTATCTTCTATTCGTCCGTACACTTCCACGGAGTATTCTTTCTCGTGTTCGTAGCGCGGATGCATAAGATAATTGGAAAGCCGTCCATCATTCGTAAGGAGGATGAGTCCCGTCGTTTCCTTGTCGAGTCGACCAATAGGGAAGACCCGTTCCGGAATGTCGACGACATCGAGAATAGAAGATTCTCCATCTTGTTTACAGGTCGTAATAATATCGCGAGGTTTGTTGAGTTTGTAATATACGAGCTCACTTCGTTCTTCTACGACCTTGTCGTTGATGATAATCTCGTCAAGTTCTGGATTTACCGATTGCCCGAGAGTCGCTTTTTCGCCGTTCACCATAACAAGCCCGCGAGTTATATACTCTTCGGCTTTCCGTCTGGAACACACACCCGCTTGGCTCATATACTTCTGAAGACGTATAACCTCTCCTGTTTCGTTGGTTGAATTCATTGTTTTATATGTTTGGAAATATATATCTTGTAGAGTTTTAAAATTAATTTTTTCACTCTCTGAGGAACTCGCTATTTTTTGAAAACTCGAACAGTCCTCGATTCATTCAAAAATAATTTTAAAACCCATAAAACATTCTTGTAAATGATAATATGAAAAAAGCGACCAAAAGCAAGCGACTTCTTTCCAAAATTTTTTGACAATGCAGGCTTTTTCTATACAATGCTCCCGCTTTGACAAAAAAGCTTTGCGGAGGGATGGCAGAGTGGTCGATTGCACCGGTCTTGAAAACCGGCAGGATGAAAGTCCTCCAGAGTTCGAATCTCTGTTCCTCCGCCATTTAAAATATATAAAGATTGAAAATGTAGAATTGGGAATTGAAGGGAAATCTCTCAATTATCGGTTCTACATTTTCAGTTATTCTGGTGGGTTACTCAAGTGGCTGAAGAGGCGGGTTTGCTAAACCTGTAGGACGCCGTAAGGTGTCGCGAGAGTTCGAATCTCTCACCCACCACCATGTTTTAGGCGAAGTGAAATTAGTTCTCATATTTGCAATCTACTCAAGTATTTGAGAGATTCGAATAGAGGGTAAAATCGTGAAACGATTTTAAGATGACAACGATTTGTCATCTGGCCTGTAGCCGTCTCCGGCGATTGAGGAACGAATCTCTCACCCACCACCATTTTTAAAACAAGGGCCTATAGCTCAGTGGTTAGAGCAGTCGGCTTAAGATATGGAATCTAAGTTGAGCTCAGGATTATGAAGCTCAGAGTGACAGTTATGACAAATGAGAATACACTTCGTGAGTTCTCATTGAATAGACTGGATAGTTCGATTCGATAAAGATCGGACATCTAATTTGAAATCTTTTTGATTTGGATCAGTATGATGAAAAGCAAGAGCAGCAATGTTTTTGTTATACCCACATAATGAACATCCGCCTCAAAAAGACTTAATAATCTCCAGTTTTCTTTTCAGTCACCGTATTTTTTGAGCTCCGTAACTCTGATGTTGTTTGTTTTTACAAAAAGAAGAACAAAACATTGTTTGTTTTCCTTGTAAAGGTTTTCAACAAGATATGCAGTTAGATGATTTTTTCATAACCGCATATTATGTAAGATATGATTTCTGTCAAGGGCTACTAGAGAAGTAATTTTCTAGTGAAAATCCGTCAAATTCGGGGAAACCTTCATTTCTAGTTATAGAAATATGGCAATCCCGAGCCAAGCCTATTTATAGGAAGGTGTAGAGACTAGATGGCGGACATCCTGATACTCAGGATGAAGGGATAGTCCAGACCACGAACCCGAAAGGGGCGATGAAAATCGAAGTGGGATGCATAACCGATTGGTCCCTGGTTCAATCCCAGGTGGGCCCACCATGTTTTTATAAGGAAAAATCCATTAAGGTACAATCAATGAAAAATATCAG
>PCUR01000049.1:0-454 GCA_002771035.1 Candidatus Gracilibacteria bacterium CG12_big_fil_rev_8_21_14_0_65_38_15 | reverse complement strand
CGGAATCGCAAATTGAAAGCCTTGGCTTTTAGAAAGATCAAAAATCACACGCTCCAAGCCAGAAATTAAGTCGTTAGATTCAACTTTTTCCAAAACCGTAAAGTCTAAGTCTTCTGAGAAGCGATAATTATGAAAATAGATTTTCTTGAGCGCCGTTCCACCTTTAAAGGCAAGTAGTGGATATAGAACTGAATCGGCAATGCCCAAAAGAATCCAGGTAAGAACATAATCTTTCTCCAGGATTAGTTCGTTCATCTTCAGCCTGTGAGCAAGTCTTTGTACTTCTGATCGTGGAATCATTTAGTCGCCTTTTTAGGTTCTGGTTATATTGATTAGCTCTTCTGCGTCTACGTTTACTCTTATCTTCCAGGAACTTAAGAATCGTCCGGCCTCTTCAAGGGTAGGGTCAAGCAGCGCATAGCTAGACGAAAGCATGCCCTTTAGCTCAGATAAT
>PCUR01000004.1 GCA_002771035.1 Candidatus Gracilibacteria bacterium CG12_big_fil_rev_8_21_14_0_65_38_15 | reverse complement strand
TTCACATCGATAGTTTTCACAAGCGGGTGAATTTTACCATTCTGGAGTATTCCAGCTTTTTCGATATTGGATATAAATCTCTCGTATTGGCGATCGAGTGGCAGACTAAAAACTCCCCACGGACCAACGGAAATTCCGATCGATATAAGAGTGAGAGTTGCAGGGATAAAGAGAATAAGTTTCCTTTTGCTGATAGTATAGTACAGGGAAATAATCGTGAGCCAAACTCCGAATACAATAACGAAATATCGATTCATCGTTAGGTCATATTGTGCAATACGGAGATAGATCGCATAAAAGAGCATAAGAATCTGTGGAAGCACAGCAAATGGGAAATACTTACGAAATACGCGTAGGAATTTTCCTTCGCCTACATAGGATTCGGAGAATATATAAACAAGATACCCAAATATGGAAAAACCGATAACAAGCCAACTAATAATACCATTTGGCCAGTCATGAAAATTCATAAGCACACGAATCGAGTATGTATAGAGAATAATAAAATAGACGAGGATAAACGGAATCCCTACGAATCGCACGAGAAATGAGAAAAATCTGTTGGTATCGTAACTATCCTGTTTGATTTCTTTTGGTATTGGAAAATGAATGAGAGCGTAAAGAGGCGCCACAAGAGAAAGAGCAATCGTCGCCCAGTAAGCATAGATCTTTTCTCGAAAGAAAGTTCCAGAAAGATCGAACAATTCGACTACTGAACCGATAGCTATAAATCAGAGTAATAATACAGAACCTCCCACGATACCGGACATTATTTTCGTCCAAGACACGAGTGTAAAATAATTGGCGTGTTCTATGGAAGTATCTTTTTTTGTTGAAAATATATTTTTCAGATATGGAGCGAAGAGGATTGCAAATCCGAATCCGAAGAGATGCAAGAGAAAAAACACTATTGCCTTTAAATCGTCCTGACCAGTATAAGGATTCATGAAATAAAACACTACACCATACGTGATTGGCAGGAGGAGAAATAAATAGTTCCATCGGTCGGATTTTCTCGATTCCACATACAATGTAGTTCCCAAAAGAAAGAAAAACGTCGTTGCTAAAGTATAGAGGGTTCTCGGAATCCAACCGGAAAAATCTTCTTTATGAATCACGAAGAAAATGATCGACGTGATGATGATAATCATAACGGTTTCCAGAGGAAATCTCTTCAAGAGTTTTCTGAAAGAATTCTTGATGTCTTCGAATTGAACGAATATTTTCATAAACGGAAGAATAAAGAAATAGAACAATGTCAGAAATATATTTTTCGAATGCATCGAGGACTGTTCGAGCACCTCTGATTTTGAAGCGAGTTCCGCAGAAAGTGAGAAAAGATATATTCTGGTATTATGAGAGTACGAGAATATAAAAAGAATTTTCCGCTACTTTTGTTTTTTTATTTTCTCTCAGAGTAACATCCAGATGTCTTTCTTGAGCGAGCTCATATCTTCCGCAATCGTTTCTATCTTGATGGTTATCGTGTATCCATGTACTGTCATACCTTCTATACTGGAAGTGATTTGTATATCGTCATCTCAGAGTTTTTTCACTTCTTTTTCTATTGTTTTTAGTATTTTACGTAATTCCGTCGTGTCAAAAACTGGAATCTCGCAGGTAAAATCTGCTCGCTTCATAGGCGCCATACTGAGATTCTCCACTGTCTCGGAATTAATGAGTTTATTCGGCATAAAAATAACCGTTCCTTTGCGATCTACGAGGCGTGTATAGGAAAGGGAAATCTGATCAATAGTTCACTCGTATCCTTTTACCTTGATAGTATCACCGATTTTGAAATTGTGACTGAAAATAAGAGAAAGACTCCCGAACAGATTGGCGATAAATTCTTTGCTCGCGAGTGCAAACATGACTCCTCCTATTCCGGCACCGGTTATAAGTGCACTGAGATTCACTCCGAGCGCACCCAGGATGAAGATAATTGCTACTATCCAAACTACGATGGAGATTGCCCAATGAAAAAGAGGAAATACCTTCTTTGCCAGGGCGTTATTACGGATAACAGAAGCGAAACTCTTCGTCAGAACCAGATTCAATGAAATACTCGCAACATAGGCGATAACGATGATCCCAAGAATAGAAAGTCCTTTCTGGATTATCGGCATATATCAGACGATATATGCCTTATAAATCATGGAATCCATGAAAAATGGCAAGGAAGACGCGATAGATATACTGGCGATTATCGCAAGGAAAAATAATCCTGTTGCTATTTTGAGACGCATGAAACGAGAGATGGTAATAAGAAAATATATGTCTCATTTTCGCGAAAAATAACTTTTTTGCAACTCGGATTTGATTTTTTTAAAATTTATATATACTCTCTCTGCTTTTGTAGCCAAAAAAAGTGTCTGAAGCTCGCTAAATAGCGAGCAAGTCATTATCAGAAAAGTTCTTTTCTGATAAGAAAACCGAAGAACTCATCTTGAATGAGTATAAAACTTTCGGGTTGGTAGCTCAGTTGGTTAGAGCAGGGCCCTCTTAAGGCCAAGGTCGAGGGTCCGAGTCCCTCCCAGCCCACCATGTTAAATTTGTAAACGTAAAAATCCCTCTATTTAAGTCAAAAGCTTGATAGAGGGATTTTTCTATGTGCTGTCTTATTAAATTTTTACTGAAAATTTTAAAAATCACTTGAAAATATAGCAAAAAGATATATACTTACGCAGGTAAATTAATAACAACAAGATAATATGAATACCTCCATTCTTATAAGAACTGATGCTAACCTAAAAAAACGTTTTGAGACTCAAGCGAAACGTCAGGGGCTTTCGATGACGTTTCTTCTGAAGAGTTTTATGGAAACGTATTCCGAAAAACCTGAAATCCTTAAAATCGGTTTCGATGAAGAAGCGCTCGATATTTACTGGACTTCCGCGGAAAGCAATAAGTCACTTAAAAAACTCGCTAACACTCTTGAGGCAAAATGATTCTAATTACTCGTTCATTCTTGAAAGAACTTACCTCGTTTGATTCAAACATAAGATTCGAACTTATTACACTGATTTCGAAACATGATCGGTGACTTTCCAAAAATTTTATCCTTCTTAAAGAAGATGGGAGTCTTTTGATTTATAATGGGTATTTGAACGGAAAACGTGTACGCGTTGTAGTTGCGAAAACTAGAAAAGGAACATACATTCCGTTGGAAATCTTTAAGAAAGAGTCGAGAGGTGGGTATAATATCCGTGACAACTACTATTCACCGTGACCGATTGAACGTATGGAACGTGAAATTGCGGGAGATTTGTATGAAACTTGGGAATTAGAACTTTAATCATTTTTCCTTATGCAAAGCCAAAAACTCACACCATCAAAAAATTTGATAATACAGCACTATCCACCATGTTAAATTTGTAAACGCAAAAATCCCTCTATTAAACCGAAAGGTTGGTAGAGGGATTTTTTTGTGTTCTCGTCTCTATTAAAATAGAAAAAGAAAAATGTAATCCCAAAGAGATATAAGTTTTTGACAAATTATTCTTAATATTGTACAGTATGTTTATAAGAAGATATTTTTAATATAAAAAAACATGGAATCACCAATATACGATAGTTTTATCAAGAATGAGGATGCGATTATGCTTCGAAAATCTATCAATGAATATAATCATGCAGAAAAAAAATCGAAAAGAGTTGGGAAGTTTGTAAAACTGACAATATTCTGAATATTGTCACTCGGGCTCAGTGAAGGCATAAATATTTTGAAAGAAAAGAAATCAGAGTATAGTCATATGACATCCCATGAAAGAAAATTCTAAAATAGTGCTTATCATAAAAAAAGTTCTCAATAAAATCCCGTTCGTTTCCGAACGGGATTTTTAAATATTATTCAATTTCGGACTATCAGATAGTCCATATATCCGCTTTATTAAAAAAGAAATATTTTTTTAATAAAATTTTAATGTTTATATGTATAATATAAAACATTTTATTACATATGTAATATTCTTATGCACCCGTTTCATTCAGTAGGAATATGAGTTCAGAAGCATTTTCCGGAACATCGAATTTTTGATGCATGTAAGACTGTAACCACTGATATAGGGAATAAACTCACGGAAATAATGGATATGAGTCAGGCTCCTGATTATTATCTTTGTAATCGCCCGAAACGTCCAAAATTCGATATCGCACAATATGTGAGTTCTCAAAATATTCTTGTTCCTCGTCATTTTTCCGATATAGATGAGGCCTTGGATAGTATCTTAGATAGATCAATCTTGATTTTACGAAGTGAACATCCTCAGGATTACGATGGACGCTCATGAGATCTCCCGAGCTGGGAAATACACAAAAAAGAATGAGAAAAATTTGAAGTGTATTCCGAGGGGCAAAAAACGAGTAATTCTTGAAAAAATATCGATACAATTATGCTATTGTATAGCAGGGAATTAAAAAAAGTATGCACTGACATAGGAATCGATCCAGAGCAGGTATCATACAGTGTTTGGGAATATATTCCAGGAGATAACTATGCTATTGTTGCGGACATGTGAGTTCTCGGAAGATACCATATCTATGAGAAAAAACAGTCCGCAGGAAAACTTTATAAGGTTCTCGACATAGATAAAAATGATAAAATTCCTTCCCTGTATCAAGAACTTATTTCTCAATATGAAAAGGTTCGGAATTTTGAACGATTCGATCCGAAAAATTGTCCGATAATGGAGTTTCAACATTCATGCAATATTCAAAACGAACAGGAAATATATTTCCTACAATATCTTCGAACGAGAAATCAAAATATATGTGATTGGAAATTGGATAGAGAAATGGAATTATGAGAAATCAAAGCTCGATTTGTTCGAGGAGTAACTCCACCGGAAGGTATTATTATGCCATTTGATACGGAACAACTTCGTTTCGATGTAAGCTTGAATGAGTTTTGTCAATATCCTCAGAAACATAACGAGTGATACGTCCTTTCATCGAATACAGCAAGTCTTTCAAGGAATAATAATACACTCAATGCTTCTATAGAATCTCTCGTACAAGGATATAAAGCTATTTGTATGGTTATAGATAGAGCTACCGAAGCGGTTGCTCAAGGGGATATCTGGAAGATTTTACAAGATCATACCGGCAGATCATTTATTCACAAACCAGAGATATCACTCGCTATCAATCATGATGATGGAAAAATTTTATTTCCTTGATTAAATAGAATCAAAGAACATGCGTATATACGAGTTGTTTCGGATGGGGATAATGCCTTCTTAAAAAGAGTCGATTTAATGATATAGTCATTATTTACCGGAGAATATTTTACAAAATGTGATTTATTCATAATATAGCCAATATCCTCATTTTTTCATATATGCATATATCCATCATAGATGATGAAAAACTTCTCGCAAATAAGATTCTTAAGAAATTGCAGAATAATGGTTTTGCAGCGAGCGCTTTCCATGGATACGAAGATTTCATGCTTCGCGGAGATGCTAGTTCTGATCTCTATATAATCGATATTACCCTTGGGGACGGAATGGGATTTGATATAATTGATTGGCTTAGAAAGAATCAGCACTCTCGTGTACCGATCATCATAATTTCCGGTTATAGCGACAGTCAAAATATTATTTACGGGCTCGATATCGGCGCCGACGATTACCTTACGAAGCCATTTATGCCAGATGTTCTCATTGCACGAGTGCGAGCCATTCTCCGACGTCCGTACAATCTCAATGATGAGTCAATTATAGAATACAAAGATATCACTTTCAATATCGCTACGAAAGAGACGAAAATTCGTGGAAAATTAGCATTTCTCACAAAAAACGAGAACCTTATCGTTGAAGCGTTTCTTTCTCACCAAAATAAAGTAATAACGAGAGAGAAACTTATAACGAACGTCTGGGGCGGACATCGTCTTTCCGATATTTCTGACAATACCATTAACGTTACTTTGTCAAATACCCGCAGGAAACTTGCAGGAAACTTTATGCCGAAAACAATCTATAATCAAGGATATATCCTTGAATAAGAATCCATACAAAATAAACACCATTTCATTGGAAATGGTGTTTATTTTTCTGAAAAGATATAGCCTTCTCATCGGACATTTCGAATCCAGGTGTCGATTCAGAAAGGGGAGAGTGACTGCTTGAGTCTTAGAATATTTACTCGCGGATTCCTTTCCTCGGTTAGATCTGTATCGCCCCATATTTTCTCTACGAGAAAGGATTCTCTCAGAAGTTTCTCTGGTTGAGCAAAGAAAATAGAAAGAATATATTTATTGTTTTTCGTAAGCGGAATAAGCGTATTATTCAAATAGAATTCATTTCTATGGAGATCATATTTGAGATTTTTATAAAAATGGAACGATCCGGTAGAAACGATATTCGAAAGATAATAATTTTTAAACCAATTAATAATACGAAGTTCCAATTCTTTAAGTCGAATTGGCTTGATGATATAATCGCTCGCACCATATTCAAAAGCAAGACGGAGACGATCCATATCGCTGAATCCACTGATTACTACGATAGGTATCTTTACGCGCTTTTCTCGAATAAGACGGATTATTTTATATCCGCAGAGTTCTGTAGTGTTCTTGTCGGAGAGTTTAAGATCAGTCAGAACGATGTCATATGACGCTACGCTTGAAAGTTCTTCCAGAAATTCCAAAAAAGAATGAATGATTTTTACTCGATTCGAAATCACTTTTGCCTGGAAAATTTCTCCTATTTTTCTTGCTAAGAATACATCATCTTCAATGATGAGTATGTTCATATGATTGGTTTATAGTAACTAATGCACAGGAATCTTTATGGCAAATTGTGCTCAAGAGAGATTTTCCGATGTTAACGCGGTTATTTCACCACCATGCATATCGACGATTTTCTTACAGAGATAGAGTCACATTCCAAGTCAGGCAGATCATGAATTTCATATCGAATACTTTTCGAACAATCTTTTTATATCGATTCATTCAAATCATTTCCCATTATCCTCGATCGATATATGAAGCCCCCCATTTTTCTTATATGCTTTCAATATAATCGTTGGATCTTTGGGATTGGCGAATTTTACTGCATTGTTCAATAGATTCGTGATAACCTGTTGGAACTGTATTTTGTCTATCTCAACGAATCACATTTTGCTATCAATCTGATTAATGAACTGGATATGTTCATACATTCGAGAGTATATATCAAATTCCGTCTCAAGTAAATAGGATATTCGGACTTTTTCCTTAAAAAGAGTGACATTATGCGTGTCGAAATATTGCACTGAAAATATTTTCGAGATAAGTTCCCCAGTTTTTATGAGCTGTGCACTTAATCATTTCAGCTCGTTCCCAATCTCTTCCTGAGATATAGTTTTTTGTTCCAAATCATCAATTGTAAAACTTAATCAGGTTGTGTAGAAAAGAATTACGAGTAAAATACGCAAGTCCAGTCGCGAATTTTAACTTCATAATCCTTTT
>PCUR01000008.1 GCA_002771035.1 Candidatus Gracilibacteria bacterium CG12_big_fil_rev_8_21_14_0_65_38_15 | reverse complement strand
GAACAAAATCTTGTTTGTCTATAATATCCCTAACTTGTGATATTTTACGAAGTAATTTTTCTACACAACCTGCCTATATTGTACATATAATTATTACCGCATATGAATCGTAAAAGTTTATGAGGGATTATTGGTCTTTCTTTGATAATTGGATTGTTTGTAGTGAATCAAGCAACAGCAACAATAACTACCAATACACCGGTTAGTGTAACAGGAGCATGACTTATTACTCCGATTATTCAAACAAAACTTGATATTATTTTTTCAAAATTAGAAGCCAAACGAATAAATTTTGCTTCAAGTGAATTATGGAATCTTTATATTGAGAGAATACTAGGACAAGTAGATCAATTACGTTTGAAATATGCGGGTAATATGTGGAACCTAGCCATACTTAATAGTTTAACCCAATGAATACAATCTCTCAAAGAAACATCCACTAATACTAAGGATACCAGTTTCTGTGAAGATATTCTTCCTCCGCTTCCATTTTGTGCACAACCTCCTATGCCTATTTGTCCTGAATGAATGGCTTGTATACAGATGATGCCACAACCCAAAACATACACAAGTTATACTACATGGAAAGCAGATCGTGCACGATATCTTTATGATGGAATTTGTTCGACAGGAATAGTACAAGATATCTGTACTCAAGAAGCGAAACTCTGTCCAGATGGAAGTTCTGTTGGAAGAACTGGACCAAATTGTGCTTTTGCTGCCTGTCCAACTCTCTAAAAAACACAGTAGAAAACAAAATAAGCGACTTATAATCGCTTATTTTGTTTTCTGGACTTTCTTTTTGATTTTACAAATCCTTTGTATACAATTACATCGTTTTTATATTTTAATCAATCTTTTTATGGATGGATCAACACTTATTGTACTATTGGTTATTCTCGCGATTGTCGTACCGATGTTTATAAAAAAAGTAAATCAAGGAGAAGTAGGACTTATTGAATTTCTTGGAAAATATACCAAAACAGCGAATCCTGGTATCGTTTTCTTGTTTCCTGGAATTGAGACACTTCGAAAAATCGATATTCGAGAACAGGTGATCAATGTCCCAGAACAACAGATTATTACTCGCGATAATGTTGGAGTAGCTGTTGACGGGATTGTGTATATTCAGATTAATGATCCGACCAAAGCGCAATACGAGATCTCTAATGTATTTATGGCGGTTATCAATCTTGCTCAGACGAGTCTCCGTTCGGTTCTCGGAACTATGGCGCTTGATGAGACACTTTCGAATCGAGAAACCATCAATGCGAAACTTCTCGAGTCACTTGATCGTGAAACCGGAAAATGGGGAGTAAAGGTAATGCGTGTCGAAATCAAGAAACTTGAACCACCAAAAGATATTCAAGATTCTATGAGTAAACAGATGAAAGCAGAGCGAGAAAAACGAGCTCTCATCCTCGAAGCAGAGGGATATAAACAATCTCAGATTACCAAGAATGAAGGGGATAAGCAAGCAAAAATCCTTCAGGCAGAAGGAGAACGACAATCTCAAATCCTTCAGGCAGAATGACAAGCACAGGCAACTGTTGCTATTGCTGAAGCCGACGCGAAGGCTCTTGAACTTCAATCCAATGCTGCACAGGAGTTCTTCAAGGGACAGGCGGTAACCAAAGAGCAACTCAAAGTTATCGAGAATGCTCTCGGTGGAGGAAATACGAAATATGTCCTCGATTCGGATATTCTCACAAGTATTTCGAAAAGTTTTGGTATAAAATAATTTTTTAATAACTTCTAATTTATGTCCAATCTCTTCTATATTTATCTTGCTTCCGGAGTTTTCTTTCTCTTGATCGAGATGCTCACAGCAACCTTCTATGGACTTTCCATAGGTGTCGCTTGTTTTGTATTAGCATTGTATGTATATATAACTGGTGATATTACTATGACAATAGTACAAGGAATTATTCTTGTGATGGTTTCAGCGGTTTTTGCGTATTTTCTTCCAAAGTATCTCAAACCAAATACTCCTGATTTCAAATTAGGAATTGATGCACACATCGGACAGAAGTTTCACCTCGAACGGGTTGGAACGGATTGGAAAGTCAAGATCGACGGAGTCGACTACCTCGTCGAGGAAGATTCCGAAACTCCTGATTTCGCAGTCGGAAAAAAAGTTCGACTCGAGAGTCATAGTTCTGGGGTTTTAAAAGTATCGATCGTAAAATAATATGTCTCACTTCTCTCTTTTTTCCCAGTACCACATTGAACTCGAACCTTCCGAAGAAGTAATTTTTCGGAAGTTTTTGAGTCTGTTTATGGAATACAATGCTCATACAAACCTTTCTGCCATTCGTACTCCCGAGGGGATTATTGAGAAACATTTCATCGATTCTCTTATGCTTGGAAATGTGGTGGAACTTCGTGGAAAGGTGCTCGATATCGGAAGTGGCGGAGGTTTTCCGGGGATTCCTTTGAAAGTGCTTTTTCCAGAAGTAGATTTTACCCTTATGGATTCTGTCGGAAAAAAAGTCCGTGCCATGAATCATTTTATCGAAAATCTCGGACTTACTGGAATCCGAGCGATTCAGGCTCGTGCCGAAGAAGTTGCAAAGCTTCCTGAATATAAGAGACAGTTTGATTTCGTAGTTTCACGAGCAACAGCCTATCTTCCGCAAATCCTTGAGTGGGCAGAACCTTTTCTCGCTCCAGGCGGTCAGATTATCCTCTACAAACTTGCAAGTCCAGACGAACTTGCCGAAGGAAAACAGATTTTGAAAAGACTTGGATTGAAACTCGTAGGAGTGGAGGATTATAAGATTGGAGAACAAGAACGAGTATTTCTCGTTTTCGAGAGAATATAAAATCTCTATTTTGTCAATTCATTTTCTTGGCAAAATACCAAATTATATGGTACACTAAATGTGTTCTCTATAAAAAAACCTTGATAAGCGCTATGCAAAAACAAAAAATACAACGATTCATTACATTTCTCAGTCTTTCTTTTTTCCTTACAGGAACCTATGCTCCGTCTTTTGTACAGGCGGAACAATGAGATTCGACAACGATTGTCGGACTCAAGAAATCTCAGACTACTCAGATTCTCGATAGTTTCAAAGAGAAACAGGAGGTATTGCTTTTTGAAAATGTGCCATTTTCATCTGATGATGAACTTGGGCTTTTTAATGCGGAACGCAAGATGAATAGTTTGAGTGATATTCTGAAACGAATCGATTCTTCCAAAGAACAATATAAACAACAGAAACGAGTAGTGACTCGTGAAAAATTTACCCTTAAGAGAATGATTGCTGATTTGGATGCGAGTATTTCCGAAACAGAAAAATACATTTCTGATACAGAAGAACTTATTACTGATAAGAATCGCGAAATCGCAAAATATGCTATGCATATCGAGGAACTCAATGCGAAAATAGAAGAAAATAAAACATCCATTCTTCGTTATCTTACGTATATCTATACAAAAGGAGATCTTGTATATGATGGAGCGCAGAATATCGATGTGCTTCGAAGTATTATCCTGAACGATGGGAATCTTGGAGAGATTTTCAATGATATCCACTACAAATCGATTCTTGAAACGGCAGGACAGAATTTTATCGAGATACATCGTGATCTCGTAAAAGAATATTATTACAATAAGGAATCTCTTAAAAAAGAGAAGCTTGCAAATGTTCGACTTCGAGGAGAGCTTATTGCAAGAAATCGTGATATTTCTGCACAAAAACAATATAAGGAACAAATCCTTGAAGTAACAAAAGGACAAGAAGCTCTCTATAATCAATATATCGCCACGAAACAGGAAAGTGAGGAAAAAATACAAATCCGTATTGCGAATATTTCCGAAGAATATACGAGTGTCTTTGCTCGTCTCGGAGACAAATATCAATGCGATATAGTAGGAGGAAGTAATGGAAGTGGAGAAACTGTAGCAACAACAGCTTCAGGATATAGTTTTACTGCCTCAGGAACACTTCTAGATTCTTGTTCCGATCTCCAGAAATTCTATACAGCAGAAAAAAAGCTTATCGATTATCCTATTGATGAAAATATCCAGAATCCTCTTATTTGGCCAGTTGATGCGACTCGTGTTTCTACGTATTTTCACGATGAAGATTATTTTAAATCACTTGGAAGTGATCATGAAGCAATTGATATCCCTATGCCACAAGGATCTGACATAGTAGCACCTGCCGCAGGATATGTTTATTTTATTCAACCACCAACAGCTACTGGATATGGATATATCGCACTAAAACATTCGAACGGATTTGTGACGGTATATGGACATATATCAGAAGTACTCATAAACAAATTCGATTTTGTCGATACAGGGAAGCTCTTTGCAAGAACCGGCGGTACTCCAGGTACTTTCGGTGCCGGTCCTATGACGAGTGGAGCACATCTTCATTTTGAACTTTATAAGAACCGTGAATCTATTGATCCACTTCGTTATTTCGATCTTACGAAACTTCAGTACGATAGCATAGAAGGAAAATATCAATACAAATTCGTTGAAGATTTAAAAACTCGTTACGGAAACAAAACGAATATTTCCAAATATTCGAAATTCCTTATCGCTGGTTCGGATGAAATCGAACGTCAAAAATATCTCCTAGCCAATTATGCATCTCCTTCATTTTCAAATCATGATGTATGGACAGAAGAAGCGGTCGGAGGGAAGATTGATCCGAGTTTCCTTATGTGCGTCGGACTTGCAGAATCTGGACTCGGAAATCATTTGAAAACCGGTTTCAATGTTGGAAATATCGGAAATACTGATTCTGGAGGAACATATGAATTCATAAGTGCGAGACAGGGGATATATTGGATGACGAAAACTCTCAATAATAAATTTCTCGGGAAATATACCACTATTGATCAGCTTTCTCGATATGGAAACAAGAAGGGGTCTATTTATGCATCTTCCTCCTCTAATTGGCACAATAACGTCGTTCGATGCCTTTCTGCACTGAAATGAAAATTTGTCGAGGACAATTTTGAATTTCGACTTGCGGAAGATGAAAAAGATGATTAAAATAATATGTGTTACTTCTTAATTTATACAAGATATGTATCCACTCAGAACAAAATCAAAATATGATCCGGATAATCTTGCTGCCACAACCGATACTTACACCACAGTATATCTTGGGAATTATATCGCCGGAGATTATTCAGAATGACACGGAAGTCATCCAGGAGTCGATATCGTTCCGGTTGCTCCGAACGACACTGTTTTTGCTTGTCTCGACGGAGTTGTGCAGATTGTAGGGAATAACGCTACGAATGGAAACTATATCATTCTTCGACATGATAATGTTCCTGATCCAAACGATTTCGGATTGAAAACAACTTTGTATTCTTGTCATCTTCATCTTTCAGTGTGCTCGGTCGCTATGGGGCAATTGGTTCAAGAAGGTGATATTATCGGACAAACGGGAAGTACGGGAAATTCCATAGGAGAACATCTACATTTTCAGATAGATCGATCTGAGGCTTTATTTCATCCGTATTGGCCATTTACTTTCGCTCAAGCGAATACAGCAGGACTTGGTTTCTTCGATGCGGTCAATAAAGGACTCGGGATTGATGAAGCTCGGAAATATACAGTTAATCCGCTCGTATACCTTGATCAGGTTGCGGAGCGTGGAAGTGACCCAATAGTAATTTCTAGTACTATTATCGCAAGTATTGCACCGACTATTGATGTGATTCCGACTCCAGTACAACCAACGGTTTCTTCGTCTGGATTCTCAGATGTTTCCGCAGATACGCCCTATGTTACGGCAATCAATTTTTTGAAAGATAAAAATATCGTCGCAGGAAATAATGGAAAGTTTCTTCCTGATGCGACCATTACCCGTGGAGAACTTCTCAAAATGGTATTCGGTGCTGCAGGAACTGTGCTCGTGTCCGATGGACAGAATTATTTTTCTGATATTGATACTGCTTCTTGGCAGGCTCCGTATGCCAATACGGCCAAAGCGAATAAAATTATAGGAGGATATTCAGATGGAACTTTCCGACCGAATAATCCTATTACTCGGGCTGAAGCGTTCAAGATTATCATAAATACTTTCTATACCGAATCGCTCGATATGGTCTCATTTCCAGTATTTGATGATGTTGCGGTCGATACCTGGTATGCGCCATATGCGCTTTTTGCAAAAACTGAATCGCTCATCGATTTTTCTCTCAATTCATTTAAACCGGATACATTTATTACCAGAGCAGAAGTGGCGAATGCTATTTATATGCTCATGAATAGATAGGATAGAATAAAATTACCGGGCAAGTTATTGACATTTTCAGCTTTTATATATAATCAATCACAATTTAATCTTGACCGATACTAAAATGTCTATACAGTCGCATATCGCATAGTTTATCGCCTTGATTCCTCATAAAATCGGGATTTTTCAAATCTCGTCATCATCTTTTTGCAAAAAAATACATTTTCGTGTAATATAAGAAAGTTAACTTAATTTATTACTCATATTTTATATGAACTCCACTTCTCGTACCTATACTTCGGAAGAAGCGAAAGATGCATTTCTTGGACTTCCAGAAAGCGATCAAATAGTACTTAAAACAGTACATCAAGCCGAAGCTGAGGCTCTGAATACTGTCATGAATACAAGAGCCAATGTTATTATGGAAGATGGGGGTATCAAGGTTCCAGAATCAATAACTGGAGTCATCGACCGAGGTACTCATCTTGAAGTAGACGGATGGAAGATATCGAAAGAGAATCTCGGAGAACCAACGCTTCCAAAAGGAGAGATTGAAATCAATGCAAAGAAAGCTTCTCGTACTGCACCTCAGGCATGGTCAAAAGAAATCGATGGAAAAACTCTTTGGTTCTATAACTACGAAGGAGCGAAAAAAGAAATCGAACATCGAGGTGAATATTACCCAACTCGAGATGAACTTCTCCAGATGGTAAATTCCGTACCCTGAAATTGTATCGAAAAAGCAAAAGCTTTGAATATTCCACTTGCAGGGTTCCGCAATGCGGGCAATGGCGAGTTCGACGGTGAGGGTGTTGTCGTGCACCTCTGGTCTTCTTCTCCTAATGGTGATGACATCGCGCAATGCGTTTACTTCCTTCAGGACTTTGGTAGTGCGGATGGCAGCTGAAGTGACCGTGGTCATGGGTTTTTTGCCCGTTCTTTCTTGGATAATAAACGAGTGTAGACGAGTATCCGACTCTTTGTCACTTTGACTCTTTTCCCTTTCCGAGCACGAAAATGTATCTGATGACGAGATACCTCCTGAATAAGGGGGATTTTGTTTATCTCTTTCTCGCTCAAAATACATCATGGCTACATACGACCTTTTCCCGATATACTCGGACATATATTTTAAACCGCACGAAAGGGAATTTCTACTCTACCATACAAGGAATTAACACCCTACTGGAAAGTACAGAAATACTCAATAAGTCCGAGATAGATATGATACTCTCTCAGGTCAATTCATATCTTGGTTTACTTTGACACCACAACAACTACCGGCTTCGAAAAAGAATACTCCAGGAGAAATTTTCGGATATATTTTGGAAATATTTTT
>PCUR01000030.1 GCA_002771035.1 Candidatus Gracilibacteria bacterium CG12_big_fil_rev_8_21_14_0_65_38_15 | reverse complement strand
AAAAAAGGAGAGAAAAATCAAACTGATTCTTTCTCTCCTACTCGGGTAAAACCTATCATTCCAGCCACACACTTTTTGCTATTAAGCCAAAAATTCAAACAAAATTATGCCAAATAAAATCCCCATCGGATATCCGATGGGGATTTTATTGTCATGCTAGTGGTTTTTTAACCAGCGATATATTCATTATTTCCTATTTTTTCCTCGTAAATCTTGCGACTTGCGTATTCATCTTCTGACTCCGTTCCGAAGTATTCTCCGACATCTCGATTGTTCTCGAAATAAGAAAGTGTTGGGATTAGACGTCCGATAATAACGTTTTCCTTGAGACCTTCGAGCTTGTCGATCTTTCGAGCAGTAGAGGCATCCACGAGGACACGTACTGTTTCTTGGAACGATGCAGCCGAGAGCCAAGAGTCTGTGAAGAGGGAAATCTTCGTAAGACCAAGGAGAAGTTGTGTTCCGATTGCTTGCTTCTGTTCGGAAGCTGACATAACATCATTTTCTTTCTTGAATTTAATGATATCGACGATATCTCCAGGGAAGAATGATGAATCTCCAGCATTGGTAATCTTCACTTTCGAGAACATCTGTCGGATAATAAGCTCGATATGCTTAGAATTAACGGTTTGTCCCTGAGAAGAGTAGATTCCTTTGATTTCTCCCACGATATAGAGCTGAGTCTTGAGAACTCCAGCAATTTCCATAAGGTGGTGGATATTGATATGTCCTTCTGTAAGCTTGTCTCCAATCTGGACACTGTCTCCTTCTTGAACCAAGAGGTTTCGTCCGGATTCAACCATATATTCACGAGTTTGTGGTTCTTCGTCTCGAATGGAGATAACTCCGTTTTCGATCTTTATTACCACTCCGCATTGTTCAGCATTTACTTTCACTTTCGATTCTTTCGATTTAGCAAGAATCTGTTTTTCAGTGATTTTGTCTCCTTTCTTCACTTGAATAACATAGCTGTCATCTGGAACGTAATAATCTTTCGTTGCGAGTTCGTGAGCTTGGATAGTAACTACTACATTCTTTCCTTCATGTTGAATGAGAGCAACTTCTCCAACGAGTTCGGAAATAGCCGATTCGTATTTTGGATTTCGTGCCTCGAAGAGTTCTTCTACACGAGTAAGACCGGTAGTAATATCTCCTCCGACTGTCGCAACTCCTCCGGAATGGAACGTACGCATCGTAAGTTGTGTTCCTGGTTCTCCGATAGACTGAGCGGCGATAATACCGATTGGTGTACCGAATTCCGCGAGGTCGTTATGAGCGAGATCGAGACCGTAACATTTTTGACAAACTCCTTCTTCTGTCTCACAAGTGAGGATAGAACGAACACAAACCGATTCAACATTCGCTTCGGTAAATGTCTTGATGAGTTCTTTGCTGATAACAGTTCCAGCTGGAGCGATAACAGTTTTTCCAACCATTGCGTCTTTTGCCAAGAACTTCGCGTAGATGCGTTCTTCGAATGATTCACCGAAGATAGTCTTGGAAGTTGCCTTCACGATTTCTTCGTAATGGTGCGTTCCACAATCGTCCGATCGGATGAGGATATTCTGAGCCGCATCAACGAGACGTCGAGTAAGATACCCAGATTGAGCGGTTTTAAGCGCCGTATCTGCCTTACCTTTACGTCCTCCGTGTGTCGCGATAAAGTATTCGAGTGTAGAGAATCCTTCTTTAAGATTGGATTTGATTGGAAGTTCGATGGTCTTACCAGATGGTGAGGCAACGAGTCCTTTCATACCACAGAGCTGAGTTAAGTTACCCCAGTTACCTCGGGCTCCAGAATCGATCATATTGTAGATAGGATTTTCTGCTTTGAAGAATGGCTTCATGACTTTTTCGATTTCTCCCTTAACTTTACTCCAAACCTTAACGGATTGTTCGTAACGTTCTTTTTCCGTCAAGAACCCGTTCCAGAATCGTTTCTGAATTTCCTTGATTTTTTCTTCTCCATCCTTGATGAACGTGTGTTTCGTATCAGGGATAATCATATCATCTTTGGAGATAGTAAGTCCAGAGATAGTTGCGTATTTGAACCCTATATTCTTGATCTCGTTTGAGAAGAATGCTGTCTCTTCCGATCCGAAGATAAGGAAGCTTCGAGCAAGAAGTTTCTTGAGAACACTCTTGGAGAGAGTATCATTTACATATCCGAGTTCCTTTGGAATAATTTCATTAAAGAGGAATCGACCGTATGTAGTTGTAATTATTTCTCCATTTATACGAAGTTTAATTGGTGTATGGAGAGTAATGGCTTTGTTGTCATATGCATGAGTTGCATCTTCTCCTGAACTGAAGGCAAGAGTTGCTTCTCCTGGAGCGAGACGAGTGAGGTAATAACATCCGAGAATCATATCTTTTTCTGGCATAACGATAGGTTCACCGTTTGATGGATTCAACATATTTTTCGATGTAATCATAAGCTCACGAGCTTCTCGTTGTGCCTCCTCGGTAAGTGGAAGATGAACCGCCATCTGATCTCCGTCGAAATCCGCATTGAAGGCAGTACAACAAAGAGGGTGGAGCTGAATAGCTTTTCCTTCGATAAGAACTGGCTTGAAGGCTTGGATACCAAGTCGGTGAAGTGTTGGTGCACGATTCAGAAGAACGTGTTTCCCTTCAATGACATTATCGAGAGCGTCCCAAACTTCTTTTCCTTTCTCTTCGATGATCTTTTCCGCGTGTTTTACGTTGTACGCCATCTCTTGTTCGATAAGTTTACCGATAACAAAAGGACGGAACAAGATAAGTGCGAGAGTCTTTGGAAGTCCACACTCATTCATCTTGAGTTTTGGTCCTACGACGATTACGGAACGTCCAGAGTAATCAACTCGTTTTCCGAGAAGATTCTGACGGAAACGTCCTTGTTTACCTTTGAGAACATCTGCAAGAGACTTGAGTTTTTTCTTGGTTGCGCTCGTATAACCTGGTCGGTTACTTCGAACATCTCCAGAAATAAGCATATCAACCGCTTCCTGAAGCATACGTTTCTCGTTCTTGAGGATGACCTCAGGAGCTCCGAGTTCTACGAGTTTTCGAAGACGATTATTTCGGTTGATAACACGTCGGTAGAGATCATTCAAATCACTCGAAGCATAACGTCCTCCATCGAGTTGGATCATCGGTCGAAGATCCGGTGGAAGGATTTGAAGCGCATCAAGGATGAAATGCTCTGGTTTCTGGTTAGATTTGAAGAGACTAGAAGCGAGTTTTAATTTCTGGAGAATCTTTTTCTGTTTAGATTTCGGAGCAGACTTCAGTTCTTTCTGATGATCAGAAATGAACTTCTTGATATCGATTCTCTGCAATAGAGTCTTGATATGTTCGGCACCGGTTCCTCCCTTAAATACATGAGGGAATTTATCGTACATAATTCGATAGTCGAATTCTCCGATAACAGTCGATTCTTTCAAACTCTTGAGTAGGTCTTTCATTCGATTATATTCTTCATCGAGATGATCGAGTTGAGCAGTAAGTGTCGCTTCTGTTTCATTGAAGAATTTTCTAGAAATTTCTTTCGCTTCGAGTTGAAGTTTCGCTTCATTAATATCCTGTTGGATATGTTTCTGAAGTTCTACCTTAGAAGTCTTGTAAGCAACATCGAGTTCTTTGAGACTTTCTTCTTTCTTTTCTTCGTATACATCAGTAATAACGTACGAAGCGAAGTAAACAACTTGCTCGAGTTTTTTTACAGAAATATCAAGAAGAAGACCAATACGAGAAGGAACGGATTTAAGGTACCAGATATGAGCTACTGGAGCAGCAAGCTCGATATGTCCAGTACGTTGACGACGAACCTGGCTCGTAGTTACTTCTACACCACATCGTTCACACACGATTCCCTTATATCGGATACGTTTGTATTTTCCGCAGGCACATTCGAAATTCTTGCGAGGTCCGAAAATCTGTTCACAGAAAAGTCCAGCACGTTCTGGTCGTTGTGTTCGGTAGTTGATAGTTTCTGAAATGAGAACTTCTCCATAGGAGAGAGATCGAATATGTTCTTTTGATGCAAGACCGATACTAATACCGGCGAGATTATCGAGGGTTTTACCCTGAGTAATATCTCGTCGTCCGGCAAATTTCTCGATTTGAGAATAATCGGTGATCTTGTCATTTAAGAAGTTTTCGAAATTTTTATCTTTGAAATCTGGAATCATAAGGAAGTTAATTTAGTAATTAAGAATGATATATTGTAGGGGTGAACCCATGTGTTCACCATGATGATTTTTGGATTCCAATCCGGACAGACATACGGGTCTGTTCCTACTATTTTTATTCCGTATCTTCCTCAATCTTTACAACGACATTTCCTTCCACTTTTTCTTCAATATTTGGAATATCCAATTCTATATCATATTGTCCTTCTAATTTCTCAAGTTCACTGTAACGTTCCAATATGATTGCTTCCTGTTCTTCGAGTTCTCCCTTTTCGAGAAGTTCGATACTGAGATTCAATGCTTGAAGTTCACGAAGGAGTACATTGAACGACTCTGGAATATTCGGTCGACGGATTCGTTTTCCTTTGACGATAGCTTCGTACGATTGTGCACGTCCGTTGATATCATCGGATTTGATAGTGAGCATTTCCTGGAGGATATTAGCAGCACCGTATCCTTCCAGAGCCCATACTTCCATTTCCCCAAGACGTTGTCCTCCGTTCTGAGCTTTACCTCCGAGTGGTTGTTGTGTAACCATAGAATATGGTCCAACAGAACGAGCATGAATCTTGTCTTCGACAAGGTGATGAAGTTTCAACATATATTTTACTCCGACCATGGTTTTTTCCTTGAACGGTTCTCCGGTTTTTCCATCGAAGAGTTGAACTTTACCATCACGAGGAATACCTGCTTGTTCCATAAGGTCTCCAATCTTCTCAACAGAAATACCATTAAGAATAGGTGTTGCGATAGTAATTCCGAGTTTCTGTGCCGCAGCTCCGAGATGAGTCTCGAGAATCTGTCCGATATTCATACGAGAAATAACTCCGAGCGGATTCAAGATGATATCTACCGGTGTTCCATCTTCCATAAATGGCATATCTTCTGGAGGTACGATTCGTGAAACGATACCTTTATTACCGTGACGTCCTGCCATCTTGTCTCCGACTTCCATTTTACGAGTTTGAGCAACGTATACTTTAATCTGTTCAAATACTCCGGTTGGGAGATTATCTCCATTTTCACGACGAAGTACGTGAGTTCCGATAACCTTTCCTCCTGATCCTGCAGGAATCATGAGAGAAGAATCCTTGACATCTTTGGATTTATCTCCGAAAATCGCTCGAAGGAGTCGTTCTTCAGGAGAAAGTTCGATTTCTCCTTTTGGAGTAACCTTTCCGACGAGGATATCACCACCCATTACGTACGCACCGATTCGAACGATACCGTTTTCATCGAGATCTTTGAGTTTGTTCGTTGCAACATTTGGAATGTCGTTTGTAGTCTGTTCAGGCCCAAGTTTTGTTTCTCGAACATCGAGAACATATTCATTGATATGAACGGAAGTGAAATAATCATCCTGCATTACGCGAGAATTGATAATAATCGCATCCTCGAAGTTATACCCTTCCCATGGCATATATGCAACAGTAAGGTTTTTACCGATGGCAAGTTCTCCGTTCTGGATAGATTGTCCGTCAGCAAGAATCATTCCTTTGGTAATTTTCTGTCCACCAGATACTTTCGCTTTTTGGTGAATAAGCATATCGTGATTGCTTCGTTCAAAAGTTCGAAGTTCGTAGAGTGCTTTCTTTCCACTCTTGTAAAGTACGGAAATATGTTTCGCATCAACTCCGATGATTTCTCCGTCTTCTTCTGCTTTCACTACATAACCGGATTCTTCTCCGATAAGTCGTTCCATTCCGGTTCCGACTACTGGAGCTTCCGCTCGTACGAGTGGAACAGCTTGTCGCATCATGTTCGTTCCCATTTCCGCACGAGTCGCATCGTCATGTTCCAAGAATGGAATAAGCGCAGTCGATTCACTCATGATTTGTTTCGGAGAAACGTCGATATGAGTAATCTCACGAACGTACTCGGTTGTCGCTTCGGAATTCTTACGAGCGGAAATACGAGTTTCCGTAAAGTTTCCGTATTCGTCAGAGAGGGAATTCGCTTCCGCAATAACGAGTTTTCGTTCTTGGTAAGCATCCACGTATTCGTACTCAGTCGTGAGGAATCCTCGAACTTCGATTTCTTTTTCTGTATATTGTTCTTTAAGTTTCTTTGCATCAGCCTCAGTAATGTATGTTTTTTCATCGAGAATCACTTTTCCTTTTGCATCAGTGAGAGCATCGAGAGTAATTCGGTTTACAGCTGCCTTCCCATCATTTGCAACGGTATGTTGAATCTTTCGGAATGGAGTAGTAATAAACCCGTGTTTATCAACTCGAGCATAACTCGAGAAGTGGAGTACGAGACCAATATTCGGTCCTTCTGGTGTTGCAATAGGACAGATTCGTCCGTATTGAGTTGGATGTACATCACGTACTTCGAACGAAGCTCGTTCTCGTGTAAGACCTCCGACTCCGAGAGCAGTAACACGACGTTTATGTGCAAGTTCGGAAATAGGATTGGATTGATCCATAAACTGGGAAAGCTGAGAAGTTCCGAAGAATTCCTTCATAACAGCCGTCAAAGGACGAGAGTTTATGAAAGTTCCGGCAGTCGCATCAGCAAGTTCTACGATCGTCATACGATCCTTAGCAATCTTTTCCATTCGAGCAAGACCCACTTTTACTTTATCGTAAACGAGTTCTCCGACAGAACGGATTCGTCGGTTTTCAAGATGATCTATATCATCCCATTCAAATCCTGGAAGTTCTTCATTGAGAGAGAGAAGGTATCGAATACCTGCTACGAGGTCTTCTTTGGAAAGAAATTTTCCATCTACATCTTCGTAAGAAGTAGTGATACCGAATTTTCGTTCGATTTTGAGTCGAGCAACCGCTCCGAGATCAAATTTCTTCGTATCGAAGAATGTTGTTTTGAAAAGTTCTTCTACTCGTTCATCGGTTCCGAGATCTCCTGGACGAAGAAGTTTATAGATAGCATAGAGAGCTTCTGTACGAGTTTTAGTCTTGTCTTTTTCAAGAGTAGGACCGATATATTTGGAGATAAATTCTTTATTATCAGCAAAAGCGGCAATGATTTCTGCATCGGATTCGAGACCGAAAGCACGAAGAATTACGGAAATCGCAATCTTACGTTTCTTATCGATTTTTACATTGATAGCTCCTTTTTTCTCGATTTCGATTTCGAACCAGCTTCCTTTTTGTGGGATAACTTTCATAGCGAATAATCCTGGACTCTTAACATCTGGAGTGAAGAAAATACCGGTCGATCGGATGATCTGATTGATGATAACTCGTTCAATACCATTAATAATGAAAGTTCCCTGTTCTGTCATAAGAGGAACACCTCCCATATAAACATCCTGTTCTTTAATTTCTCCGGATTCTTTATTAAGCATCTCGAGACGAGCCTTCATAGGTGCTTCGTAATTGAGATTCTTTCTCTTACAATCAGAAACACTAAGTTTAGGTTCTTCAATCGTAATTCCTTTGTAATAGATATCAATCTTTTCTCCTGAAAAGTCTTGAATAGGGAAAGTCTCTTCAAAAGCTTTATTGAGCTTGTTGTTGAGAAAATCATGGTAACTGTCGAGCTGAACTTCGATAAGTTCTGGAAGTTCCAAGATGGATTTATCGTCCGTAAAAAAATACCGTCCACTTATTTCATAGAGCGCTCCGAGACTTTCTGGAGACACTTGAGCAGTGGAGGTGATAGATCCTTGTTTTTTTGCCATAAATAGAGAGTTTTTATAGAGAATTAAAAGAAAGGATTTTTATGAAAGTAGTGGGAGAACACAAGGAGATTACTACGCAAAAAATTGCCCCCATCGGCAGAAGAACACAGTCAAGACGGGTGCATACCAGGGTAGTATAGGGATAAATAGGGAAAAAGCAAAAGAATTTTCCCTTCATTTAAAATATCGATTTTTATTTTCCTTTTGTTTCTATATAATTCTTCTCATTAATATCGTTATCTATTCTTTTTATATGAAGGTTCTTATCTTAGGAGATGTATTCGGGCGAACGGGTCGTCGGATGGTAGAGCAAAATATCGACACTCTCCGTGCGAAATACGCTCCGGATTTTATGATTGCCAATTCTGAAAATATCACTGGAGGGAAATGACCGATAGAAAAACATGTTCTTTTTATGAAAGAACTCGGATTCGATGTGCTTACCGGCGGGAACCATGTTTTTTCGAATTTTAAGGACTCTGGAGATATTTTTTCCGATCCTTTATCTATCCAGATTCGTCCAGCAAATTATTCCGAACATCAAGATTATCCTATTCCTGGAAAAGGATGGAAGATTATTGAAAAGAACGGACAGAAATTATTGGTTATCAATATTATGTCAGGAACGTTTATGAATGACAGTGTCGATAATCCTTTTCAAAGTATCGAAAAAATCCTTTCTGGAATTACCGAAAAATTCGATGCAATCGTAGTGGATTTTCATCGGGAAACTACCGCGGAACTTGTAAATATGGCTTATTTTCTTGATGGAAAAGTAAGTGTTGTTTACGGAACACACACACATGTACAAACCAATGATGAGCGAATATTCCCGAAAGGAACGGGAATGATTACTGATCTTGGTATGACTGGTCCACTCTGGAGTTCTATCGGACATACATTTGAATCTCGTCTTCCGAAACTTCTCACCGGTACGAAGTTATTTGGACCAAAAGCAGAACAAGTGGTCGGAGAAGGAGTATTGACCGGAATTTTTGTAGAGATACAAGCAGGGAAGTGTGTATATATCGAGAAAATCCGAATTCAGGAATAAGAAAAATACATTTTGTCAAATGAAAAACATTCGATTTATTTGTATCTTTTTTCTCGATATGATATACTTATTTTGTCGGGGAGAAGAATTAATCTCATACCTTATTTTATATATAGTTTTCCCATGACTCTAGAACTCACACAAAACACCGAACTACTCCGAAGGATTTCCATTACCGGACTTCATCTAGACGATGCTCGTGAAATACTGCGGATATTCCCAGTTCTCACGGAAGAAAAACAACTTCATATATTTGAAACATGGGATACAGTCGTTGCAAGCATTAAACTTCATCGTGATGAACTGGAACAGGAAAAGAAAATACTTCTCGTTCAGGCATTGGAAGATATAGAATCTGATTTAGAAGCCTATAACCGTAAACAAATCCAGAAAACTACGAAACAAGAAATGGAAAGTTTTCAAAAAAATATTTAATTTTATCCGTAAATAAAAACACATATGACACCAAGCGCTGAAAGAGATAGTAATGTTTTTAATAAACAACCAGATCATTTAGAGATAAGAGGTGAAATCGCAAATCTTCTGGAACAATTCGGTGGACGAGTAGAAAGACTTACTGCCGTAACACTTTCTCCTGAAGAGCGAGCTATTGTGGATACTCGATTATTGAGACTCGAAATGGATATTAGTAAGCTTGAAGCGAATCATCGAGCTCAAATCGCAACTATTCTCGGTGCAGCAAATGATACGAATTATCCCCAAGCCGCATAATTCTTTCGAATATAAAAAATCCCTTCCGATTGAATCGGAAGGGATTTTTTATATTTTAGTGTTTTGTTTCTTTTAACTTGAAAATAACATGTTTTCGAAGTTTTTTATCGTATTTTCGAAGCTCAAGTTTTTCTCCAGTTGCGAAGTTTCTCTTTTGTACATTTGTTATGTATCCCATAATTCCTGACTCAGTTGAGAGACAAGACATATATGTTCGTTTTCCTTTTGCCATAATAGATGATATTAGAAGTAATGAATTGGATTCCCGCCTTCATGAGAATACTTCCCGAAGGGCAGTCCTCTGGAGGAATGAATTTATGGAGCACAGTATATGTTTTTTTTTAAATTTACAAATCTTTTTGTAAAAAAGGCATTTTTAGATAGAATGCGCGAAATATCTAACCCCTTTTTTATGTTTATCGATGAAGTAAAAATCACTATCAAAGCCGGAAAAGGCGGAAATGGAATTGTTTCATGGCGTCGTGAAAAATGTATACCGAATGGAGGTCCTTATGGAGGAGATGGAGGATATGGTGGAAATGCCTATCTTCGCGCAACTTCCAATATGAATACCTTGTCTGACTTTCGTCATACTCACACACTCAGAGCAGAAAATGGAGAAAATGGCGGTACTAAGGAAATGCATGGTGCTGCTGGAGAAGATCTCGTTGTAAAAGTCCCCGTTGGAACTATCGTTACCGATGCAGAAACAGGGGAAGTTATTGTTGATCTGAATCATGAAGGTGAAACATATCCGCTTTGCCAAGGAGGTCGTGGAGGATTTGGAAATGCTCATTTTCCATCAAGCGTTCGTCAAGCTCCCGCTTTTGCGGAGATGGGGGATATAGGAGAAGAGAAATTCGTGAAACTTGAACTGAAACTCGTTGCAGATATAGGAATTATTGGTCTCCCAAATGCTGGAAAATCTACACTGATTCAAAGTGTGACGAATGTACGCCCAAAGATTGCAGATTATCCGTTCACAACTCTCATTCCAAATCTTGGAGTTATGGAACATAAAGGACAGAATCTTATTCTCGAAGATGTTCCAGGACTTATTCCCGGTGCTTCAGAAGGGAAATGACTCGGTATCCAATTTCTCAAACATATTGAACGAACACATGTTCTTCTTCATCTTCTTGATATGAGTCAGGGAGAAGAATTATTAGTACAGAACTACAAAGATATTCGAAAGGAACTTGAAATGTTTTCCGATTTACTTAAGGAAAAAGAGGAAGTGATTGTATTTTCCAAAGCCGATATTATTCCGCCGGATGAGATCGTCTCTCTTTCGAAGAAATTGGCAAAACATTTTAAAGGAAAGAAATATTTCACTATTTCCGCAGCAGGATTTCAATGAATAGATGAACTGAAGGATTTTCTTATCTCCGAATACGCCGGTAAAACTATTGAAAGAGAAAATGGAGATGGGGAAGATACTCCGATGAAATTCTATGATCTGAAATACTTTCAGAAAAGCGATAGTTTTAAAATAACCAAGACTGGAGATCGTGAGATAACTGTAAGTGGAGAACGAATCGAACAAATTGTCCGTATGACCGATATGAAAAACTTCGAAGCAGTTGCTCGTGTCTATGACATTATGGAAAAGCTTCATATCCTAACAAAAGTACACGCGATGCTTCGAGCAAACATAGAAGAGTATTTCTTTGAAGGATCGGATGATGAGGATTTTGGAAAAGTAGTTATAGCAGGACGAGCATTTCCTCTCGAGAAAACAGTTTTCCAAAAGAAATCAAAAGGGTAAAATATAAAAAGAGCTTCTTATGTAAGAAGCTCTTTTTATATTATAGAATATTCATTTTCTTTCTAACTCCGACCACAAGTCCCCCATTTGAATCATCTCTGAAATAGAGTTCATCTACGAGGTTTGTCACGAGTTGAAAGAGTCCACGACCTCGTTTTCCGAGATAACCTTCAAATCAGATAGATTCTTTCGTTTTTTTCAATTCTTCCATTTCATGACTCGTTTTTGATTCGAGTCCACGACCAGTATCACATACCTCCATATTAATAGTAAGTGATTTTTCTATCGTTTTAAAATGTATAGTGAAGTGATTTTTATCAAGTGGAAGACTTCCATATTCGATAGAATTATTTACCAACTCATCTGATATGAGGACAAATCGATTTTTCCAGGGCACCTCGATGTTATTTTTTTGGAATAACAGAAGAATAAGGTCGCGAATGATTTTTGATTGGTTATAATCTGCCTTGAAAATGAGTTCCAAATCAAAATTCCCAAAATCGGAAATATTCGCGTTTACGAAATCGACCAATTCATTATATTCCAGATGAGAAATGTCTATCTGTAGCATTGATAGAGAAGTAAATCTATAAACATACCAGTTTATTATATCAAAAAATGTAAATAAAGTCAAAAAAAAGACCACTTGTCGAAACAAGTGGTCTTTTTCCTATAAAAACTATCTTACAGATTCCTTAAGAGTTTTACCTGCACGGAATACAGGAGACTTCATAGCTGGGATAGAAATTTTAGCACCAGTCTTAGGATTAACTCCATTTCGTTTTGCACGAGCAGAAACTTTGAAGGCACCAAAACCAGTAATATTAACTTCCCCACCTTTCTTGAGTTCAGCAGTAACTACTGAAATCATAGAATTAAGAGCTTTTCCAGCAGCATCTTGAGAAAGACCTGCAGCAGTAGCAACTGCTTTAATAAAATCCTGTTTTTTCATAAAAATTGTTATTATAGAGATAAAATAACAAGAGCGATTATATGAAGGGTAAAGCAAAAAGCAAATGTTTTTTTGTTTTTTTCTCCAAAAATCCTCTTTCTTTGTCGAGAAAATGTAGTAAAAAATATCATTTTTTGCTTTATTGGAGGGATTAATGACATATTCTAACAAATGTTAATTTTACTCTGATTTTTACATTTTCTCTTGTATAAAACCAGCATCTTACAGGTCATATAAGGGGTATTTATTCTCCTGTTCTCCTTATTTTCTTATCTCTATATAAACTTGATTTTCTCCCTATTTTTCATATACTCGTTTCCACATGGGGATGATATAGAATTCTACTTGGAGACTTCGTCATACTTCGATCGCTATCCGGGAGGTGCTTATAACTTCCGCAATCAATAATAAGCACAACAACTGCTAACACTCGTGTTGCTAAAGGTCTTGCAGCTTTCAAGAAAGCTCTTGCTCCTACTACTCTCGCAACTGCGTAATAGTAAAACGTAGCCTCCCTTCGGGGATGAGTGCCGGCTGGCCTGCTACAAATCTGAGAGTGTATCTATCTCGTGCATCTCTTATACCCAGAGGTCTCTCCTCTCTGAACTCCTAATACTTTCGGACAGAGAACGAGTAGTATATTCGGTCGTATTCTCGAGAATATTTTTGGTTCTATTTAAGTTTTCGAGTATTCAAAAGAATCTATGATAGTAGACGTCGAGGGTGACCTCTGAGCACGCCGGTGCGATTCCGACCATCTCCACCAAATTAATTATAAAAACAAAAACTCTCGACATTGATAATGTCGAGAGTTTTTGTATTAAAGTTTAGAAAATCCTCCAAAGTCGTTGATATCATCGTTATACTCTCTGTAGATGCGATAATCAATAATGTCCGATATGATACACATATTCGGGAAAACTATTGTACGGTAAGTGTGGAATAATGGAGCCGAAGGCTGCAACCACTGGAACTGATGCCGTAAGTGCATAGATATTGTAGAGAAAAACAGGAAGACAGATGCACGAATCTCGAAAGACCTGGTATAAGTATAGAAAAATCGGATAAAAAGGAAAAGACAGAATAAAAATAGAATATCCGTATTTAATAGAGTTTCGGGATTTTTAGGAAAATATATCCTTCAAGACCGTTAATGTCTTCTTATTCTCTATCGGTGCGATAATCGGGAATTCCTGGAGAATAACCGTTGTATAATAAGTGCGATATATGTAGCTTAAAAGCTATGATCGCTAGACTAGCACTATACGCGCATGAAAATTAAAGAGAATTACCGGAAGAGAGATGCACGAGTCCTGAAAGACATAATTGACTATAAATAAATATGTTGAAAAACAAAAGACAAAAACAAGACAAATATTGAGAATCCAGAAGTGGCATTATATAATTAAAAACTGTTGTTTTGTATGAAAAATAAGATACAATACAAATATTGTATAAGCTATAGTTCGTAAAATGAATTCATTTAGTTCAGTATTAATTTTTATCTCTAATCATTCGTCGAAATGAAAGGTAATATAAAAATGGATTCTCTTGAATTACAGAAAAATTTCCATACTGTCTACAAAGACTTTTTTAATACGCACAATATAGTACTTTCGGGTGACGGTGTTCTTACTTGGTGAGCTGATATTTCTCATGGGGTGAGTGCTCTCAGAATCAAACAGAAACTTCCTATAAAAACCTTCTGCTGAGTGAATTTCAATACTTCCGGGAAAATCACATTCCGCACAGTGTTCCATTATTCTTCGGTCGAAAATGTTTTCAAGGAAGATAAATTCGCCGTGTTTTTCAAATACGATGTCGAAAGGATAACTCTTTTTCTCCAAAATTTTCTGACTGAAAACGGTTTCTCTGGATGAATGGAGATAGATTTCTTGGCGGAAACTCCGCGATGACACGGATTTTCCTTCTCGTGAGTCATTTCGGTTCTCCTGACCTACCTCCTTTATATCGTAACAGGAAAACTCGATCCCAAGGTATTGAAAGGTTGAGAATTTTCCGTGGATGATCCGATTTTCAATGAACTTTACTGTTCTACTCTCAATCTATCGCATTGCATTTCTCTTGGAAAAAGTACCGGAGCAAGCAATTTTACTGTTATGATTCCGAATACTTCATTACCAGTAGTCTATATTTCAAAAAAGAACGCCATAAATCATACAGATGACATATGTACCACAGACAATGATATGAAAACTATATCTTCTTCCGAAACCGCCGTTTATAAAAATGTTATCACAAATTTTTTATGAATGGACAATGCCGCGAATTGGGAACTTCCATTGGATTATGGTATTATATTTACCGGTATGGAATACAATATGTTCGGAGAGATCGAATTAAAAAAAGAGTGAGCGAAAAGGGAAAATGATCATCTTGATGCTTTTGTCTCTGATATGATTCGATTATTGCCAGTAAAAGACGAAGATCGTACCATTCTTTCTGATCTTTTACGTTTTGATAAAAGCGAAATTTCTCGGAAAAACATAGACAGTACAAATCTTAAAATCCTTGAATGATTCGATTATCTTCTGAAGAATTCATATAATGAAAATGCACTGAATGCTTTCATAAACACTATGAAAAACATAGGTTTCATGAGTTTTTCTTATCAGAAGGAAAATCGGCTTTTCTTCGCTCTCCAATATCTTTTTTATCAGTATCGCCAATTCGAGGATGAAGAAATAGGGATTATTCCTTTCAATACCGGAAAAATCGGTGGTAGTTTCTTTTTCGTTATGAAAGACAAAAGAAGCCGGACAACTCTGCAAAAAGTTTTGGAACATCTTCAGGACGATAATCATATCATATCTCTGGATTACGCTTCATGGAGAGATGGATTTTCTAGTGACGGAGTACAACTCAGACAATTCATTACAGAAAAGATTTATTCAGATTATACGAAAGAATGAAATATTTTTTTTACTGATTCATCGGGAATGTCCTATTTCGGAAATTATGACAGCGTCATAGAAAATGAGAAAGACTGCATTCTTTTGGATACAATAAGTGGAAGGATTTATATTCGTGGTACCAAACTTACATCAAAAGACATCCACTCACAAAATACTACTATCGATATGATGAAGATTCTACTAGAAAACCTCGGAAAAGAAGTATCAAACACGAAACTTCCGGTATCGACTTATTCCCAAAATAAAAATGAAATATTAGGAAAAGTGGTTCTCCCTCTTAAAAAACTCGCGAAAGAATATTTTTGAGAAGAATTATCACTCATCTGTTCATGATGAATAACTGACTATTATCTTCGACTTGAACGTGATGAATCGATTCGTATAGGTATAATCAAGAAAATATGGAATTAATATATCTCTTCTTCAAAAGAATCAAGCTCCTGGATAATAGCTACGAGAGTCGATTCGAACAATCTCTTATAAAACATAATACTTTTCATACTTGAACTTGAAGAGAAATTTCGGATACCGCTCAAATATTTGGTAAGTACATGGACAATCTTTGTATATTTATAGCTTCTATCCCCAGAACGGAGTTTCGTTAGTATATCATGAATCTGTTCTAAAATTTCGGTGTTTTTGAGTCAAATATTTTCCAATTCTTTTATAAATGTCATAATTTGAGTAAGTTCATCGATGATATTCTGGGTTTTTAGGAAAAACAAACGTTCTTCAATATGAATCATTTCATAGTTGCCCTGATGCGAAAAGGTTTCTTTGTTTCAAAAAGCGCCAAGGAAAACTTTTCAAGAATTATTTTGAGTTTGGGAATGTATTTGAGAAAGAGTGTTCATATGGGGCGAAAATAAACAAATAAAAATCTCTCTTGAAGAGGTTGCCTAGTTTATAGAAAAAACGAAAGTCGAAAACGGACAAAGACAAGACAAATTTGGCATATTCCGGATAATCAGCATCCAGTATATATTTACTTGTTATCTATAATTTTGACAAAAAATATTTCTTATGTTAAAATTAGGAGTAAAAACACAGGAGGAAAACATAAAATATTTTCTTTTCCAATAATAAGATGAATAATCCCTCGTCTCTTTCATGAGTAGATTCGGTTCTCGAAAATAACCCGATCGAATTATATTATCAGAAATGATTATCGCATTATACTGAATCGGTTGCGATTTTTCAGAGTATTATAAAAACCGGGAAAATAAAAAAAACAATGAAAAAAATACGAAATGACGAAAATATAGCGACAGCCCATCTGACAGAAGCGAAGAAATACTTGGAACAATCCCTTAGATATAAAGGAACTCCAGAACAATCTCTTGTAAAGATATCAGTACTTCTTTTTCTTGCGAAACTTCATAAGGAAGAGTGGGAAACGGAGGCACGGGAAAATTATTTTTATCGTGCCGTCGAGATATTTGATGTATATAGATGAAACACACCGATTGTTTGTTATGAAAAAGAGATCGTGGAAATCTATTTATCGGATATATATCCCGATATGAAGAAAGCATGGAAATGAACAAGTATCGATCCGCTGGTGCCGATACTTATGAAAACCTCCATACTACCAGAAAGCAGACGAAGAATCGAGATTAAAAAGACCGAAAAACTATTGAAAAAAAAGCAATTGGAAGAAAAACACCTGAAGGAAATCGATTTCTTCCGAAATCATCTTATGAGCGCCTGAACGGATAGTGAAGTGATTGAAAAATTAGAAGATACATACGGTTCTATTCGGATATGTGTTATTTCCGAAGAAAGCAATGAGATTCTGGCAATCTACGGTTTCAATACGATAGAAGTAGAAATTTTGAGAAAAAATCCTGCTAATATGCGACATATAACCCTGAATATTTTCGATAAACCGAGAAAATATGCGATTATGATTGATCGCGGAACAGAAAAATCCGTTCAGTGATTCGAGGAATACCAGTTGAACAATATAGTTAATCCTGCAATTGACCGTTTTATCGAACTGAACGAACAATATCTTGTCCGTTTCGCTTCCGACAACATAAATACACTCGAAGCTATAGAAAAGAAGATGGATTTTCCCTTGAAAAGAAACGATTATTCTATATTCATAGCGGAAGTTATATGAAAATATTTGGATATTTCAGGATTCTGCAAGCTTGAAAAACACAAAAAAAACCATTACGCTGATACTTTTTTGAAAAGCATTGGATATCTGTCGTAATATAACACTCCAATCCAAAAATTTCTCGCAGAAAATCGATCTCATTTTATGAGGAAAGATGGAAAGAGAAGTATTGGACAAGGTGAAATCTATGATTCTTTCCTGCAATGAAACCATGAATGGATTAGGTTTCCCTTTCGGCTTGACAAAGAAAACAATACCTCTTGAAGGGAGAATATATCCGATTATTCGAGCATACGAGGCATTGTCTACGGAAAACCCCCCGGAACATGTAAGAAAAACTATGCAGGAATGGGCACAGGGTGGATTTTTCGACAGTGATATTCTCCATGTATTTTTCGACAGCCTCGATAGAAATGAGATAAAACCAAAATTACCGCCATATCTTGCAACCCCGTCATCTTTATCGGAAAAGAATAAAGAGAATCAAAAAGATAGAGAATCCCGATATTATATTCCGTTCATACAATCTGTAAGTCGACTTTTGGCGATGACGAAAGATATAGGAGATAAATACCATAAATGACGGACAGCAGAAAACAATATCGATATCCAAAATATCGCATTTAAAGAAGCGAATGAACTTCAGTCGGAGATTCTGGATATCGCAGACATACCTATTCTCATATACTTTTCCCGACACGGAAAAACAAAGAGCGATGTTCTGAAATGACCGCCGGGGAATGACAATGAGCTCCTTACTATAGAAGGGGAGATGGATTCCAGCAGAAAATGAGAGGAGTTTCAAGGACTTGATTTCCGTTTACTTACAAGTCCCCTTCCTCGTGCAATACAAACGGCGAAAATCATTCGGGAAACTGTAAGGAAATGCGCCCAAAACATATTGGATTACCAAGAAAAGACCCCTATATATCCGAAAGATATTATTATAGATCATTCCTGTATATCCTGCTCTGTACTCAATATAGAGGAAGCTTTGATAAATCCACCGAAAAATATACAGAATGAACGGTATAATTCATTGTTGGAAGAGCTTCTCGCAGACAATAATACCAAGTGATTATTGGAGTTTTTGAAGAAACTTATCTCTTCGCCGAAAGGATCGGTGAATCTTCTCATAACGCATCGAGATACTGCCAGGCATCTCTTTGTCCTACTGAAGAACCTCTTTTCAAAAGATCAGATTTCCTGACAGAAAATCGCTATTGAGAATGATGGAATATATGAGTTTACCGTTCGTTGAGGAAGATTGTTGTCGGACAAAGAAAAGGAAATGAAGGGACTTCTTTTTTCTGTCAAGAATTGGAAACCAATACTCGAGAAGATTAATGATATTTCAAAAAAAATATTTGGAGAAATCTTTTATGATCCAGGAAATCGACGAATAGATCTTATCGTTTTACATAACCGATTCTTGGATTTCATCGATCAAAAAAGAGAAAATAATCCCGATGAACTACAGCTATTTATAGTTCGGCTTGAGACGAATAAATTAACCAAACATTTTCTCCCTATTATGAAAACATCCAAAGTACTTTAAATATCCGGAAATAAACTTGATATATAGAAAACTTCTGCTAAGATTTTCGCCTTAATCATTTTCCATAACTACAAAATATGCAACAGAATAACCGAACCGACGATATACTGCACGGAGTCACGCTCGCTATGATTCTGGATTTTCTCGTCCATGAATACGGATTCGAAGAGCTCAGTAAGATGATTCGCATCAATTGTTTTAAGAGTCATCCGAGCAAGGAATCGAGTCTGAAATTCCTCCGGAAAACAGAATGGGCACGTCTGCAGGTACAGGGCTTGTACGTACGAACCAAACTCGAAAAAAGATAATAAAAAACGGCAGTCCAAGGATTGCCGTTTTTAGTGAGCGAGAAAAGCTCCGCTCAAGAATGCGAGTGCCCATACTGGGAAAAATACCCAGAGAGCGAATCGTCGATGCCACTTGATTTTTCTCGTCAAACCCAGCGTGAGTTGGACAAAGAAGAGAATTAAAGCGACGAGTGATAGGATGGTATGTATGTCGGAAACCAGAACTCCCGTCATCCATCCCCCTTTTTTTATCTGAAACATCAGCAAGGTTCCGTAAGCATCCATCAGGAAACCTACGATTGCGACCGCTTTGTGCCATTTATTTTTATTTTTTGCCATGACGTAGGCTATTCCGTACAGGAACAGCGCCACAGTCATAAGCAATTCTATCTGTATAAGGATAGACATAATAGTCTCCCAGGAGAATGAAAGTGCCAAATTTATATGTAAAACTTGAGATAAGTCAAATAAGAAGTGGTAGGATTTTTAGAAAATGGTTTGGAGGGAAGAAGGGAATGGGTATAATCAGAACAGTTTAATTAAAGTTTTTTAGGATTATGAATACAAAACCACTCTATCCACTCACGGACGAAGGAATTTCTCTTGCTGGAGATTATATAATATCTCGGATAGAGATTAAGAAGAACAAATATATCTATGAGGAAAAAAATCAGAATACTACTGCGGTTTTTCTTGCTGGAGCACCAGGGAGCGGAAAAACAGAGTTCATCCAGTCGGCACTTTCGTATATGAATGATTTCTTTTTCATTGACATTGATAGTTATCGCGAGTTATTTGAGTGATATTGTGGGAGTAATGCTTGAAAATATCAAGAAGCTATGTCGAGAGTAGTGGACAAGGTTTTGAAATATTGTCTTCAGAATAATATCCGTTTCATACTGGATGGGACATTTAAAAGCAAGAAACATTCGCTTAGAAATATAGAAACATGTAATGCACACGGAAGAATGGTTGATATATATTTTCTCTTTCAGCCACCGCTTATTTCCTATTATTACACCTATCTTCGGGAGATTCAGCAAACCAGAAATATTCCTGTTGATGGATTCGTGGAATGTTTCTATAATTCGATTCGAAATATATTCTTGGCAAAAAATGGACATAGTAATGTGAATCTCTATATCTGTGAGAAAACGATTGGAAATGGAGTACTTGGAAATAAGAAGTACACGATTTATGATACGAAACAAATAAAAGACATTCAAACCTTTTGCAAAAAGTTCAATGTTGCGTATACTCTTGATAGTGATACCTTCCATAATCAAGATAATATTAGGAAATCAATAGAAGATTTCAGATTCTTGCTCAATACAATAAGACCTTTTCTTAGGCTGTATTATCTCATAATAAATAAACTCCTATGACTCAAAAAAAATTAGCCCTTATCGAAAAAGGACTTCGCGGAAGCATCCAGAAACAAGAAAAAGTATTCTTTGATAATTTTATCACCAAAGCACTCTTTCATCGAGCGTATTCTCTCGGGAAGAAAAAAAATTCCCTCTAGTTTTTAGTACATCACCAATCCTTTCTGAATTAGTTTCGGAGGGGATTTTTTAAAATGGTTTGGAGGGAAGAAAGTATTTTTTTGGGAGAAATTTATTCTCACTCAATTATTCCTTCACACAATACAATAAAGCCACATTCTTTGGACGAGTTTCAGTTCATCAAGTATTTTGAGTATTTTTATATTTTAAAGGATCCCATGAATTATAAGCTCAAGCAAAGTTACTAGTATCTGTATTATTTGAAGGATTATTTCACCACTTCATAACATGATTATGTTGCTTTAATTCATCTTCTTGATAACTTCATAAAGTTCTTACTATATCTCTTGAATTTAGATCTCAATTCATTCATCTTATAAAAGCTCATCTTAAATCTGGTGTTGAATTTGTTCAGTCAGCTGATTTCCATCAAGTTGGACATGATGATAAATAAAAAGACATAATCGCCCCAGTTGGAACGACCGATGTTGCAAGTGTATTAATTCTCGTTTCATGATCAGATATATTACTTACTACTTTCCCGAAAAGCGACTGTGTGAGTGGTTGCCCCGATGTATATTCGCTGGAAAGAATATACTGATATGTTGCATAAACTGCTGATAAAATTATGAGTGTTCCAAAGAAAACAAGTGCTGAATAAACAGATTTCTTGAGAAAAGAAAGAGTTTTCATAGAGAAAAAAAGCAAAGAAATTAAACAAAGAAATTAAACTAAAACCATTATCGTTTTTTTTTTTGTAAATCAGGTTTCACTCAAAAAATTCTAAAATTTAACACTTAAAAGTTTACGGATTTCCGATGGAAACGCAAAGAAAAATTCGGAACTCTTTGCGAAAAACAAGTTTTACGTGACAAAGCACCTCTTTTCTATATACTTTTTTCAAACTCACTTTTTCATATTTATGTCTCAAACCCCATTCCTCTCCACCTACTCCACCCTCAATCCACGTCAGAAGCAGGCGGTGGATACTATTTACTGACCTGTGCTCGTCATCGCGGGGCCGGGGAGTGGGAAGACTCAGATTCTGTCGGCGCGTATCGCGAATATATTACTCCAGACTGATGTGAATCCGAGCAATATTCTCTGTCTCACATTCACGAACAATGCGGCGAAGAATATGCGGGAGCGATTATCACGGATTATCGGTGCGGATGCTTACAAGGTGGCGATTCATACGTTTCATAGCTTCGGGAATGAGATTCTGAACCGTTACCGTTCACGTATTTCCGATTACGCCGAGGCGACTCCGATAGACGACATAGAGGCTTCGCGACTGTTCGACGAGATTTTGACGACACTTCCCTGGAACGATCCGTACAAGCCGGGACAAAATGCCAACGAGAAAATCCGTGAGCTCCGCAATGCCATCAAGCTCGTGAAAGACGCAGGTATCACGCCGGCGGAATACGCTGAGATTATCGAGACGAACCGTGCGACTATGACGGTTATGTCTCCTCTCATCCGGGCTCATATGGATGAAATTCTGTCACTTTGACAGAAAAAAGAGGATAAAATCCGTAAACTTGAACTGTTTCGGGTTTTTCATAGTGCGGTTATAACGGCTTTTTCTGGACTCCCAGAACGAATGCATGAACAGGATACTTTTGCGAAAACACTCACAGATTCGCTCGAATCTATCTGGGAACTCCAGGAATCTGAAACCGACGCCAAGATTGTTACCAAATGGCGCGACGAATGGCTGGAGAAAGACTATGAAGGAAAATGGATTCTCAAAGACGCATCTCGGTTGGATAAATATATTTCACTCGCACAAATCTACACTCGCTACGAAGAACGGATGAAAGCCCTCGGGTACATCGATTTCTCCGATATGATTCTCTGAGCGATTCGGCTCGTAGAACAGTACGGTGATATTCGTGCGAATCTCGCGGAGCAATATCAATTTGTCCTCGTGGACGAATATCAGGACACGAACGACGCACAACTTCGGCTTATTACCGATATCTTGTCCGTAACCGATATACCAAATGTGTTTGCGGTTGGGGATGACGACCAGTCCATTTACAAATTCCAGGGAGCCAATACCAAGAATATCCGGGCATTCCGTGACCGTTGGGCCGATACCGAGCTCATCATCCTCGAGACGAACTACCGCTCCAATAGCGAGATTATCGATACTTCGCGAGCGCTTATGAACTCAGCTTTACATTCCATCGGGGATATATTTCCATGAGCGGTCAAGTCCTTCGATTCGCACCACGGAAAGGGTGGAAGTGTGACACAGAACATCTTCCAGACCGAAGCGGACGAACTTACTTGGGTAGCGGAGGACATTGAACGAGCTATTGCAGACGGATTTCCGGCAGAAGAGATCGCAGTTATCACAAAGAAGAATAAAACCCTCGAAAATCTCGCGAAAGTGCTCCTCTCGAAACATATTCCAGTGGCACTCAGTAAGGATGAAAATATTTTCGATTCCGAGGAAGTACGCCTCGTGGACGAGATTCTCGAGTACCTCGTATCGCTTCGAGGAAGCGGTCAGCCTCGTGATGAGATTCTCCTTTCCATTCTCGCACATCCGTGCTGGGGGATTCATCGACTGACTATCTGGGAGCTTTCCCGAACCATTTCCTCTGCTCGTCGAGAAGACCGCAAAAACTGGCTCGAAACTCTTCGGACTCATCAGGACAGTAATCTTTCTGGTCTTGCGAATTTCCTCATAGAACTTTCCATTCTTTCCCATCATGCCCGTCTCGAAGACCTTATGGACCACATCACTGGTGCAAATGCACTCGCGATTCCCGATGAGTATAACGAAGACCCGACCAAGAATACTCTCCAAATCGATATGTTCGGTGGAGGCAAGAAGGAATATATTTCGCCTATTTATGAGTATTATTTCGGGAATCTAAACTCCCAAACCCCCCAACCCCCCTTATCAGGGGGGCAAAAAACCTGTCCCCCTGATAAGGGGGAAGAACGAACGAAGTGAGTTCAGGGGGTTTGATGAGCCACCGTGTATGCTCGACATCTCAGTAATATCCGCAAGCTCGTTGAATCGGTTCGTTCTTTCAAAAAAGGTGCGGGATTTCTCTCTATCCTCGATTATGGAGAATTCATTTCCCTCGTGAAAAAGTACGACGTGCAGATATCGGCTTCGCACTTGGTTGGGCATGAAGGAACCGCCGTGAACCTCATAACTGTCCATAAAGCGAAGGGGCTCGAGTACGGGCGAGTATACGCTATCGGACTCACAGAAAAACAGTACAAACTCGGAAAAGTCTCCGGTTCGCCACTCCCGAAGAATCTCCCACTTGCGCCCGAGAAAGACGACGACGAAGATATCCGCCGTCTGGTTTACACGGTATTTACCCGTGCCAAAAAAGACCTCATTCTCTCGTATGCTCAGATGAATTTGAATGAAAAGAAAGAGGATCCGCTTGGATGTTTGACCGACCTGAATCCCGCTTGGACAAGCAGTTCCGTTGGAACCGAATCGCTCGTAGACTTCCTCGAACGTGAACGAAAAGATTTGTTCTCGCTTCCATATCACGGAGATGAGAAAAACTTTCTCGCTGACCGTATCGCCAAGCAGTTTACTCTGTCTGTTACTGCACTCCAAAACTTCCTCAATGTCGCAGACGGCGGTCCCGAACATTTCGTCGCGAACAATATCCTTCGCTTTCCACAAGCGAAAAGCGAATCTGCGTGTTATGGATCTGCGATGCACAAAGCACTCGAAGTATTTTTCAATGATTACAAAAAAACTGGACTCTATTCGAAATCTACGCTTCTCGATGCATTTGAAACTGCTTTCAAACAGGATCGTTTTGCCGAAGCCACTGAACGTGATTTTCTCGCACGGGGAACAGAAAATTTGGGTGCATTATATTCCGAAATCACCGGAAAATCCTACGGAGATTTGCATCTGGAATACGATTTCCGTACTGCATTCGGCGGAATATTTCTCGATGGTATGCAATTAACCGGGAAAATCGACCGTATAGAAGTTATCGACAACACAAAAATTATTATTACCGACTACAAGACCTGAGGAGGTTTCGAATCGTTTTCCGATACCGGTTCCGCGTACGAGAAGATCAAGAAATGGAAATACAAACTCCAGTTTTGTTTCTATGCCGTGCTTTTCGAGCTCTCTCCACAGTGGGCGAGATTCATTCAGAAAGAATTCACCCTCATGTTCATAGAACAAGACAGAAAGACGGGACAGTTCGTGACCGTAACTGATTACATTCAACAGGGCGAAATTGAACGTACCAAAGCGCTTATTCGAGCGGTTATGTCCAAAATAAACTCGCTTGATTTTCCGGATGTTTCCGCATATTCGCCAGACATTGCCGGTATTCGGCAGTTCGAGGAAGACCTCCTAGAAGGGAAGATATAAAAAAAACACTCCGTTCAAACGGAGTGTTTTTTATAAACTATTTTCTTGTTTTCTTTAAAGTTCCAGGCTTCATATCTTCGAGGTAAAAAGAACGTAGACCATATTCATCTCTAAATTGTATCTCTGTTCCTACTGCAGTTTTCGACATTATTTGATAGACACCAGTTCTAATAGTTCAGGTATGAGTCTCAAAAGAGATTTGATCAAAAGCTTTTAATTGTAAAGCTTTAAAGTTTTCTAATGTGACTCATTTGGATATTGGAGTAGTATTTTCTATTGGGGTACTAACAGAAGGAATAACCTCAGGAGTAGGACTTTCAATAGGTTTTTCAACTTCAGGAATAGTCACTTCCTCTTCTTTTACAGGAAGAGCTTCAATAGGTTCTACATCGTCCACGAGAGGAGCTTCTGTAGATTTTTGTTCAGAAGCATTTATTTCTTTGATAATAGTATCAAGCCTTACTACTGCTGGATCTTCTGGATGTTCACTCATATAGTTCAGAGCCTCCTTTGTACTTTCTCCTCCTGCTGTAAAAAGATTATTCAAAGCTATGAAACGATATTCTTCCGCTGTCTTACTTTTTGGATTATATGGAGAATTTTCCCATCTTATTCTAGAATCTCCAACATATTCACCATTACTCGTATCTCTCGTTACTTTTATATTCCTTTTCTGAAGTTCTTGTTCAAATTGTTGTTTTCCTTGATTTTCCGTTCTACTTAATGCATTTATTTCTCCGATTGTAAGGATTTTTCTTGGATTTTCTTCTTGAATAACAATGGTTTCCATTTTTCCTTCCGTTTTTGATATATTTTCGGTAGTATCTTGAGAAGTAGGGGTAGGTTTTTCCTCAACTTGAGGAATAGAAGTTTTCTCCTCGTTTTTTTCGATAGGAGCAGAAATATCTTTTCCTCTCAAAGCTTCTATCATTTTTTCAAGTGTTTTCGGTCCTATTTGACCATCTTCTTTGAGAACTTCTTTTCCTGCCTCAGTATTAAGTCCTCGCTGAAATGATATTACCATTACTCAGGTTTCACTTCCAAGTTTAGAATCCTTATAAACCCCATCCAATATACTCGGTTTATACCCGAGATTTGTGAGTGCAAGTTGAACAAGAAGAACATCCTTAATAGAATGAACAGAGGATTTTTTACCGGACTTGATTCATTTGCTACTGTATTCTAATTTACTGAGTGCATCAGCAAGCTCATCATTACTGTTAACCTCTTTTTTTATACTCTCGATCGCGAGTTCTCGCTCCTTAGCTGGCCAATCTTTTTTCTTTTTAGAAAAATTAATATGCTCGTAAAAGTCTTTTGGAGGAAGAGTTTCGTCAGGAATAGACTCAACAGTAACAGCAGGAGCGGAAGTAACAGGAGTAATAATAGCAGGAATAGGTTCCTCTATCGTCTTCTCTATCGTTTCTGTTCCTAAAAGCTGTTCGGTCTTTTTATTGAGCGCATAGAGATTATTTTCATATATACTTATTTCTTGTTCCTTCTTTTGTGATTCTGAAGAGTTTTCAGAAGAAGTTCTTGTACTTTTGATAAGTTCTTGCACGCTCATATATGAACTGATGAGTCGTTCTATTTTTTTCTTCATTTCTGCATCAGTTGCGCCATTGAGCTTATCTTTTAATGATTCTGTATAAGTAGTGATATATTCATCGTTCAGTTGTTTAATTTCATCAAGACTTTTTGTCTTGAATTCATCTACTTTATTTTTCTTTTCTTGATTAGCAATTTTTACATCAATAAGTTTTTGACTAATGTCATCACTTGTATTTCCATATAGATTACTAGAAACACTCGGATTATTATTCGATCCATAGGAGAGATGAACAGATTCTTTTACATCTCCAGCTTCTGCTTGAGTACTTTCTATCGACGCACCAGAAAGTTCTTGTTTGAATTGTTCAAGATTTGCGATAGCCATCTCGATGAATTCAGGATGCTTGAAATCAACTACTTCCTTAGTTCCAGTAATTTTTGCTTCCAATTTTTCATAAGCATCCTCCGTAACAGAAAGGTTATCATTGACGATACCATTGATATTTCTGTTATTTTTGAGATTATTGATAGTTTTTGATACCTCTGCAAGAAGTTCCATTTTTTGTTGATTACTCTTCCCAACAATATCGGTTTTTCCTTGTTTAAATTCGCTAATAACATTAGCGAGTTCTGTTTTTTGGAGAGTGAGGATATCTTCCATTTTCTTTTTCGCTGCTTCCGTTGCATTTTTCCCAGTAAATTTATCCCACCAAGATTCTGAAGAATTCGCCTGGGCTTCTGGAGCTGAAGATTCTACTTTTTTTTCTGCTTCTGTCATAGTATTTTTATTTAAAAAGTAAATATATATTTGTTTGCATATTTTTATGTACGGAGTAATATTATCATACATTCTTTTTTTCGTCAAAAAATCACTATGAAAAAATATATTCTTCTTCTCTCTCTTTTTTTTATCGGTATAGAAAGCGCTTATGCAAGCGGTTTTGTATATCCATTGAATCAGATTTCCAAATCTTCATGTAGATATTCTCCATGGAATACGCTCGATGACGGTTGTAAAACAACATTACCTCATATCTTGGAAGCCGATTACACAAAATATAAGAACAATACAGAATATCGTCGCATTTATTCCGTACTTTATGGATCAACCTATACATACGGATGGGATGTTGGATATGGAAGTCATCAATGAGTGGATATTGCGACAGCAAAAGGCACTCCCGTTTATTCCATAGGTGATGGAACGGTAGTTTCTGCCGGATGGCAAACAGGTTGGGGAAACACGGTTTCTATAAAACATACGCTTTCCGATGGAAAAGCCATCTATTCCAATTATTCCCATCTTTCAAAGATAAATATTACGAAAGGTACTGCTGTTCAGGCATGAAATATGATTGGAGAAGTCTGAAATACTGGGAATTCCTATGGAAATCATCTTCATTTTCAAATCGATGTAACCAATCAAGCACATCCGTATTATTTCGTCACTTGCGGAAAATGAAAGGATCCGATAGCGCTCGTGAATCAAGGACTTTGCCGAGATTTTCTAACCGCCAATACTATCGATCCTATAGCTTTTCTCGAAAACGGAACTATTAGTACGACCGCTGCTGTTCAAATGCTTCAAGAGAAAGGGAAAACCACGCCAAAAATAGAAAAGAAATCCATCAAAACTCGTGAACAGATTCTCGATGAAGATATTCAGGATTTCTTCAAAGATCATGCTCTTTCGGTAAGTCTCGGAGTTCCTGGAAATAATATCGAAGCAGGAAAAACATACACTGCGCGAATCAATGTAACATACCGAAATCGTCCATTTACCGGAAGTCTCCCTGCCGAAGGGTTAGTTCTTTCATATGATCGTTCCGGAGTTAAACTTTTCCCAGATACTATCATCGCCATAGAAAACGGAGTCCGGGAATTTCAGATTACCGGAGTAAAACCGGGAAAATACGGAATCAGCCTCAAAATCGGAAAACGGGTTTTTCTCTCAACAATCGTAAATGTCTTTAAAAAAAGTGATATGGAGTACCCGAGTCAAGCGATTCTCCTGAATAATTCCTCTATCATCCTCGCAGATGAGAAGCTCACAGCAGTGGTTTTCCGAACTAAATACTCGAGCAATCAGATTGATATACCGTATAATGGTCGCTATATCCTCAAATCACTTACAGGAAAAGCGAAATTCTGCAATGTCTCTAAAAAGACTCCCCGAAAATGCGACCCGAGCGAACTCGTCGAAGAATTGGAATTCGGGTATGACGATACTTATCGTGGAGTTCTCCTAGCAAATATTCTCCCATTTGATTATATGCCAATTAGTCTGGTAGTAGTTGGGAAAAATTCCGGGAAAACCTATGCAAAAAGCAATACGGATATTCTTATAACCAATCCGAACGGCATTGATAAAACCTATACTTATTTTCCTGATGCAATCAATGCTCTTAAAAAAGGAATTATAAAACCACAATCCGGATATATTCTCCAAGATCGTGAACTTATAGGAAAACAGGCAAAAGAAATGATACGAAATTCTCTCGCATATCTTTTTTTGAAAGCAGGAAACGATCAAATAAAGAAACAAGCTTTTCTTTCTCGAATGAAAGAGTTTGAAACACGTGCAGCAAAAATTGATGATTATAAAAAAATAACTCGTGCGGAATTCGCAGGACTTGTTGTCGGAATCATAGACGGATCACCTATAGTAAATGAGGATAAAAAATGGGTCGATGAATCGGGCGAATACAAAAATGTGATTACAACACTCAGGCTTCGATATGATTTTATATGGAAAGACCAATTCGCGGCACGATATTTTCAATCGGATAAAAGCATTACAGTCGGAGAAAGTATGTATATGATAGAAAAAGTTATTGTAAAAGATACATAAAAATCTCACTTTGGTTATTTTCTCCAAATAACCTTGCTTTCTTCGATTTTTCTCTATAATATCGCACATACCTTGCGTTCCGTAGATAGGATATTTATTTCTCGTCGAGACGAAGCCAGTGCGTAATTCTAAAGATTTCCAAGGCCGTCTCGATTTCGAAATAAAAAATCCTATCTACTTATATTTACTCTTTTTTTGTTGTTTTTCTATGATCGATATCAAAATCCTCCGAACGAATCCTGACCTTGTTCGAAAAGCCCTCCATGATAAAGTGACAAAAGTAGACCTTGATCGTGTTATCGAGCTCGACAACAAACGTATTCCTCTGAAACAACGTCTCGACGAGATTCGAGCAGAACGAAATAAACTCTCTGATGCGATGGGAAAAGGGAAACCAGATCCTGCTCTTATCGAGGAGTCCAAAGCTCTCAAGGAACAACTTCAAGTTCTCGAAGTCGAATCCGAAGCGATCGAGACCGAATTTCTCGCTCTTTATAAAAAGATTCCAAATATCCCGACTGCCGATACTCCTGTCGGATTAACCGAAGATGACAATGTGATTGTTCGTCAATGGGGAACGATTCCTATATTTTCATTTCCAGTAAAATCACACGCGGATATTGCTAATGCTCGCGGATGGCTCGATAAAGAGCGTGCTGCCAATGTTGCAGGAGCTCGTTTCGCTTATCTTAAATGAGATCTCGTACGACTTCAATTCGCTCTCGTGAATTGGGTTATGGATACTCTGAGCGATGAAAAAATTCTCTCAGGAATTATTACTGAACACGGACTTAAAGTTTCAAGTAAACCTTTCACTCCGGTTCTTCCTCCGTATATGATTAAGACCGCTCCATACGATGCGATGGATCGACTCGAACCGCGAGAAGATCGTTACAAAATAGAAGGTCAGGATCTCTGGCTCCAGGGTTCTGCGGAACACGTTCTCGGTTCTATGCACGCGAACGAGATTTTCGACGAACGCGATATGCCGGTTCGATACCTCGGGTATGCGACGAGTTTCCGCGGAGAAGCAGGAACATACGGAAAAGATATGGAAGGAATTATCCGAATGCACCAGTTCGATAAGATGGAGATGGAGAGTTTCTCAACCGCCGAGACTTCTCATGATGAACACCTCCTTTTTTCGGGAATTCAAGAGTACCTTATGCAGCAGCTCGAAATCCCATACCAGAAACTCCAGAAATGCACGTTCGACATCGGAAAACCGAATGCAAAAGGTTCCGATATCGAAGCTTGGCTCCCAGCTCAGAATAAATACCGCGAAACGCACACGGCGGATTATATGACCGACTATCAGTCTCGTCGTCTCCAGACTCGTGTACGACGTTCGAACGGTGATGTGGAACTCATTCACACCAACGACGCGACCGCATTTGCCTGCGGACGAGCCCTCGTTGCCATTATGGAGAATTACCAGAATGAAGATTGTACGATTCGGGTTCCAAAGGTACTTCAGAATTATATGGGAGGGAAGGAAGTATTATAGATTTTTAATTTTAAATTATTCATTCTATGCTTCAATATTTTAAGAAACTATCCGTTTGAGTAAAAAGACTCTTTATTGCAGGAACACTTTTTGTGCCACCATTAATATGAGTCATATTTTGAATTTGATGGAATGTAGAAGAAAGTATAATTGTTTCATATGTCTTTATTACTCCTATTTACTGGCTCTCTATCTTGATTTGAAGTTGGGTGTATGATGGATTTAAAAAGTAAAATACTTTTTAAATGAATAAAACCAAAATCCTCTCCGAATCGGAGAGGATTTTTTATTAATACTGCTCAAAAAACACCTTTTCTTTCTCAACTCCACTTGCTTCGAGTCTTTCTCTCGCATCCTTCACCATCGCCGGACTTCCGCAGAGATAGAATTCTCCGTAGGGAGCGAGATTTTCTTCTGTAAGGAAATCGGTTACTCGACCTCGAACGGTATTTTCCGAGTCTTCCTGACTGAGGAATATCTGGTAATCGAACATTGGATATTCTTTCTTTATCCGATTGAGTTCATCGATATAGAAGATATCGGAAGTAGTTCGTATCCCGAAGATGTACATAATAGGAGTTTCTATACCAGAATCCATCATTGCTCGAATTTGGAAGTAGAGCGGAGCAAATCCGGTCCCAGTTCCGATGAAGAGTTTCGGAGTAGTGTTGGCTTTGAGGACAAAGTGTCCGAGTGGGACCATTCCTATAATCTCTTCTCCTATTTCTGTAGAACAAACTTCAGTACTTCCAGCACCTCCTTCGATTTGTTTGATGATGAAAGTAAAGTTTTGACCATTAGTGTATCCGATAGAATAGGCACGACGAAGTTTTAACTTCGGAAGGAGAAAAAGGACATACTGTCCTGGTTCTACCTGAACTGGTTCCTGAGTCTTAAATACAAGTTCGTATACATCGGCTGTGAGATTATTTTTCTGTATGAGTTTAAAGGGAAGTTGTTGCATAAACGAGAAAGTATGAAATAAAAATACCCGCCTATTATTGTGAATTTTCCATTCTTTGCAAAGGAAAATATAAAAATAGGGGGGTATTTACGGTATATATGGCATTACGCAGCTTTTGTAAAAACTTCATCATTAGCAGCTTCGTGATCACGAAATTCTTTTTTGAGAGCGATAAGTTTGGAAAGTTCTTCAGGATTTGTTGGTTCTCCGAGAATTCCTCTAATCATCCCATTTGCTACTCGTAAATAATGACGGACAGGACTTACTTGATTCGCTTCAAAAAGTCTGATTATCTCAGCTGTCCCAGAATGTGCTTTTTTTACAATCGCTACAATCTCAGGCGAAAGAGTCGTATCTTCCGATACGGCTGTTTCGATAAGCGGGAGTGATTTGTTCTCTGGCATATTTTATTGTTCAAAAATATATAAGGAGATTATACCATGAACGCTCTAAAAAGCAAATTATGCTCGGATTTTCTTTTCGATTTCCTTTGCAAGTTTACTATTTTCCTTGAGGAATTGTCGTGCATTTTCCCGTCCCTGTCCGAGTTTTGTTTCTTCATATGTATAAAAAGCCCCAGATTTTTTAATAATTCCTTTTTCTGTTCCGATATCAAGTATTTCTCCTTCTCGAGAAATCCCTTCATTGAAGAGAACATCGATTTCTACTTCTTTAAATGGAGGAGCAATCTTATTCTTTACTACTTTCACTTTCACTTTATTTCCCATTGTTTCCTTATCATCGCCTGTTCCGCTTTCAAGTTTCTCTTTTCGACGGATATCAAGACGCTGTGAAGCATAGAATTTAAGAGCATTTCCTCCAGTAGTAGTCTCTGGATTTCCGAACATTACTCAAATCTTCATACGAATCTGATTGATGAAAATGACAGTGGAATTTGATTTAGAAATAACCCCTGTAATCTTACGGAGCGCTTGACTCATAAGACGGGCTTGAAGTCCCATAAAGGAATCTCCCATATTTCCTTCTATTTCTGCTTTCGGAACGAGGGCTGCAACGGAATCTACGACGATGAGATCAACTGCATTGGATCGAACGAGAGCATCGACAATCTCGAGCGCTTGTTCTCCGTAATCCGGCTGGGAAATGATAAGTTCATCGACATTTACTCCAATTTTCTTGGCGTATTCGGGATCGAGTGCATGTTCTGCATCGATAAAAGCGGCAGTTCCACCGAGCTTCTGAACTTCTGCGATAGCATGAAGCGTAAGAGTAGTCTTACCAGAAGATTCTGGTCCGTATATTTCAACGATTCGACCTTTTGGATATCCTCCGCCAAGTGCCGCATCGAGAGCGATGGAACCAGATCCAACCATTTCTACTTTAATTGCCTGTTGGTCTCCAAGTTTCATAACAGAACCTGCTCCAAATTGTTTCTCAATCATTGCGAGAGCAGCATTGAGAGCTTCTTTTTTATTGTCTACCATAAAATGTTTGTGAAGAAATAATATGAAAACGAATATATACACTTTTTTTTCTATTGCAAATCTTTTTTCATACTTTTACAGAATTATATATTTTTTGTAAAAACTATTAGTAATAGTACTATAGATGATTATATAAAAAGAAAAACGGCTCGATTTACGAGCCGTTTTTTATTCCCCACCTCCTTTATATAGGGATATAGTGCCTGAATCCCCGTATAGGGAGACATAATTTAAATAATTGTGTGGCAGCATCTTCGTCGAGTGCTACAAGATCGCCGTTCTCGATAGTGAATCGAGTGCCCATATCGCCGTAGCTTTTTTTGACCAACGTTTCACAGTAGTTGTCCTGGAATCTCTTGGGCAGCGAATTTATCTGTTCAATCACTCGCGTAAGACCGGCGAGGGAACAATTGCGGATATCGAAAACTGGCAAGATTACCGCCTCGATACCGCGTGAAGCATTGTCCTTTAACCCGAACACTATTCGTCCCCGTTTGATTTTTATATCAGCAGGAACATTGGCAGCAGGATGTCTCTGTGTTTGATTCATTTCTCTAATCTCCTTGGTTGTTGAATTTTGATTTTGAAAAACAACTGAGTATTTGTATATATAAATATATAAATGTCAATTTAATTTATTAAGTATTTATTAAATTTCTTAATGAGAATCGAATGAACGATTGGATAAAATCCCTTTGCTTAAAGCAAAGTTTTTTATATAATGCCCAGGATTATTCGTAATTTCATTATTTTTTATGCTTCAACTTTCTCGTTATCCATTTCATACACTCAAAACCGTTCCTCAGACTTCCGATAATCGTTCTACCGGACTTCTTCTTCAAGCGGGTTTTGTCCGCCAGGAAATGGCAGGAGCATATATATATCTTCATCTTGGACTTCGTGTTCTCGAAAATATCAAGCGGATTGTTCGAGAAGAACTCGATGCGATTGGATGTTCCGAGATTCTTATGACTTCTTTTGGAACTCGCGAACATTGGGAGACGACCGGTCGATGGGATACGATGGATAACCTTTTTAAAGTGGAAGGAGCTTCTGGGAAATACTATGCTCTGAATCCGACACACGAAGAAATAGTCACTCCTCTTATGCAGGAATTCATCCAATCATATAAAAACCTCGATAATTGTGCTGTATATCAGTTTCAGACAAAGTTCCGAAATGAGGCTCGTGCCAAATCTGGAATTCTTCGCGGACGCGAGTTTCTCATGAAAGATCTCTATTCATTCCATCGAAATAGTGAGGATCTCGATATATTCTTTGAGGAAGTTCGTAAAGCCTATGTTCGTATCTATGAACGACTCGGACTCGGGGAATCAACTCGATATGTATTTGCTTCTGGATGAGCCTTTTCTAAATACAGTTACGAATTCCAAACAGACCTCGGAATTGGAGAAGACGATGTCTATGTGTGCTCGAAATGTGGACAAGCCCACAACGAAGAAATTATTGATCCTACAGGATTTGTTTGTGTGGAATGTACTTCAAAAGAACATTTCATCGTACAAGCTTCGGAAGTAGGGAATATCTTCAAGCTCGGAACACGTTTCTCCAATGCTTTCGGACTCGGATATACTGATGCAGAAGGAAAAAAACAAGAAGTGGTGATGGGATGTTATGGAATCGGTGTGAGCCGACTCATGGGAGTTATAGCCGAGAAATTTATGGATGAAAAAGGGCTTGTTTGGCCAGAAAATGTCGCACCATTTAGTTATTATATGATTGTTATCGGAGATCATTTGGAAGAAGCGAAGAAATTGGCAAAGAAACTCGAATCAGAAGGCGCAACTGTGCTTATCGACGATCGAAATACTGGATTTGGAGCCAAGGCCGGAGATACTGACCTTCTCGGTATTCCATATCGAATCGTTCTCTCCGATAAAACCCTCGCACAGGGCGGTTATGAATTCAAGGGACGAAAGGAAAGTGAGAGTAGAATTGTTATATTGTAAAAAATCCCCTTGCTTTTTTTATTTTTTTCCATATCTTTACTTTGTCTATTCTTTTTTATAATAAAATTTATGGCAGAACGTAAGAAATTTGCAAGCGCGGTGAACTTTTATGTAACCGATGCTCAGAAGAAGAAAATTGAAGTTATTCTGGAACAAAAATGACAAAGTCTCACAGACTTTCTTCGAGGACATATTCAAACTACTGTTGAGAAGTATGAAGATAAAAACGGACCGATAAATATCTACCAGACATATATCGTATAAAGTTTTGCTTTTCCTTTCATCATTTGATACTATCCCTTTAGTGGGATATTTTCACCTCTCATGGAAATTTCTATAAAATGTTCCGGGAGACGATACTATGGAGTACGAACTTCATATTCAAGCCTTACTTTTCGTATCGTTTGAATAATTTACTCCAAATAAACAGTTTTTATACGGATTTCGTTATTTTTTCTGAAATTTCCGAAAGCCAATATTTTAATTATTCCTGATTTCTAACCCCTTTTTTTATGACTCCGCCTCTTCGTGTCCGTGGTATGCAAGATATATTTGGTGAATACCAGAGATATTTTACGTTCCTTAAAAAAGTGGCTCGACACGAATTTCGTAAGAACGGATTCACACGTATTTCTACTCCAATTGTTGAACATAAAGAACTTATAGTTCGTTCAGCTGGAGAATCTTCTGATATCGTTTCCAAGGAAATGTATACCTTTCTTGACCGAAAAGATCGTGAACTTATTCTGAAACCAGAATCTACTGCAGGTGTTATGCGAGCATATCTTGAGTATATGCTTGAAGAACCGCAACCGGTGTATCTTTATTACATCGAACCACATTTCCGATATGATCGTCCTCAGAAAGGGCGATATCGTCAACATCACCAAGTAGGTGCTGAGATTATCGGGGAAGTCGATCCAGTTATCGATGCGAAAGCTATTCATATTGGATGTTCTATTCTTGATGGAATCGGGCTTAAAGGACAATATAAACTTAAACTTAATACACTTGCGACTCCGAAAGAACGTGAGAAATATATTCAGGAACTTACTGGTTTTTTTGAAAATAAGAAACATTTACTTGATGAAACTGATCTCTATCGTCTCTCCACTAATCCACTTCGATTACTTGATAGTAAAAACGAAGATACGAGAGAATTATTGAAGGTAGCACCGAAGATTACTGATTTTCTTAAAAAAGATTCAAAAGAATACTATGAAAAAGTAAAAACTTATCTCGGTATACTCGGTGTAGAATTCGAGGAAGATCCACTTCTTGTTCGTGGATTCGATTATTATTGTCATACTGTTTGGGAATGGGTGGATGGAAGTGATCGAACACAGAACGCGTTCGGCTGAGGAGGTCGATATGACGGACTTTCCAAAACCATCGGTTACAAAGATGTAATTCCAGGGGTAGGGTTCGGTATGGGAGCAGAACGTCTTATAGAAACGATTATGGACAATGGTATAAAACTCAAAAATAAGGATAAGACTCATTTGTACTTCATCCAACTTGGAGAAGAAGCGACTAAACTCGTACTTCCACTCGATATGGAAGCACGTACACAAGGACTTAATTCCCTCATCTCTCTCGGGACTCCGTCCCTCAAGGTTCAGATGAAAAAAGCAAACCGTCTTGGTGCTCAGTATGTTGCAATTATCGGTATAATGGAAGCCAAGAAAGGAGTTTGTCAGTTAAAAGATATGGTAAATGGAACTCAAGAAGAGATCCCGCTCAATAAACTTCTCGAGCATCTTATGATGAAGATTGATATAAAATCCCTCGATTTTTATTCCCCACTTAAAGATTTTATTATCGAAGAGAAAAAAGAAGAAACAATCCCTGAATAATAAACAAAAAAAAGACTACCGAAGAGGTAGTCTTTTTTTAGAGTGCTTCCGATTCTCATTTCCCATAGGAAAGATGAATCGATAATACGAATATGTTTTTATTTTTAGCAGACCAAACGAGCTGCTATTACTTCCGGTTCATTATTTTCAACATGATCCCGAATATCGTTTTGCTGTTCTTTTGCTGCCTGGATCCCGAACACTTCTTCCAGTAAATTGGCTTCTGGCGCGAGTGACGGTATGAGGCGTCCTGCCCGTTCTTCCGGATTCTGGTTTTCAATGTAAGACCGGGTTTGTTCCGCTTGTTTCCGCTTCATTCCATTATGGTCGAATATTTCTGCCAGAACTTCTGCAAAGCCAGCGCAGATTGCGAAAAAAAGCGTGACAAGCTTGCGAGCGATGTTTTTCATGGTGTTACTCCCTTTTGTGATTGGTTTGTGTTTTGGTTTGGAATTCTTTCTCCGATTAATAATGAGTGGAGGCGTGTCATTGTAATTAAATTTACAATAAGTCAAGTATTTCGGATTCATTTTCTTTATAAAATCCCTATTTTTAGACATTTTCAGTGGATTTTTTGGAAAATTATGTATAATCCCTTTTTCTCATTACTTTCAATATTTATGCAACACCGACTCATTGCTACATCCATTCCATATATGAATGCTGGTCCACATATGGGACATGCTATGGAATTTATCATTGCAGACATTCTCGCTCGCTATAATCGTTCTTCTGGAAACGATACTTTTTTCCTTACTGGAGCTGATGAACATGGGTCAAAAATATATAACAAAGCTCAGGAACTTGAGAAAGAAACTCTCGAAATGCTTGATGAAAACGTAGAACTTTTCAATACACTTCATACAGCACTTCACACTACTCCAGATGAGTTTATCCGAACGACCGATCAGGTTCGACACTGGCCGACAGCACAGGCAATCTGGCGGAAACTCGAAACAAAAGGCGATATATATAAGAAAAAATATTCTGGACTGTATTGCGAAGGATGTGAAGTATTTATGCCCGAGAAAGACCTCGATTCAGAGGGGAATTGTCCGATTCATCACAAGAAACCGTTGCTTTTGGAAGAAGAGAATTATTTCTTCCGACTTTCTAAGTACGAAGAGCAATTAAAGAAAATCATCTCAAATGATACGGTAAAAATCGTTCCAGAATTTCGCAAAAACGAGATTCTCTCATTTCTCTCCGAAGGACTCAATGATGTAAGTTTCTCACGAAGTGCCGACAAGATGCCGTGGGGTATTCCTGTTCCAGGCGATGAAACTCAGGTTATGTATGTATGGTGTGATGCTCTTACTAACTACCTTTCTGGTATCGGATACAGTTTCGACCAGGAGAAATTCAACCGGTATTATCCGACGTATCTCCATGTAATAGGGAAAGATATTTCTCGTTTTCATGCTATTATCTATATGGCAATGCTTTTGTCTGCGGATATGGAAACTTCCAAGAATATCCTCGTTCACGGATTTGTAACTTCTGCCTGAGAGAAAATGAGTAAATCTCTCGGGAATGTCGTAGTTCCAGAAGATGTTATAAATGTATATGGTGCGGATGCGCTTCGGTATTTCATCACCGTCGGAGGTGGGGGAGTCGGGGAGGATATCGACTATACTCAGACAGGGTTCCATAATCTCTACAACTCCGGACTCGTGAATGGACTTGGAAATATCGCCAATCGCACGAGTACACTTTTCTGCAAGTATTATCCAGATGGAATAAGTACAGATGGTTTTGTTTTGGATTCAGAAATAGACAAAGAGATTAAATTTTCTTACGGTCGGTATATAACTTCATTAGATGTTTTTGATCTTCGTATCGGGTATATATCTGTGAGTACACTCATTGACCTTGCCAATAAGTACTTCGACGAAGAAAAACCATGGACTATCAAAGATGATCCAGAGAAACTTCGCCATATTCTCCTGAATCTTGTGGAGATTCTCTATCACATCACTATTCTCGTTGCACCGTTTCTCCCACAAACTGCCGAAAAAATGCGAGAAATATTCTCGCTTACTGATTCGAAACTTGCTAGTTTCTCCATTGATCCAGACTTCCGATTGACGAGAGAAAGTAAGGATATTAAACTTGTGACGGTTCCGCTTTTGTTTGAGAAAAAGTAATAATAAAAACTTATAATGGTCTAGAAAATCTAGACAAAAAATCAAACTAGATTAAGCTAAGAGAAAATATCATATTTCTCTTATTAACATTCCCATGAATAATACTCGAAAAAGATACACTTCAGAATTCAAGACAAAGGTAGTACTGGAAGTTATCTCCAATACCGCCACGCTCGCAGAAATAGCTTCTAAGTATTCACTCCATCCGACTATGCTATCGAGCTGGAAAGTGGATTTCATCGAAAGAACCAAGGATGTATTTGCCGATCCTCGGAAGAAGGATGATAGCATCAGGGAAAAAGAAGAAGCTCTCGACGAAGCACATAGACAAATAGGTCAGCTCACGATAGAACGTGACTGGCTCAAAAAAAAATATAGACAGCTTGGCTGAATTTGACCATAGAAGGAAACTCTCCTTCGTGGACGTGAATTTCACTCTTCTCACGATTTCTCGTCAGACGGAACTTCTCGGAATATCCAGATCCAGCTATTACTACATACCAGCCAAGAATCCGGAAAAAGAGAGAATTCTCAAAAGACTCGACGAGATGTATACCGAACATCCATTCCTTGGATCAAGAAGGATGAGTATCATGCTCAGACAAGAAGGATTCAATGTAGGACATCTCAAGGTTAGAAGTCTCATGGAGACACTCGGAATACGAACGATTTATCCTCACAAGAACACCACTATACCGAACAAAGCACACAAGAAATATCCATACCTCCTCCACAATATGAAAATCACTCACGCAAATCAGGTATGGAGTACGGATATCACGTACATACGAATGAAGAGAGGGTTTATCTATCTCATTGCCGTCATTGATTGGCACAGTCGAAAGATTCTCTCCTGGAGAGTTTCAAATACCATGGAAGTATCTTTCTGTACTGAAGCTCTGAGAGAAGCGATTGAAAACTATGGAACACCTGAATACTTCAACACAGATCAGGGATCTCAGTTTACCAGCAATGCTTTTACAAGTATCCTCGAATCGAACAATATCCGTATTAGTATGGATGGGCGAGGAAGATACGCCGACAATATATTTGTGGAGAGACTCTGGAGAACTATCAAACAGGAAGAAGTCTATCTCAGAGAATACAACTCTCCGATAGAAGCGATAATATCCATTAGAAAATATATGTTCTTCTACAACTCGAAAAGACCTCACCAGTCACTCGGATATCGGACACCACACGAAGTTTACACAGAATCCATCTCAGTTACAAAATCCTTAGCT
>PCUR01000022.1 GCA_002771035.1 Candidatus Gracilibacteria bacterium CG12_big_fil_rev_8_21_14_0_65_38_15 | reverse complement strand
GATATTTTACGAAGTAATTTTTCTACACAACCTGCCTATATTGTACACATCAGCAATAGTTTTTTCCTTCGAGAGTTCTATCCCTGTATCTCGAAGAATTTTTTCTCGTCCTTCATTGAAATGTTTTATTGCTTCTTTTACATCTGTTTTATATTTTAATAATGATTCTTGGGAAAATTTCTCAAAAATTTTTAATTGATCAATATTTATAAGCCCATTACTGTATTGTTTTTGTATATATTTTCGATTTTCTTCAATCGTCTGAGTAAACGAAATACCCCCATCTTTTTTAGTGGGGAGTTTTTGCGTATCGAGTTGGGAAGATATATTATCTGACATAAGAGAAAAGAAGATTTATAAGATTTTATCACATTCCTTGAAAAGAAGCAAAGAAAGAAGTCTTTTTATACTATAATTTTTTTATTTTTCTCTCAAGAAAAATACTTAAAAATACTTTTGCCTTTTCTCCCCTTTTCCATATACTTGCCCCCGCTTCTTCTAAAAGAGCTCTTTTTTATGTTTCTTTTAACTTTAAAAAGAAATAACCATGGCGGTCGTAGTTCAATTGGTTAGAGCGCCAGACTGTGAATCTGGATGTTGCGAGTTCAAGCCTCGTCGACCGCCCCATTTATTTTTTTATTTTTATTTTTTAACCTTTATTTTTTTATGTCTAAAGCTGAAGATTTTGGATTAGTACTCAAAGACTCTGCTCCGATTCATACTCCTAATATGGGAGAGCTTGTATCTGGAACGGTTGTAAGTGCTAATCAGAAGATGATTCTCGTAGACCTTAATGGTCAATTTACTGGTATTATCTCCGGATCTCATATGACTTCTTCTACAGAAGATTCGTCTATGATTAAGGCAGGTGATCTCGTTGATGCTATTGTAATCGGTGACGACAAAGATTCTGGACTATTTATGCTTTCTCTTCGTAAAGCAAGTCAGATCAAACTTATTGCAAAACTCCATTCAAATTTTGATACAAAAGAAATTATTACTGTTATCCCAAATGAAGCAAACAAAGGAGGTCTTCTTATCGATCTCGACGGAATCAAGGGATTTATCCCAGTTTCTCAACTTACTCCTATCAACTACCCTCGTGTAGAAGGAGCAAATCCAGAAAAGATTCTCGAACATCTCGGACGATTGGTTGGAAAACCATTCAAAGTTCGTGTTATCAATGTTGACCAGGACGGAAAGAAGATTATCTTCTCTGAAAAGGCAGCACTCGAGGAAGCACGTGGAGAATCTCTCAAGAAACTCAAGATTGGAGACAATGTTGACGGAACAGTGAGTGGTATTCTTACTTACGGTCTCTTCATTACTTTCAATGGTCTCGAAGGTCTCGTACACGTTTCTGAAATCGATTGGGGACACGTTTCTGATCCAAGCAAATTCGCGAAGGTTGGTGATAAAGTGAAAGTTCAAGTTATCGGTATCGATGCTGACAAGATTAGTCTCTCTATGAAGCGTCTCAAGCCAAATCCATGGCAAGTTCTCGCTGAGAAATACAAGGTAAATGATATCATCAAAGCTCCAGTTATGCGAATTTCTCAATTCGGAATATTCCTTTCACTTGATGGAGGAATCAGTGGACTTATCCACCTTTCTGAGATTTCCCACAATATGGTGAAAGATGTTGCCGAGTATGCAAAGGTAGGTGAAAATGTAAAAGCGAAGATTATTACTTTCGACCCAATCGCAAAACGAATCGGTCTCTCTATGAAGGCTCTCGAAGCTGCTCCAGAAGTGGTAGCAACCGAAGCTCCAGTAGTAGAAGAAAAGAAAGCAAAAAAGACAACCAAGAAAAAAACTGAAGAAGCTCCTGCAACAGAAGTTGCTGAATAATTAGAGTACATAAAATTCCCCGCTTTTTACGAAGCGGGGAATTTTATTTTTGTTTGCTTCCCTTTCGATAACTCATATAATCTTTGGACATATTTTACTCGCTCTTTACGTCGTATGTTTATCATAAAAATATTCTATGCTCTCTTCTGAATAGTTATAGGACTCGGTATTCTCAAATACCGAAAAGTCGTCTATAGTTGGACTGGGAGATTTTATTGGGCAGAAAAATATCTCGGTTCCGGATGAACTGTTTTCGTCATAACTCTCGTTGGACTCGGTTTTATATTTGTCAGTGCAGCCTATCCGTTCTGAGTTTTCGATACTCCTCGCCAGTTCGGCGATACAACAAATACTGAAATAACACAATCGCAAACTCCAATAGAATAATATTTCCATAAAATAAATCCGTCTCTATGAAAAAATTCATCATTTTCATTTTTCTTCTTCTCTCCACTTCCAGTGTTTTCGCAAAGACTATCGATTATCGGAATATTGATTCCTATCCAGCGGGGAGTGAAAATCGTCCGCTTAATTTCGGAGGATTTCTGACTGTGTATTTCAACAGTGTTGCCGAATATGAAAATATTCCAGAGAGTTATCAATACATAGCTCTCAATTTTCGGAATGTAGAAAAAAATACTCCGCTGTACAGAGCTCTCCAAAAATGAGTTTATATGGGGTTTTTCAAAAATCTCGCAATTAATCTCAAGATGTCAGAACTTGCTACTCCAGAACAATTCACTCGAGCGGTAGAATCAAATCTTTGACAGAGGATAGAACAAGTCGGTACCGGAAGGATTCTTACTGTCAAAGCTATTCTTGAAACCCTTGGTCAAATCTATCAGGAACAACCTATCGATGGTACTGGATTGATTATGGAAGACATAAATATCGGGGCTTTTTATCCTATTACCACGATTTCCAATTTCGCTATATTGAATGATGTTTACGAAAAATTGAAAGTAAATTTTTACGATAGCGCGAAACTTTATGATGAGGCTCTCATACAATGAGCTGCAAAAGGCATGGCAGAAGTAAGCGACGATAAACATACCTCATATTTCCCACCTGTTGAAGCAAAGAATTTTCAAGATGAACTCGGTGGGGAGTTCGAAGGAATCGGTGCTTATATCGATATGCCGAGACCCGGAGAACTCCATATCATATCTCCTATGTCCGGAACTCCTGCGGAAAAATCCGGTCTTAAATGAGGTGATATCATTACTAAAATCGATGATATCCTCGTAACGGAATCCACTACACTTCAGGATGCCGTCAATAAAATCAAGTGAGTCGGGTGAACAGCCGTTAAACTCCATATTAAACGTGGTATAACAGAACTTGATTTCACGATTGTTCGAGCAAAAATTGTTCTTAATTACGTCGAATATAAGAAACTCGATACTGGAGATCAATATATTAAAATTACAACATTCGGAGCTGGAGTGAAAGATGCTTTTGCACAAGCGCTCACTGCAATTTCAAAAGATATAAACAATGGAAAAATCATTATCGATCTTCGTAATAATCCAGGTGGAAGTCTCGACGAAGTTGCTGCTATGCTCAATTATTTCGTACCAAGAGGGCAGAGTGTCGTACATATTAAATATAAGAACACTGTTTCCGAAATGCAGAGCGAATGACAGGATCTCATCGACCTCACGAGAAGGAAAATTATTATCCTCATAAATGGAGGAAGTGCTTCAGCATCAGAAATTATGTCAGGAACTATCAAAGATTACCTCAGTGACAATGTTCGTATTATCGGAGAAAAATCCTATGGAAAATGATCTGTTCAGAGTCTCGACACATATACCGACGGTTCCAGCTTCAAATACACTATCGCCAAATGGTTTACCGGAAAAACCCAAACCGGAATCGACGGAACGGGAATCAAACCAGATATCGAAGTAAAATTCGATGAAGTCCTCTGGAAAGCAGGACGGGATAATCAGATGGAATATGCGAAGAATCTGAACTGGTAGATAACATTAAAAATCCCCCGAACTCGGGGGATTTTTAAAAGTTTTTAAAATGAGAACCGGAGTGAACCATATCCGCCGCGACGGATATGGAGAACAAGGAAACGGAGATTTAAACTCGAAGAACAAGCCTTTCAGGAACTTCTAATGAATTACGTTTACCATATTGAAAAATGGAAGCATAATCGCCATGATGATAACTCCGACGATTCCTCCGATTCCGACGATGATGATTGGTTCAATCATACTCGAAAGTCCTTTGATGGTCGCATCTACATCCTTGTTGTAGCGAACAGCCATTTTCTCGAGCATTCGAGCAAGAGAACCAGTTTGTTCTCCAATCTTCACTGACATAGAGAGTTCTATCGGAAAACAATCAACTCTTCGTTTGAAAGCAGTTTCATCTTTTCAGATAGCTTCTCCTCGAATTTTTCGTTCAATATATTCTCAACCGAGAGCGGAAGAAAGTGTTTTTCCTGATTTTATATCCAAGAGAATTGCATCGATTTCCGCCTCATAATACCGATTATCCATACCGGTTCGGACGATAGAAAGCGAGCGATTAATAAGAATCCCCGCATCGAGCAGAGTTGCAAGAAACTCGGTAAATACAATAAGTGTTTTCTTGCGGAGAATGCTACCGAAAATCGGAAACAAAAGGATATATCGATCGAATTCATATCGAAAACGCGGATTTCTGAGAGCAAAAATAAATCCTACGATACAAGCAACAATACCGACCGCAAGATACATTCATTCACTTCTGAGAAAATGACTTACACTGATAATAAACTGCGTAAGGGAAGGGAGATTAACGTGCGAATCTTGATAGATTTTTTCGATTTTCGGAACTACATAGGTCATAATCGTCACTACCATAGCAATTGCAACGAACAGTATGGAAGTCGGATAAATAAGCGCTTGTTTGATTTTACGTTCCAAATCCTGCTGTGCTTCTTCTCGTTCCGTAATAAGTGTTATTACTTGTCCCATCTTTCCTGTTGCCTCGCCCATCTCAAACATTGCTCGATCGAATTGGGAAAAGACCTTCGGAAGACTCTCGCAGACTTGTATAATATTCTGTCCGGATTCGATTGCCTGTTTGAAATAAGCGCTCATTTCCTGAATACGTTTGTTTTCCGATTGGAAATATATTATCTGGAGTGCTTTGACAATAGGAATCCCAGCATTGATAAGGCTCCCGAAATTATCAAGGAAGAGGATTTTTTCTTTGCGGGAAAAACTTATTTTTTGCATAAAGTATTGTTATTGGAGTAGAAAGTATTTTTATTTCGACATCGAAGATATTCTTGTATAGGAAGGAATAATCAATGACTTCGTCTTGATGAGAAATAATAATTCTCTCTACGGAAATTTAGTTCTCCTATCCATACTAGCACAAAAGAGAAAAATTTGCAAAAAAACGATTCCTGAATAGGATATGGACCAAGAATCATTATTCTCTCAAGTAACCCATTTATGCTCAAGATTTTTCAAGGAAATGACCATGACAACCATGAACATACTCATGAACATAATTCCATCGAAGTCAAAATGGAAGACGGTGATATAGTAGAAGAGGAACTTGGACAGGTAGCACTTGATATTCTTGATTGCCATGATTGTATTATCATTATGGCGCCTATTGCCTGAATGGACACAGAAAATATAGCCATCTCTGTTTCCCGTAACATTCTCACAATTTCCTGAGAACGACGTCGTCCTGATATCTACGACAGTGCCGATCGTGTCCTTGTGGAAGAATGTTTCTATGGACCGTTTTCACGATCAGTTATTCTTCCTGAGAATCTCGCATTCAACAAGATTCACGCTGATATGGAGTACAATCTTCTGCGTATCGAGATTCCGAAACTTCTTTTCGGAGAAAAAACTATCAAAATCAATAAATTAGAAGGATAATCCCTTTCATCCCGTGTTCAATAAAAACGAAAAAATCCATAAATGATCCATGAAAAAAGTGGATGCCATAGTAACCGGTATTCTTCTTGGATGAATAGTCGCGTCTATTTATGGTATCAAAAAAACCAATAAATACTTAGATGAACAAAGTAAACAAGAAGGTGAAACAAAAATGGATTGACTTAAAAAGATTCTCAAGATGCTTATCTTCGGATATAATCCGCCAGTAATAGAAAAAAAGAAAGGTTTCTTTTCACGACTTTTTAAAAAATAAATCTTATGGGAAAGATTCTCATCTACATAAGTTTTTTCTTATCAATTAACATAAGTGGGATTTTCTCGCCTCTTTTTGCTGCTGATTCCGCTGTATCGAAATATACCAGCCAGATTGATGCTTGTCGTAAAGCAAATGCGGAAGGAACGGCGAAAAATATCGAGGAATATGTTTGTCCTGGTGGAGTACTCAGTCCTCAGCAAATCGCATTCCAAGTTGTCATGAGTATGGAATTCAATATTCTCGATAAAGAAATAAAAGCAATCCTCAAAACTATTTACGATGGAGAAAATAAAGACATAGGAAAACTCGCGACGATTATCAAAAATAACTTTGATACGAATTATCCGGCAAAATACAAAGAGATATGCGATAAAACCGTCAAATACGAGGCTTCGCTTTATTTCAAAGAAAAAAAGGATTCTCTTACTACCGATAACGGAGTTCAGGATTTCGTATTTTGACAAGAAGGATGTTCTAAACTGGTGGATAAAAAGATAAAATCCTTCAAAGAATCCGCTTGGCTTCTCGGAGAATCTGCACTTGTTACATCTTTTATGAAAGACAAACATATGTATATGCGCAGTCTCAAAGATCAGTATGAAAAATTCCTAAATAAGTGGACGACATATATCGGACAACTCAGTGTTATAAAAGCCAAATGGTATAAAAAAACTGCAAAGACACAATAATAATAAAATCCAATTTTTTCAAATGAACCATCTAGAAATTCTCCGACATTACGGGATTAGGGCGCAAAAATCCCTCGGACAGAATTTTCTCGTAAACGATGAAATACTCGAGACTATTGCGAATAGTATCGAGATAACCGGTCGGAATATCCTTGAGATTGGACCAGGTTACGGAGCACTCACCGAGAAGATATTGAAGAAAAAACCAAAATCTCTTACGCTTGTCGAACTCGACAAAAATATGGTACGTATTCTCCGAGCAAGAATCGAAGAATGAGATATCATTATTCCGAAAGAAACCGTTTTTACGATTGTCGAGGGTGATGTATTGAAATATACACCATGAAAAAATTTATCTCAAAATCTGGAAGACTCTAAAAAATGATGAAATTTGTCGTGAAAATCGAGTATCTGAGCGAGTCGTACTGAAGATAGTACGACGAGTGAAGAAACGGAGATTTGAACGCAAAGTTCGCATTTTAGAGAGTCTTCTTATTCTGTTATTGCGAATATTCCGTACTATATCACTTCTCCTATTCTTTTCCGATTTCTCCATGAACTCGAGAACAAACCTGAAGAAATGGTAATACTTATGCAAAAAGAAGTCGGTGATAAAATACTTCGAAAAAAAGGATATAATAATTCCTATCTTTCCCTCGCTCTTGAATTTTCCTGCGGAAGCATCGAAGAAATCTGTCTCGTGGAAAAAGGAAATTTCATTCCAGCGCCGAAGATCGATTCAAGTGTATTGTATTTCCAGAAAAATCCGGAATACGACACTCGAAAAGCAAAACTTTTTCTTTCCGTCACAAGCGCTGGTTTTATCGCTCCTCGAAAAAAACTCCTCTCTAATCTCGCAAATACACTCCATATTCCAAAAGAGAGACTTCATATGTCTTTCGAACAACTCTGACTCCTCGAAACTGCTCGTGCGGAGGAACTCTGAATCGAGAAATGGAAAGAACTCATAGAAAATTTGGAAAATACATAAAATCATATACAATATTCTTACCAGTGAGACGGTTTTCCTCCTTTACACCGTTTCCTGGTATTTTTTATGTCTAAAATAGATATCATTCAATTTATTTTCGCACACCTTAAGGTTCATTTAAGGTATTTTAATATTAGGCATAATAGAAAATAGTGTGTGGCTAAAATA
>PCUR01000047.1 GCA_002771035.1 Candidatus Gracilibacteria bacterium CG12_big_fil_rev_8_21_14_0_65_38_15 | reverse complement strand
TTAAAATTCGCGACTGGACTTGCGTATTTTACTCGTAATTCTTTTCTACACAACCTGATTAAGTTTTACACATAATGATATTCCTCATCGTCTCATTGCATAGATTTCTTGATAGCAAAGAAATTGATAATGGAAACGAAAAAATCGAGAAGAGAATCGATAGAACTCGAAATTACTGTCAGACTTCCCGTCATAATTCCTCCGACAAACTTGATAATAGCAAGAAGAAAAGCAGCGAAACTCGCTATGATAACGGCTTTTTTCGGGGATTGAAACATGAAAACGTGAGAATTGTATAAAAATCAACGTTTTGATTTTAAAACAAAAAACAAGAAATACAAAAAGAAAATATTATTTTAACATTTCTCCGTCGAGAATATTTTCCTTTCCTTTCGTAATCACTTTCTGTCCGACCCGAAGTCCACTAATCGCGGTTTTGCTTCCATCGGTTGCAATAACAGTAATAAGTGTATATCGCACTTGTCCGTTTTCCAGAATATACACTCCCGTTTCTCCGTATTTCGTGATAATAGCAGTACTGGGAATAATAATATCCTCTTTCTTGGAAATACTTTTCTTCTTGAAAAGAATTTCTACTCTTTCGCCGACACTGAGTCCTGTTCCAGTAAATTCGAGTTCCGTATATCCTTTGTTATGCAATGCGTCAGGTTCGGTACGTAAAACAGAAACTTTCGTTTCAAAAACAATTCCGTCAGAGAGACGAGAAATAGAAACTTTCTGTCCGAGTGTAAGCGGAGTTTCTACTAGATCGACATTCGTCTTAATAAGCATTCCGTCCGTACTTGTCATGGAAAATACGAGAGAAGCGGGCGATACAGTCGAACCTATGTCAAAGTTCCGGGTAAGTACTATTCCGTCAAATGGAGCACGAATAATCCCTGATTCAATAGTATTATCTGCCAGATTATGATTCATACGGGTTTCGGAGATCTTCGCACCTGTTTCCTGGAGTCTGGAATCTCGTTCAGATTCCAAGATTTTTCGGTTTTTTTCCACTTCCGATACGGCGACTTTTGCGAGAGCGAGAGCATCTTCCTTGAGACTCACATTGGTTGTGAGAATATCCATATTCTTTTTTACATCGCTCGAAGAAGTGTCTTTTCCTGTTTTCGCGAGATTCAAACCCTCTTCTGCAAGATTCACGGCATCTTGCAACTGCTGAATATTTAGGATATAACTCGAATCAAATGCGTCAATAGCGGCGATGCTTCCTTTTACTCCGTTTCCGAAATTATCGATTATAGTCAGTTCCAGATTGGAAAGAAAGGTTGTTGTTTTATTTTTAAGAGCATTCAAATCACTGTCTGGTAAATTTGACGATACGATGGAATTCTCGAAAACCGTTGAAAGCGCGTGAAGTAAATCTCGAAGATGTTCGAGGATAGTAAGCGATTTCGTAAGTGCCTCGGCAAGAGTTTCTTTCGATATTTCTGTTTTTCCGACGATATTTCCATAGTACCATGCGTACATCGTTTCGTATTCGGTATTAAAAGTATTAAAAGCTTTTTCTGCCTGTGTTTTTGTTGTCAGATTTTTCGCACCGAGATATGTTTCATATACATCGTTTTTTGTCTTGTTCGTATCGGTTACTCCGAGAGTTTCATCTACGAAATCCCGAGCATTCCGTGCGATAATAAAAGCATTCGACATGCTGTTCAGGGCATTTCTCCGAAGAGATTCCCCTTGAATGTCGAGAAGTTTCTTGGAATTCGTGAGATTATTTTGTGCGTATTCAAGACCTCTCTGGGCTTGGCTCACTTTTTCCACATCAGAAAGAGAAGAACCAGAGAAAATAGCGGTCGAATTTAGTAGAGTTGATTTCGCTATCGCCAAATCTTTCTCGGCGATTTGCACTCCAATCTGGGCTTTCGCAGCGTCATTTGTGAGATTATCAAGACGAGAAGAATACAACGAATCGGTACTTCCGAGAATTCCAGAAAGATTTGAAAGTACCATCGAGAGTCCCGCTGAAGTTATAGAACCTTCCTCGTTTCCGAGCGTCGCAAGTATCTGTCATTTTTTTACTTTATCCCCCGGTTTCACTGCGATATCCGCAATCCGCCCAGAAGTCTTAAATGAGAGATCTGCACTCGTTTTTCCTTCCAAAGTCGAAATCGCCCGGTCAGTCGCGGAAACACTTCCCGTCACAACCGTCGCGGTTTCATAGAACTTTTTTTCCGGGAGTGGTTCCTCGGAACAGGAAGTGAGAAAAAGAGTAGAAATAAGAATAATGGGGAATATTGTTTTCATAGAAATTTGACTTATAAATTAAAGTGGATATATATTTCATACCAAACATAAACAAATGAGGAAAATTATGGAAGCTATTTCAGTCTTTCTATCTCTTCTCTTGCTAGGAATATGTGTTTTTTCTATAGAAATCCTATTCACTCAAGGATGGGAAATCTATATAAAAGAAGTGCAGTTTCCAGCATTTTTACACTTTTTACAATGGTTACCACGTAATTTCAAAAAAGTGGTTGGATCATTGAGAAAGATTCAAGTCCTGCCCGGGTAAATCCCGGGCTTTTTTATGCCCCAAAAAACAATATCCGAATCTCTCCAATCATTTCCTCTTTCTTTTCTCCTTCACAGTTCTCGAGACAAACTTTCTTAGAGAGACTTTCGATAAGTGCGAAGAAGAGTTTGGTACGTGCAGCATTCCAATCGAACCGTTCCTGACAGATTTGTACTTTCTTCGCTTCCAATTCCAGGAACCTTTCCTCGATTTTCTGACGAATTTCATCCATCTGACAGTATCATTTCTGGGAAGCTATCGCGAAGAGATTCTGTGTCTGGAGTGGAAAAAGAATGAGTTTTGCGATCATTTCCCTATTATCCCCTATCCGTAAAGTGCTTTCAAGGAAAGTCCTGTACGATTCGAACGAATGCTCCAAAACCTCCAAAAACATCGCTTCTTTCGAAACAAAATGATAATAGAGCGATGGTTTTTTCATCCCGAGTTTCTGAGCAATCATATCCATCGAAAGATCAGAGAAACTATTCTCCCAGAAAAGGGTTTCGATAGTACGAAGAAGTTCAGATTTTTGCATAAAAAGTTTGACTTACAAAGTAAAATGAATATAAAGACGACCCTGATTTTTTGAAAGGAGAAAATCAGGAATAAAACCTTTTTAAATAAAAACACAAAGTAGAGGAATATATGAAACAAATAGCATCTGCGGTAAGAATGACCGTAACAATGACTCTCGTCTCTGTTGCTGCATCCCCCGTGGTAATTAGTTTGCAAGCCTTGCACGGCTAATTATCACACATCATGTCCCGGAAGTCCTCCAAGCCCTTCCGGGGCTTTTATTTTTCCATTTCTCTTTCATGTTCCACGATATGTTTCAATTGTATTTCTCCAACATCGTGACGATGATATTTTCGTAAATATACGTAGTAAAATACCGGGATAAAGAAGAGTGTCAGAACTGCTGATGCCGAAAGTCACCAAATAATGGACCAGGCAAGTCCGGACCAAACCGGGTCCCCAGTAATAATGAACGAACCTGCGACCGCTGCAACAGAAGTGAGTATAACCGGAATAAATCGTTTCTTCGATCCTTCTATGACTGAGAATTCTAGGCTTTTTCCATCCCGAATAAGCTGATTAATATAATCGAGCAGAATGATAGCATTCCCAACAACGATTCCGCCGAGCGCAATCGCCCCAATCATCGCCGTCGCCGTAAAGTACGTCCCAGAGATAAGATACAGAATGGAGAATCCTGGAAATATCCCAAAGAACGAGAGAAGAAATGTTGTCATAACAATTCCTCCAATCATAAAACTTCTAAATTGTGCAACGATAAGGAAGTAGATTCCAAGAAGCGAGAATATCATCGCCAAACCTAAATCCCGAAACGTATCCATAGTCAATTCCCATTCTCCTCACCATTCTAAACGATATTTCTTTCCGTCTTTTATTCCTACAAAATCTATCCCATACGGGCTCGAATCAACTTTCTTGTATCCGAGAGTTTCGAAATCCTTGTCTCCATACAATCCATAAAGTTTCAATACTGGATACACGACAGAATTTTCTCAAATTTCTGCGTAAATATGAACTGTTTCAGCTCTATTATCGGTATAAATCTCGCGTCCACTCTCTCCGAAATCCACTTGTGCGATATCATCCAGACGGATTTTCTCACCATTCGGATTCGTAAAAGTAAGCGCCTTGAGAGTCGTAATATCCTGTCTTTCACTTCGAGGAAATCCGACAATAACATTTCCTTCTTCTTTGGAAACTTCTGAAAAATTCGTTTCTTGATGGACCATCGAAACAGAACTCGGATTCAAAAACCCCTGAATAGTTGCGGAAACCTGCGGAACGGAAAGTCCTGTTTCTCCTATACGTTCGGTATCAAGTTTCACACGTATTTGTTTATACGTACTTGAATTGGAATCTGTTATATCGACAATCTGCTGTTCAGGAGCGATTTTTACTACAACCGATTTCAGAGCATCTGCGAATCGAGCAAGTTCTCAGGAGGTCAGGTCTTCCTGTCCTTTTGCTTTTATATGAAAAGTTGCCATGGTTGGAGGTCCTGGAGGATCTTCGAGAAGTCGAAGTTTCAGATCTGGATACTTTTGCAAAAGGTACGCCCGAAGAAGCGGTCGAATCGCGATAACATATGCTTCCGATTTCATATCTCGAAATTTACTTTCCTCCAGATTTATTCGCATACTTATCTGATTCTCCTGAGTTCGATTCGTTCCTCCTCGGAAAAGATTCGCAAAATCTCCAAGAAATCGGTCACCGACAGAAGTACTTACACTTTCGGTTAAACAGAATTCTTTCGATACTTTTTCTGTTTTACACAGCAAGAAATTACTGGCATCTTCCCCTATTTTCTTCATATCCTGAGCCGTCATTTCTCGTGGTGCATCAATCCAGAGATACACTTGATTCTTGTCAGCTTTCGGGAGCATACGAGCCTTGAATATATCGAGCATAATCGGTGCTACGAGGATGGCAAAAAGTGCTATCCAAAACCCGAGTTTGAGCATAGTACGTTTTTTGACGGTCGCATCGCTTTCATTTATATATTTCCCGAGAAATCGTCCATACCAAGCAAGGAATTTCCCTTCCTTATGCTCGTGATTTCCTTTTTTCTTATCGTTATGGAGAGAAATGGCAAGAAACGGATTCAAACTAAATGCAACAAAAAGCGAGGCCGTGAGTGCAATGGACGCAAAAACTGGAATTGGTTTCATATAATCCCCCATCATCCCAGTCACTGCAAACATCGCAACGAAAGACATTACACGAGTAATAGTCGAGAAAACAATACTCACTCCTACTTCACGAACAGAATCCAGAATCGCCTCGATTTTCGTTCGTCCGGTTCGCGCCATCATAGCGAGATGACGAGAATTATTCTCCACCATTACGATGGAGTCATCGACGAGGATTCCGAGCGAAAGAATGAGCGCAAAAAGCGTAATACGATTGATATCAAGTCCGAGAACAAGCGCCACGATAAAGACGATTCCAAGAACCATAGGAATACAGAATGCCGCATTGAGCGCATCTTTTATTCCGAGGAATATCACGAGGATAATAAATACGATGGCGATGCTCACAAAAAGATGGAGCATAAGCTCGCTGGTAGCTTCTCGAGCGGTTTCCCCTTCGTTTTGAATCGTGTGAATTATGATATTTTTCGGAAGTGTTTTCTCTATTTCTTCCATTTTTTTGAGGATACTATCCACCACAACTACCGAGTTCGTTCCTTTGAGTTTCGCAACTCCGATAAAAACCGTATTGAGAGAACCAGACAAAGAGGATTCTTTTTCTGCAAAAGAATAATAGGAAGTAATATCCATCGGACCACTTCGAATAGTCGCGATATCACGAAGATATATTTTTCCAAATCCCCCTGCTTCGCCCCCCCCTTTAATAAAGGAGGTTGAGGTGGTTATAAGGAGATTCTTAACCGAGTCGATACTATTAAGTTCCGTATCAAGTGAAACGGATATTTTCCCACTATCTCACGAAATATTCCCGACTGTTCCATGTGCGAAACTGAGAGAAATCTGCTTCATTATTTGCCCCATATCGAGATTTGCTGCTTCTATTTTCTGTCGATCAAGTTCTATCGATATATCACTCTTATATCCGCCGAGGACATCCATAACCGTCGTTCCGGGAACCTGTTTGAGTTCCTCACGAATAGTCACCGCAACACTTCGGAGGTATTTCCCTATCCGAATAGAATCAATATCTGTTCCAGAATAGGTCAGAGCAAATGAAACCTGCGGTAAATCCTCTGGATCGATGGATTTTATTTTCACATCTGAGATTCCAAATGGTCTGAGATCGTAGTTGGAATACATCTTGTCGTAGAGTCGGGTTTTCGCAACCTCTTGGTCGACTCCGACTTTAAATGCCACCATCACAGAAGTGAAACCGTCCATGCTGTATGAATATATTTTATCCACTCATTGGAGTTCCTTAATTTTATTCTCCACTGTTTTTGCGACAAATTGGCTCGCTTCTGAGCTCGTGTACCCAGGAGTCGGAACTTCTACATTGAAAGCTGGAGCGACAATCGAAGGATTATACTGCTTCGGAAGAAGTACATAAGATAGCGCTCAGAAAAGCGCTATTATAACAATAAGAGCGATGGTAATTTTACGATTTTCCAGGAAAAACTCTGTAAATTTTGCAAGCATAATTTCTGTAAAAAGTTATTTATCTACCGATTGGTAGGTAGAATATGAATTTATGGAAAAAAGTCAAGAAAATTCTGACTTTTTTGTCGTCTTTTTTTAAACGAAACTTGAAATCAAAAAAAAAAAAAACGATAATGAATTTGTTTGAAATACTTATTTTCTCAATTACTCTCTATGGAAACAAAAAATAATCCTTCTTGTCATCCCCGTGAAAACGGGAATCCAGCCGAAACTTCCACTATCGAGGCTGAATCCCCGGTCAAGCCGAGGATGACAACATACAAGGGCTTCACCCTTGTCGAGCTCATCGTCGTTATAACCATCCTTACCATCCTTGGAACCATAGGGTTTGTACAGATGGATGGATTTGCAAGTAGTACACGGGATAGTAGAAGAGTATCGGATATGAGTAATATCACTCAGGCAATAGAGCTTGCAGTGATAACTCAGGGAAGTGCTCCAGTACCATCGGGTGCAGTTCCATATACAGGAGGACTTGTCACTATACAGATGGGAAAAGCTGATAATAGTTCCATTCCCAAGATGTCTGGAGACTTCAGTGATCCATTGACTCATGAAGCATACAACTACTCGATATTTGGAAATGGGAACTACTATCAGATTGGGATAGATTTTGAGAATCCATTATCTTTTGAAGTATCTATTCCCTTTATCGGAATAGAGAGAGTCTATGCAGCAGATACTTCTCTCAAGTATAGCAAACTCTCTGGAAACTATACCTTTGACCCCTCTCTTCCATCCCTCTTTTTTCTTACCGGAGGCTATAATACTGCTTCTGGAGGTATATTCTCTCCGGATATTTGTTTTATTATGGAAAATAGTAGCACAAATACATTCAGTTCTAACTCGGAAACGTGTGTACCAAAGAAAGATGTGATTTTAAAGAATTTGGATAGTGGATTGGTGGGGTATTGGGATATGGAGAGTTATTATCAAAGTGGGAGTCTCTATTATCTCAAAGACATATCCTGAAATAATAACGATTGAATCTTTAGTTGATGATTAAATCCTACAGCAATTTGAACTTTGAGCAATTGAATTACTGGGAAAGGTATAAATTTCTGAACAGGGTTTTTTATTCAGGTAGCGAATAGTGATTCACTCAATATCTCATGAACTTGATCTGCTGTAACTATAAGTGTATTATTTAGAATAAATATCTTGGATACTTTTGTTTTTCATAATATTTTCTATAAAGGAACGAATTGAGGAGGGTGTAGTGAGATTTTATGTAGTAATAGACTGTAAAACTTAATCAGGTTGTGTAGAAAAGAATTACGAGTAAAATACGC
>PCUR01000025.1 GCA_002771035.1 Candidatus Gracilibacteria bacterium CG12_big_fil_rev_8_21_14_0_65_38_15 | reverse complement strand
CGATAGTACTATTTTTCCTTTTACAATCAAGAGAACATAAAAAATCCAGCCTACATTTTTTTCTATTTACCCCTATTTCTCCTCAACTTCCGCATCTACCGTTCCATCATCTTCTTTCTTATTGTTATCTTTTACATTCACTCCTTCTTCTCCCTCAGGAGTTCCGCCTTTGGCGTAGATTTCCTGACCGATTTTCATCATAACTTCGTTGAGTGGATTCATCGCAGCGTCGATGGATTCCTTGGAAGCTTCCGCATCTCCAAGTACCTTTCGGAGTTCTTCAATCTTGGCGGTCGCTTCAGTTCCGAGAGCAGCATCGAACTTCCCTTCGTTGTCTTTGAGAGTCTTCTCAGCTTGGTAGACAGCAGAATCTGCGTGGTTACGAGCTTCGATGGATTCTTTCTTTTTCTTGTCGGTTTCTCGGTTCGCTTCCGCTTCTTTTACGAGTCGATCTACTTCTTTGTCGTCCATTCCGGTCGAACCTTGGATAGTAATCTTCTGTTCTTTTCCAGTTCCCTTATCCTTAGCAGTTACATGGAGAACTCCAGAAGCATCGATATCGAACGTAACTTCGATTTGTGGAACTCCCCGTGGAGCTCCGGCAATACCGGAGAGAACGAATCGTCCGAGGTCCTTGTTGTCATTTGCCATCTCACGCTCTCCTTGGAGGACATGGATTTCTACACTATCCTGGTTATCCATAGCTGTCGAATATACTTGAGATTTACTCGTTGGAATAGTGGTATTTCGTTCGATCATCCGAGTCATAACTCCTCCGAGCGTCTCGATACCGAGAGAAAGTGGAGTAACATCGAGAAGGAGAACATCCTTCACATCTCCTTGGATAATACCAGCTTGGATTGCTGCTCCGAGAGCAACTGCTTCGTCCGGATTAACAGAAGCATTTGGTTTCTTACCGAAGAATGCTTCTACTTTGGAAAGTACGAGTGGTACACGAGTCGAACCTCCGACGAGGATAACTTCGTCGATTTGTCCGATACTTACTCCCGCATCTTTGAGCACTTTTCGACACGGTTCAATAGAACGTTCTACAAGGTCCGCGATAAGTTCTTCAAATTTCTGACGAGTAAGTGTTACATTGAGATTGCTTGGAACTCCGTCGTTCATAGCAATAAACGGTTGATTAATCTCGGTAGAAGTCGCACTCGAAAGCTCGATTTTCGCTTGTTCTGCAGCACTTCGTACTCGTTGTACGGCACTAGCATCTTTACGAAGGTCGATTCCCTCTTTTACTTGAAATTCTGACATAATCCATTCGAAAATACGTTGATCGAAGTCATCTCCTCCGAGATGTGTATCTCCGTTCGTTGCGAGTACTTCGAATGTTCCTTCTGATCCGATTTCGAGGATAGAGATATCGAATGTTCCTCCCCCGAAGTCGTATACTGCAACTTTTTCATCTTTTTTTCGGTCGATACCATATGCAAGGGCTGCGGCAGTCGGTTCATTCACGATTCGTTTTACATCGAGTCCGGCAATTTTACCGGCATTGATAGTCGCCTGACGTTCTGAATCATTGAAGTAGGCAGGAACAGTAATAACTGCTTCCGTAACGGTTGTACCGAGGAATTTCTCGGCATCGGATTTAAGTTTCTCGAGAACTTTCGCAGAGATTTCCTCTGGTCGAACTCCTTTTCCATCCCATTCTATGAGACATCCACCATCTTTTCCTTCAGTAACTTTGAAAGAAGTATTCTTGAGTTCATCAGTTACTTCCGAGAACTTACGTCCAATAAAACGCTTCGCAGAATAAATAGTCTGAGCAGGATTCACGACTGCTTGACGTTTTGCAGGCATCCCGACGATAGTTTCTCCTTTTTTATTTGCAACAATAGACGGAGTGGTTCGTCCTCCTTCAGAGTTTGGAACTACTTTTGCCTGACCTCCTTCCATAAAAGCCACACATGAGTTCGTGGTTCCAAGGTCGATACCGATAATCTTTGACATAGAGATAATTATTAAATTATAAAAATGAGTTCTAAAAAACTCTTGCCCTTTATAATATTGATAATTTTTTTTCTGTCAAAACTTTTTTAGCACATTTTACATAAGAGTGCTAATATGTGAAATTTTAGGAAACTAAAATACACTCATTTACTTTTATTAAAAAGCATATCAAGATGTATATTTCTGAACGCCCCGAGGACTGTTCGAGTCATCAGATAATAGCGAGTTCCGCAGGAAGAGAAGAATATACATCTTGATATGTAATAAAAAAAATCGCCCAAATTTGGGCGATTTTAAAATGATTTCAATTATATTTTCTCTACTCGTACACTCTCGATTTTTTCATCTTCTATATCTTCTACAGTAAGGAGAAGTGAAACTTTCGGTCACTTGAGAGTAATAGATTCTCCGTTCTTTGGAAATCGCTCAAGAAGTGAAAGTATGAGATAACTCACTGTTTCACCTGTATATTCTTCATCAAGAAGAACGCAATCATTTGAGAGTCCATATTCTTCGAGGACATCTTCTACGAGAACACTTCCCTGAACGATAATCGCTCCGTTTGAAGTCTTGCGGATATATTCTTCTTCTTGGTCTTTTTCATCCTTAATATCTCCGAATACTTCCTCGATGATATCTTCGAGAGTAATTACTCCATCAACTCCTCCGTGTTCATCGATAACGAGTGCAATATGTTTATGAGATTTCTGAAAAATAGTAAGTATGCGGTCGATTGGCTGAGTAGCTGGAACTTTGATAATCTTTTCGAGATTGAGTTCCTTCAGATATTTATCACCAAGTCCTTCATTCTTCCAGATAAAAGCTTCACGGAAAGTAACAACGTAATCGATATCGTCGGGAGTTTCTGCGTAGACCGGGATACGAGTATGACTGGATGTGAGAAAAAAAATACACAGCTCATCCACAGTCATTTCTTCAGAAACAAAATCCACATTTACACGAGGGGTCATAACAGAAGATGCTTCTGTTTCTCCAAGATCAAGAATGCTTTTAATCTTTTTATGTTCATGTTTCTCTACAGCTCCATGTTCATGAGAAATATCGATAAAAGCTTCCAATTCTTCTATGGTTATGGAGGGAGTAATATCGGGAGTACGAAACACTTTTTTGATTCCTCGGACAAATAATTCTATTATGTACGTTACTGGGAAAAGTATCTTCATAAGAACTTCATAGAATGGAGCAACAATAAGAGAAAGTTCTCACGCATATTTTGAAGCAAATGATTTTGGAGTAATTTCTCAAAACAGAAGAAGAATAAGAGTTACAGCTCCTGTTGCGAAACCGATTCCGTATTCTCCTGGGAAGTTTAGTGATTCGGCTATTTTTATAGCTGAAACTGTTGCAAGAGCAGAGGCTGCAACATTTACAAGATTATTTCCTATAAGGATAGTAATGAGAAGTTGATCATTTTTTTCTTTTATACGTTTCAGTGATTTTGCTCCATTACGTTTTTCCTTTAAAAATCATACTATAGTATGTTTTGATATAGTCATGAGAGCAATCTCTGTTCCTGAGAAAAATGCCGAGAGGATGATAAGCGTAAAAAATATACTGAGTGACGCAGGGTCCATAATATAGTGAGTGAGTTAGAATGTGTAGCATTATAGAGATTTCTCGGATTTTGCAAATTTTAAGCATCTTTGAAGTCGTTGTAACCTCATTTGTATTCCCTTTCGGCGGTAATCGCCAGTCCCCCGTGGAGACGGCGTGAGGAGCAGCACGGATGGTACGAAGACCACACCGTTCTTACATACTCCTTTGAAAGCGTACAAAATTGTAGAGAAAAAATCGAGGCAGATGCACGAGTTATCGAAAGACGCCCGGGGATTATAGAGGTTTTCCGGAAAAAATCAAAAGAAATCCCTCTATCCAGACTCCTTCAACAATCACTTTTTATTTCCCTTCTCGTTTTCCAGAACGACTGAGTCGGATACCTTGTGAGATGGCTTCTTTTGTTTCATCTTTAGTTTCATGAAATGTTGTGGAAGCATGGGTGATTTTAGTCACAAAATGATCAAAATCCTTGAGAACATCTACGAGGATATAGAAGAGCGGAACTCCAATAAGAAGTCCCACGAATCCGAAGATATGTTCTGATATAAGTAATATAAGAAACGTAAAAAATACCGGAAGTTCCATATAACTGGAAACTATTTTCGGATTGAGATAGTATGCCTCAACAGCATGTATAAAAGTTACCATACTGAGGATGGCGATTATTACACTCATGCCACCATAATTATATCCGATAATAAGAATAGGGATTCAGGAAAGAAATGTTCCGAGAATCGGAACGAATCCGAAAATAAAGACGATAACCCCAAGAGTGATAATATATGGAAAGGCTTCTCCACCATGAAAAAAACTAACAATAAGAAGTCCTATGACCGTAAGAACTGCGTTTACGAATGCGATAATTGCTTGTGCCTTGAAAATAAGTCCGAATCCTTTCGTAATCTTTCCAAAAATAATACGATATTCTTCGTAGAGAAATGAAAAATTTCCCTCTTTCATCGTCTCTAAGTAGAGATTAATTTTCCCTTTATCTATAAGGAATACATAACTCAGAATGAGCGCAATGAAGAATTTCGTAAGGAAAATCCCGATGTTTTTAATATTTTCGAATGCTCCTTTTACAAGCTCTTGAACCGATGTGGGGTTGAAAAAATTATTCAGAGCCTGATTGATTCCGAGATTCATATTAAGAGAATCTTCCAGATGAATAATCGCATTTTGAACCTGACTCGTAATAACTGGTGCATCATGAATAAGTCCCTTTCATTCTTCCAATAAATGCGGAATAAGTGTATAGAAAAGTGAGATTACTACCAAAATAAAAGTGATATATACGAAAGTGATAACAATCGAAAGAGAAGATCCTGTTCGAAAAAACTTACGTACCAATCGATGAGACATATGATCACTTAATTGCACCATTTTGAGACTGATAACTTTTGCTACATCGAGGAAAAGATACGAAAAAAGAAAGGCGATAAGGAAAATCGCAAGGAAAGATTCAAGGAAATATATCCCAATAAGCAAAAGTGTGATAGCAAAAAGTTTCTGAAAGAAATACCGATTCAAAATGAGCTTAAAGAGAAACGGAAAATGCATAGGATGGAAAATAAGGAACTAGTAATGGGACTCTTAGAAAATATCCGCCGCCTCATCTGCGAGAGATGTTGCTGGTTTTTGTGTTTGTTTTCTCGTTCCAAGTTTCTGAATATCTATCGTGTATCCTGCTCCGAAGAGCGTATCGAGTGTCTCTTGGAGAAAAAGCCGTACATCGGCGGAATCGAGTTTCTTGTAATTGAAATCGTTGTCGGGATGAATGATAATCGTTTTCCCTTCTTCGCTATAGGTTGATACCCGAAGTCCAAGACCGACGAAAGACCGTTTCGGTACCGTACGGATATGTTCGATGAACTGTGCGAAATCAAAAGCGGAGGCTGGGGAAGCTTCGGAAAGATTTTCTTCTTTCTTTTGAACCGTCTGGGCAGGAGGAATATTTACTGTTTTTTCTTCTTTTTTAGGAATTATTTTGGTTTCTTTTTTCTCGGATACGACGGGTTCTGTATGAATTATCGTAGGAGTCGTCGCAATACATCGGAAAACACTTGTTTCGAGCAAGAGAAATGGATCTGGAGAGAACTTCAGTCGTCCATACACTCCCTCGAATACTTCGAAAAGATTCGCATATGCTCCGAATTCCGTTTTCTTCAAAGATTCTTTCATTCGATTCCGAAGAAAGAAAAGAAGCTGTTCGAGAAAAAGTCGCACATCCAAACTCTTTTCGCGAAGGAAAACCAGATTTTTGAGCGTTTTTTCGCTCTCTTTCGCAATGAGGCTTTCTATAAAATCGGAAAGGAAATCATCTCCGATGAGTTCCAGATTCTCTTCGATGTATTTTCGTTTCAGAACCCCTCCGACACTGTATTGTTCAAAGAGTGTAATAGCATCGCGGAGTCCTCACTTCGCGAGTCTTGCGATGAGTTCCAATGCTGATTCTTCGACCTGAATCTTCTCTTCGTGGGCGATAAAATGAAGCCGTTCGATAATATCTTCGTTTTTGATTCGTTTGAAATCGTAGCGTTGCGAACGGGAGATAATCGTGTCCGGAATTTTATGGATCTCGGTCGTCGCGAGGATGAATTTGACGTGTTTCGGTGGTTCTTCAAGCGTCTTCAGAAGAGCATTAAAAGCTCCTTTGGAAAGCATATGTACCTCGTCGATAATATAGACCTTATATGGAGCTTGATTCGGCTGGAATTGGGCACGTTCGATCATATCTCGGATATTGTCGACTCCCGTATTAGAAGCGGCATCGATCTCGATAACATCGAGAAGACTTCCGTTTTCGAAATCGCGACAGTTCTGACACTCTCAGCAAGGATTCCCGTCAGCAGTAAGGGAAAAGCAGTTTACTCATTTGGCAAGTATCCGTGCAACGGTCGTCTTACCAGTTCCACGAGAACCATGAAAAAGATAGGCTCCAACCGTACGATTCTGCAAAAGAGCATTCTGCAAAACCTCTCGAACAAAAGTTTGTCCGAAAAGAGAATGAAAATCTTTAGGTCGATATGTTTGATACAGTGCCATTTAATGAGAGAAATCGAGAAAGTATATGACGCTCAGTATATGGATATCGGGAGAAAAACAAAATTTAAGCGAAAGTTTTTTTATTACTCCATTGCTTTTTTTAAAAAAATCATTATATATAGAATATATTGTTTATATTTCATATATTTTCATAATGAAAAAAAGTCTTTCTATTGCTCTCATTACAGGAAGTATCGCTCTCTCAAATGGAGATGTAGTTGGATGAGAAAATAATACAGAAAAAGACGTTCAAAAAACATGAACAAAGACAACTCTTATAACAACAAAAGAAAATACTCTTTTTATTTTAGAGAAAGATGCAGTACCTCTGCGAGAAAAGACAAATGATTCTTCAATAAGCATCAAAGAAAAAATAAAAACTCTTCTTAATACAAGTCTTTGGAAGAATACTCCAAAAGAAGAACAAAAAGAGGTACAAGAAAATTTCAAACAAATAATGGGACGAGAACCCTCTCTACAAGAATTAGAACTTCTAGAAAATCCAGAAATCCAAGATTTTCTTTATAAGAAATTAAGCGAAGAAAATAACTGGTCTAACGGAAAAATACTTCTTTCTTTGTTGCTTGGATTTGCTTATGGATACGCTTATCGTGTACAGATTAAGTGACAGATTTATCAATGAAAGCGTATTAATCAGACAAGTTTCAAAACTTTCTGAACCATCAGTGGACTTATGGTATTATTGAATGGATTCATACCATGATCTGCCGTATATCTCGCTTCCTTTATGCTCGCATTCATAAGTGTGGCTATCGATAAAACAAATCAGAAAAAATGAATTTCATTTGAAGATAGTCTTTTTAATAAATTTGCGAAAAACATACCCTTACCCGTAGTAAGATATACAGCGGATGGACTTCCTCTTATGTGGAATGAAGAAATGGAAAAAGCTACATGATATTCTCATCAAGAAATCCTTACCTATCATAAAGAACATTGATGAGATATTATGGAGCTTCTCTATAAACAAGAAAATCTTAAAAAAGTACGTGAATATCTATCTCAGATAGAAAAAACAGGGAAATGATATGTAAATATCGCTTTTACTATGACAACAAAATCCTGAGAAGAAAAAACTTTTCTTTGGGCTACGCTTCCAGATGGGCAATGAGGTACTATGCGCGTTGCTACTGAACTTACGGATATAGGGGATATCTATAGAGAGCTTGAAAATACAAAAGAACTTCTGAGAAAAGATACGCTTACAGGAGCTTATAATAGAGAAGCTTTAATAAAAGACTTAGCAGAACTTCTTTCAAACACCAAAAGAAATACTGATCCAAAAAATATGATTATGGTTATGTTGGATATAGATAATTTTAAGAGATTTAACGATAGTTACGGTCATGAATCATGAGATGTTGTACTGAAAAAAATTACTGATTTTATACAAGCAAATCTTCGTGATGGTGATAAATTCTATAGACTTCATGGAGATGAATTTATCATTCTCCTTAAAAGTGAGAACTTTACTAAAGTCATTGAGAAACTCAATGGAGTAAGGCAATCATTTTTTGAACAAGAGATCGTGACAAAAAATGAAGTAGTAATTTCGGGGATAGGAAGTAGTTGGGGTGCTATAGAATTTAATACTGGTGCGTATAGAAATGCTACTAAAATACAATCTGTAATTGAAGATTTTCAATCACAGATTGATGAATATATGTATGCAGTAAAATACTATCGACTCATAAAAGATGATCTTGTAAAAAAAGGAAAAATACAAGAAAGTCATCTTGACAAGAATGGTATAAGCAAACCTCTGTATGATACAGAGAATAATTTTATTGGAGTAATGGTTTATAATCAATATTGAAGTTTCGTTCTCTCAAAAGAAGAATTTAATTCCATTAAAGAAATCAAAAGTAAAA
>PCUR01000031.1 GCA_002771035.1 Candidatus Gracilibacteria bacterium CG12_big_fil_rev_8_21_14_0_65_38_15 | reverse complement strand
CCGAATATTCGGGAGAGTTTTTATAAACTTTAGGTTTCTTTCTCAATCGGCGCGATTCCGAGGTGCATTTTTTTGATTCCCTTCCCTGCTCCGAAAGCAATCTCTGCGATAGGACCAGAGATACTTACAATGGTTCCCGCCCCAAATTCGACGTGCCGAATCCGTTCTCCGAGAGCGAATGAACTCGGATCATTGGAAGTAACGGAACGCTTGACGGTACCGGTACCCTTTTCCGGTACCGGTACCTCTTTCTCCAAAGTCGGATACGAAAGACTACTTCCGAAACCTCCGAAAAGGTTTTTTACTTCGAGGGCTTTTACTTCAGTAAATTCTGCTGGAATTTCCTTCAAGAATCGAGACGGTGGATTGGCGGAATAATTCCCGAAGGTATATCGTTCTCGAGCGCGAGTAATTGTCAGTATTCGTTTTGCACGAGTCATAGCCACGTACATAAGTCGACGTTCTTCCTCAATTTCTCGAGGTTCCATGAGAGTCCGTGAGTGCGGAAATAATCCCTCTTCCGCTCCGGCAATGATAACATTCTCGAATTCCAACCCTTTGGCCGAATGTATAGTCATCATGGAAACAAAATTATTCTGTCCTGGTTCATCTCTATCGGAATCAGTAATAAGTGCGATATCTTCCAGAAACATCATAAGAGCTTCGCGAGAATCTAGTCCATCATATCTCGATGCCATATTGGCGAATTCTTTCAAGTTTTCCTCTCTCGATTCACTTTCCCCTTCCCCATATTCATTCCGAAGATAATCGATATACTGGGTTTTTTTGATAATCTCTTCCATAAGCTCTTTTATGGAATGAATCTGAAGGTACTCTGTCAATTCACGATACAGAAGAGAAAATCCTGCAATCCCACGACGGGCTTGCGGAGTCAGTTCATCCATTTCATCGATCCCTTCGGTCACTTCCGAGAAGGGAGCACGGAAATTATGAACATATTCAAGGAAAGTTTCCACACTCTTTTCTCCTATTTTCCGACTCGGAACATTGATAATCCGACGGAGACTCATAGTATCCGATGGATTGAAAACGAGGCGCATATATGCGAGAATATCCTTTATTTCCTTCCGTTCATAAAAACGTTGTCCTCCATATATTTTATACTGGATTCCCGCTCGGATAAGAGCTTCTTCTATGAGTCGTGATTGACTGTTGGTTCGGTATAAAATCGCCCATTTACTCAAATCAGAAAAATCTTCCTTAATCTCCTTCACGATAAGTTCCGCTTCTTGTTTCTCACTAATCGCTTCGATGAGTTTGATTTTATCTCCTTCTTCATTGTCGGTCCAAAGAGTTTTATCAAGGGCTTCCTTATTACACTTTATAACCGCATTCGCTCCCGAAATAATCGTCTTGGTAGAACGGTAGTTCTGTTCGAGTTTCACAACTACAGCTCCGGGGAAATCCTTCTGGAACGAGAGGATATTTTTGATATTCGCTCCTCGCCAACCATAGATTCCCTGCCAATCGTCTCCGACCACCGAAAGATTCCGATACTTACTCGCGAGCAGTTTGATAATCTGATATTGGATATCGTTCGTATCCTGATACTCATCGACAAATATATACTCATACCGATTATGAAGCCGTTCCAAAACCTCCGGGTTTTGCAGTAAATCATTGGTCCGAAGAAGAATATCATCAAAGTCGAGAGCATTATTCTCGACCAAGGCTTTTTCATATGCCACATAGATATCGCGCACCATGGACTGGAAATAATTATTCACGATAGTGTCGTATTTCGCGGCGGTTATTCCCTGATTTTTTGCCTGACTTATCGCTCCTATAACGGCTCGTGGAGCAATTTCTTTCTCGTCCAAATCACGCGCTTTTATGAGCGATTTCATCAGTCGGAGTTTATCGTCTTCATCGTAGATCACGAAGTTTTTGTCGTACCCGAGGTACTCTATGAAAGTTCTGAGGAAAAAAATCCCGACCGAGTGGAATGTCCCGACGAGTGGAAATCCAGACATACGATACGGACTCATATTCGTCGTGTCCCGACCGAGTTTTTTCCCGATTCGTTCGCGCATTTCCTTAGCTGCTTTGTTCGTGAAAGTCACCGCGAGAATACTCTCTGGAGCAACGCCACGTTCTTGGATAAGCGTCGCGATACGCTCCGTCAGTGTGTGTGTCTTCCCGGCTCCGGCTCCGGCAAGTATCAGGAGCGGCCCAGTTAGATGATCAACGGCAAGTTGTTGAGAAGGATTGAGCATGAAAAAAAGTTTGTTTTATTTTCCTGTAAAATTTCAGGGATTGTATTCAAAAATAGGAAAAATGGAAAAAATAATCGAAAGAAGTACCGAGAAAATTTCATCCGCATTCCGATAGCTAAAACTTTTGCCTTTTCTCCCGTCTCGGGTACAATACCGCACGTTCTATCTCATCACCAAATCATATGACTCTTCAAACAAATTGGAATCTTACCAAATACTTTTTCTCCGGTCTCGACGACCCTCGTCTCCAAGCAAATATAGATGCTATTCTCCCTCTCGCAGAGGCTTTTGCAAAGAAATATCAAAACATTATCAAAACTTTCACAACTCCCGAACAAATTCTCGAATACTACGCGGATTACGAGAAAATGTCCCACGATATGGGAACTGGAAGTGTATATCTTTCTTATCTCCAATCGCTCGACACACAGAATAATGCGGTTATCAAAAAGATGTGAGAGCTTGAATGTATTTTTATAGAAGCTTCTTCCAGACTTCTTTTTATCTCTCAGGAATGGAAAGAACTCGGATACGAGAAGATTATGGCTTTTGCGAATAATCCTCTTTTGAAGGACTATAAAAATGCGCTTGTTTCCAAAGCGAATAATCTCAAATACATTCTCGGAGAACGCGAAGAATTCGTTTTGAATGAAAAATCACGAGCACTTGGCGTGGTCGAGGGACTCAGGGAAGAGCTTGCGAATTCTTACACCTTCGAGATAGAATTGGATGGCAAGAAAAAAACCGTCACCGAGGAAGAAATCCGAAGTCTTCGAACAAATCCGAATCGTGAAATTCGCCGAAAATCTTATGAATCGCTCCGACAGGTCTACAATAATAAACAGGTTCAGATCACTCTCGGAAATGTTTATGCCGGAATCGTCAAAAACTGGACTTCTGATGTGAAACTCCGCGGATATACAACAGTTATGGAACCACGAAACACTTCCGAAGAACTCGAAAACGAAGTGGTCGATATGCTCCTTCAAGAAGTTCAAGCTGCATTTCCTCTTTATAGTCGTTTCATAGAGGCGAAACGTAAATGTATGAAACTCGACGAATTCCATACCTATGACGTACAAGCACCGCTCGGTTCTATAGAAAAAGAGTTTAATTTCGATCAAGCTGTTAAACTTCATTTGGAAACTATGGCAGATTTTGATTCCGAATTTCATAGATATTCTCTTGATATGCTTGAATCCTGACGAATCGATGCGTTTCCAAAGTTTGGAAAACAAAGCGGAGCTTTCGCAAGTTATAGAGCCGGGGAACCAAGTTTCGTACTACTCAATCACACCAACAAACTCCGAGATGTTTCCACTCTCTCTCACGAACTCGGGCATGCAACGCACGGACACCTCTCTCAAGGACAGAAACCTGCTGTGTATGATAGTCCGCTCTCGCTTGCGGAAACTGCTTCTATATTTAATGAAATGCTCTTGTCGGAGAAAATCCGAAAGGAGCTCTCAACCGAAGAATACAAGGAATTCCTGAATGAAAAACTTTCGGACGTATTCGCGACTATTTTCCGTCAGATTCAGTATATAGCTTTCGAACGACGAGTCCATGAAGCAATATTCGCAGGACAGGAACTCACCTACCATGACTTTAATCAGATGTGGCGAGAAGAACAGATTCGTATGACTGGTGAAAGTGTAATCTACGATGTGACGGCAGAAAATGAATCCGGATGGTCTATGATCCCACATATCTTCGGAAGCCCCTTTTATTGTTACGCCTACGCTTTCGGAAATATTCTCGTATTTGCACTGTATAACAGGTATCAAAAAGAAGGACAAAGTTTCATCGAAAGCTACAAAGATATCCTCCGAGCGGGAGGCTCTAAACGACCAAAAGACCTTCTCGCCGAGCACGGATTCGACATCACGTCACCTACTTTCTACCGAGATGCAATCGAAGAAATCGAGAAGATGGTAGTAGAATTCGAGGGATTAGTAGAATAAATATAAAAGTGACAAAATTAAAAAATCTGATAGACTACCTGAGTTTTAATAAAAGAAGCCTCTAAAATATGTCCCAACTCGACAGCATCATCGCACAAATCGCCGTAGCGCTTTCAATTACATCGCTCGATGTATATGTCTTTTTTTGGTTACTAGTAATGATGGGGATTATTATGGCAATGGGACTCACACGGATATACTCAACTTTTTTTGGGACTGTCCTCGGAATGGGAATATTCGTCCTCATTTCCACTATTCTCTCTCCCGAGTTCCAGACTCCGGAAACACTCAGTCTTATAAGCGATACATTTGCGAAAGTTCTTATCGGATCATCCGTATATCTTATCTTTATTCTTGCTCTTCTGGTTCCTATGAATGGAGGAATTAATGTTTCTCTTCCAAAAAGTGCTCTTGGGATGATATTTCAAACACTTATTCTCTCATTTATCCTCGTACTTTTTCTCCTCGCTGTATTTCTTGGATTGGTGGATAAAAGTTATATATTCCTCCATACCGACAGTGCTTTCATTCTCATGAACAAGTTTGCTTCTTTTTCAGAGCTTCAAAGTTCGCTTCTTTTCGTTTTTGTCTCTTCACATCTTCCGACAATCATTATTCTTTCCATTGGTTTTATCATCTACAAGATGCTCTTCGCTGATATCGTAAATACTACGATGGCTTGACTTATTGAAAATATCAAGAAAAAGAAAGTTACCTCATGAGGAGATCATCATGACAGATGACATGAAGAACATGGGGAATTTATGGATGAATGATTTATGGAACACGAGGAAGGACATGGAGGTCACAGCTGACACGGACATCATTAAAAAATCTCTCGAATCCGAGAGATTTTTTAATTTATACAAGAGGTGTTTTCCAAGGTCTTTCAAAAACGAAGTAATTTGAGTGCAAATCGAGTACCGTAGCGAGGCGTACGACTGTACGATGAATGAGGAAGCGGAGATTTAAACTTGAAGAACAAGTTTTTCAAAGACCTTATTCTATGGTGATTATTTCCATTACCGGAATCTCCTTCCCCTCCTTTTGGATATCATTGACTGCAATAACCCTATCTCCAACTGAGAGAATATTTTTTTCCTTGAGAAGAGCAATGGCATTATCGAGATTTTCTCCGAGATTCGGAGTCCAGTTTCCGAGAAGCATAGGACGGATTCCGAAAAGTGCATTCATATAACGAACGGAACTTTCATTCATAGTAAATGCATATACGTCTTTGTTTGGACGAAAAGCAGCGGCAAAGCGCGCAAGACGTCCAGATTTCGTAAATATAAGCACTACTCGAGCATTGATCGATTCACTCGTTATGAGAGCGTTCTTTATGAGATGTTTTTTTTCTATATCACGAGTGCAGAGTCCTTCATCGGAGAAATCCTTATGTTCATATATCATATTCGCTTCCGCTTCGTTGATGACTGCGGTCATCATCTCAACCGTCTTAATAGGATATTTCCCGATAGTTGTTTCTCCAGAAAGCATAGTACAATCTGTGCATTGTCGAACACAGTTGAATATATCAGAAACTTCCGCGCGAGTTGGAAATGGATTTTCTATCATCGTTTCTAAGAGATGCGTTGCAACGATGACGAATTTTCCTTGTGTCATAGATTTCTTCACAATCTCTAATTGATACACTGGAAGTTTTTCTATTGGAACCTCGATTCCGAGATCTCCTCGTGCTACCATAACTCCATCAGAAGCTTCGATAATCTCATCGAGATTTTCAATTCCTTCTTGGTTTTCAATTTTAGAAATAATCTTGATATGGCTTGCATTGTGTTCAGAAAGGAGATTTCGAAGTTCCTCTACATTTGAGCAATTTCTTACGAAACTCATCGCGATAAAATCATACCCTTCTTCAATAGAGAAAAGTACATCCTTTTTATCCTGTCCGGTAATACCTGGAAGTCGAAGTTTTACTCCTGGAAGATTTACATGACGTCTTGAACCAATGAGACAACTATTGAGTGCTATAACACGAATATAATCAGAAGTTTTTTCAACCACCTCTACATCGAAAAGTCCAGAATCTATTCTGATAATTTGTCCTATATTTACATCCTCTACAAGAGAAATATAATCACAAAAAAGTGACATACTATCATTGCTAAATTTTGAAATATCGGTATATATTTTGATTACATCTCCTTTCTCAAACTGAATTTTAGATTTCAGATCTCCTGTTCGAATCTCTGGTCCCTTTGTATCAAGGAGTGTCGATAGATTCGTTTTCCCTTCACTATTAAGTTTTCGGATACGTCCCATGATAGCACGTGCCACTTCATAGTTTGCATGAGAAAAGTTAAATCGGATGATATTTACTCAGGCTTTATAAAGAGCAATGAGTTGTTCTTCAGATTCCGTTACCGGTCCGACCGTTGCTATAATTTTCGTTTTTTTCATAGAGAAGAATTTGACCATAAAATACAGGAAGTCCCTATCATATGAAAAGCTCCGGAAATACCAAATGAATTTTAAAAAATCTCATCCCGATTGCTCGGAATGAGATTTTGAGATTTATATAACTTGATGGAAATGAAAGATGAAAATTCAAACGATGAGAATCGATATTATTTCATTTTCCTATTAAATCAATTTACGTCGGTAGATATAAACAATACCAAGAGAAAGAATAAGTGCTGCGAGAACAATAAGATTTTCTTTTGCTCCAGTCGCAACCTGAGTTGCAGTTTCTGGAGAAAGAGTACCAGATAGAGTTTCATCGGAAGGAGTACCTGCAGCATAAAGAGTAGGCATTTCAACAGAAACGGAAGATTGAAGAGTATCAGTAGTTGTAAATTCTTTCAATCCATTTACTCCTTCTTGAATAGTATTTCCTGCTGAATCTTTAGCGGAAAGTACGGTAAGTGTATAAGAAGAAGAAGGATTAAGTGGAGTTGCTGTAGTAATTGTTACTGCTGCTGGATTTTCTGGATTTTGGACAACAGTCGCAACTGAAATATCAGAATTATCACTTGTCTTTGTAATCTTTACTGAAACAGGATCAACTGAAAGATCTGAATTAAAAGAAAGAGAAAGAGTTCGATCATCGGAAACAACAACCTCATTAATAGCGAGAGTTGCTACAGGAGCAGTAACTGTCATTTCAGTAGCATCAGTAGTTACCATAAGTTCGTCAGAGAATGTATCTGATTCTTTTCCATCTTTATCGATAGCAACGAGAGAAAAGTAGTAGGAAGTTGCTGGAGCAAGCTTCTCATTTGTCGAGGAAAGCTTCGTAATTACTGCACCGGTAGTTGTTACTGGATCAGTTTCATTATCATATTGAGCGTTTGGATCTATAGAAGTTGCTACGGAAGTCTTGGAATATTTAACAATATATGCGGTTGCATCAGTTACTACATCCCATTCAAGAATTACAGAATCAGTTGTCTTTTTTACGAGACGTGGTGCTCCTTTTACTTCAAGAGAAGTTGTTGTTGTCATTGGGACTACAACAGTATCAGTAGAAGTCGATCCTGTACTAATGTCACCGGTCGCAGCCGACACGAGAGTAGAAACAGAAAATAATGAAAGTGTTGCTACGGTAGCAAGGTATTTTGTGTATTGCATAGAAGATAAATAAGAAAAAATAAAGTTGTATATTGGAATCTCTTGGATATACTCTCTCCAAGAGAAACACTGTACGAATTCCATTATAATAGAAAATTGCTTATTTTGCAAATATTTCATTCATAAATATTTATTATGTCAAAAAAAGGCTTCACACTTATAGAAATTTTGGTGGTAATTGCTATTATTGCTATGCTTGCGATAACCGGACTTTCTTTTGATTTCAATAAAAAAACGGATATAGAAAAAAGGGATCGTTTCATTTCAAAAATAGAATCCATACTCCATTCTGCGATTCTAAGTGCATCAAATGGAAGAGGTATAAAGGTTAGTACAAAAATCATTAATCCATCCAGTACTCATATTCAATTCTCCACCGGTTCCATCGGGATTTATTATTATTCTGGAAGTAGTATAATAGGATCTTGAGAAGTTATGAATACTCCATTTTACTGAGATTCATACTTTGTCCTCAAAGATATTTATGGAAAAATGAAAGATTCGTCTACAGGTTCCATATATCCCCTTCCTCTTGATATCGTTATCGATACAAATAATGATATTTCTTTTACTGGAAGTGATTCAAATCTCTCTTCTTATATAGGAATAGGAATGACCGTTAAATATCACGGTGTTGGAAGGATTCTCGAATTCGACAGAAGATTCGGAAAAGTAACCATACAATAATATATAAAATGAATCAATCAAAAAAAGACCTATAATAGGTCTTTTTTTGATTGATAGAATCATACACTCATTTTTCTCTTTCTCTTCACTGTCTTGGCGTTTACCGACTCTCCCACATCATGAAATGCAGTACCATAGGCACGACGTGGCTTGACTTCTGTGTTCGGGATGGGAACAGGTATACCTCACGCGTATTAAACACCAAGACAGTGAATAGAAATTCCATGAAAAACTCGTTCTTCATATTCAAAATTCCGTTTCCTCATTCACCGTAACTTCCGTTACGACTCATTCCGGTACTCATTTTTCATACGAATTACTTCGCTTTTGATGGAATCCATTCTGCTTTTTTGAAGCAGACTAGATTGTTTTTTTAATAAAAGAAACGGTCGATGAGTCGAAGAGCCTTATCAATAA
>PCUR01000010.1 GCA_002771035.1 Candidatus Gracilibacteria bacterium CG12_big_fil_rev_8_21_14_0_65_38_15 | reverse complement strand
ATTAGAAACTAAGTGTTGCCAAGTCTATCAGATACAGTAGCTGAAAGCAAAGGATTTGTACCAACACATTTTAGGCTTATCTCGATTTTTTTATAGAATTCTTCTTCTTGTAAATTCACTTTTTCGGCATTTTTCAGACAAGTATCATAAATAGTATCAATGAAAATCTGTGCGATAGACGGTATATTAATCTGTTCATCGGCTTCTATGAGTGCATTGATAAATTGCCGTATATTACTAACAAGCAAATCAATTTTTCTTCCTAGAAACTCTTCAAAATAATACAATCCTTTCGTCTCGGGTTTTGAACGGCTTGTAACATCGTCCAAATCAAGAATCTCTCCGAAAAGACTTAGGTTTCTTCCAAAATCCTGCCATGTTTCTCCTCCATGATAGATACCGTTCATGGTAAGATGTATTTCCTGGGAAATTATTTTTTTAATCACTGATTCGGTGAATTCCTGTAGAGTAGCATTCTGATTATTTGTTCGGTTTCTGTATTCCGTCAGGGCATATTGAAAAAGAGGCTTTGCGAACGGACGGAATTTTTCGGTCTCGTTCATGACAATAGGATCAAGGAAACGGAAATTCGTTTGACTCATCCGAATATAGAGCACTGGTTCTATTTCTTTATGGAGATGTCATTTTTTCTTTAGTTTCTCTATGGATTGCATCTCACCGTTCTTGTCGGGAAGGGAGGTGAGTTCATAGATAGCGAGAGGGATTTCCGTTTCTACACCGAATGCCTGCAATCGATGGAATCATTCCATATTCATAAGAGCATCAGCTTTATGAAAAACTCAGCGATCTTCATGAAAAGTCCGAGAATTCAGAGCTTTTTTTACTTCAGGATCCAAACCGATACGATGCCAAGGATTGTTTGCCTGGGTTTCACGATAAAACCGGGTTGTTCCGACTCATTTGACGTTCAAAGTATAAGCGATTCCATCAACGAGAATCCGGTTCGGAGATTCCAGAACCCGTCCGCATTCGTACGGGGATTCCAATATTTTCGCCATATGCCGCGCTGTTTCTTTCTGTATATCTATGGCATTTGGATGAATGATGACACGAAGTAATTCCCGTACTTCCTGAAAAAGTTCCGGATGACTGTCCAGAAGAGGATTTTTATATATTGGTTCTTCTACGACACACGCAGGAAGAGTTGTCTCCTGATTGAGGTATCCAGTATTTCCGTGAAAGATTGTCGCAAGCGGGAAAGACATTGTTTATCTATAAATGATAATATGTCTCCAGTATGCCAGTTTTCTTATTAAAAGGCAATAAATGAGAGATTGATACCGTCCACCCTCTTAAGTTCAGAAGGGTTTTTTGGTTTTCAAAGGAATAAAATTCATCGAAACTTGATTTTTTATAAAAAAGAATATGATGCTCGCTTACTTCTTATTTTCTCTGTATGAATAGCTTTCTGCTCGTTGCTCTTTCGCTCATAACACTTCTTATGATTTCAACAGGAGTGTACCTCCTTTCAAAACGATTTAATTTTCCGTATACTGTTTCGCTCGTGGGAGTTGGTATCCTTATAGCGCTCCTTTCGCAGTTTCCGATTTTCTCGTTTTTGGATGATTTTCATCTGACTCCAGAGATTCTTCTCTATGTATTTCTCCCGATTCTCCTCTTTGAATCTGCGTACAATATAAAATATAAGGAAATGCTTCGTTCGGCGAGATCTATTTCGCTTCTCGCGATCGTTTCGCTCATCGTTTCTGCGTTTCTCATTGCCGCATTTATCCACTATGGAGCGCTTCTTTTCGGGTATCATATCCCATTTCTCGTGGCACTTCTTTTTGGTACGCTTATCTCTGCGACTGATCCAGTAGCGGTTCTTGCACTTTTTAAGGAACTTGGAGCCCCTCGCCGATTGACCCTTATATTTGAAAGAGAATCACTCTTCAATGACGGAACGGCATTTGCACTTTTTCTTGTTATCCTCGCATATATTCAGTCTGTGGCAGGGTTTCATTCCGATGGACATGGAAATCTCTATAGTGTATTCGCGAGTCATTTTCTCGGAACGGATACGACCGGACTTATCGTAACCGGTATTATTTCGTTTCTGCTTATGATTCTCGTCGGGATGCTTTTTGGTTCGTTTATCGGAGTAGTATTCTCCAAGATTATCGAGAAGATTAAGAACAATGAATTTCTCGAGATTACTCTGACGCTCATCCTCGCACATACGACTTTTATCCTCGCGGAAGTACTTAATCACTTCCTTTTCCCAGTTTCTGGAGTTATCGCGACAACTCTTGCGGCACTCGTGGTCGGGAACTATGGACGATACAAAATCAGTCCGAAAGTCGAGGAAACTATGGAACAATTCTGGGGATTCTTTGCTTTTATCTCCAATTCGCTCGTGTTTATCCTCGTCGGTATTATGATTGTTTCTCTGGGAATCGATTGGAACGTTATGATTATCCCGGTTGCTATCGCGATTATTGCGGTTGTTATCGCTCGTGCTATAAGTGTCTATGGAGTTATCGTTCCGCTTAACTGGACTCGGAAAGAGGAACAAATCCCACTTTCGTGGCTCCATATGCTCTCGTGGGGAAGTCTCCGCGGAGCGCTTGCTATTATTATGGTACTCCTTATTCCAGAGTCACTTACTATCACTGGTTGGGATTTTCCATTCTCCATTCGAGACTTTGTGCTTGCACTCACAGTCGGATGTATCGTCTTCACGACTTTTATTAAAGCGACGACCATTATTCCATTTATGAAATACTTTCATATCGATAAACTCCACGAGATAGAGGAAGTGGAACATGTGGAAGGGAAGATGATTATGCTCCTCGAAGTGCTGGCAAAAATAGGTAGTCTCAAAGAGCGAGGATTCATCATTCAGGAAGAATATATCTTGCTCCATGAGAAGTATACTCATGAACTCGAAACAGTACGTCTGGAACTCGAAACAGTACGTCTGGAACTCGACGAGCTTATGAAACAGAAATGAGACAAGATAGCAGGACTCATCAAACGTGTTATCACGCTTCATGCGCTCGGTATAGAAAAATTCTCTCTCAAGAAACTCTATATGTACAACGAGATATCGGAACATGAGTTCAAAGTGCTCTTGCGTAAAAATGAGTCTCAGATTCATCGTGTCGAGATAGGACTCCCACAAATAAAAACAGAAGGAGAAGGGGAAAATATCAATCTTTTCGAACGTCTCACGGAAGTGGTTTCCACTTGGCTCCACCGTGATGTGAATCCGATTTTTTCTCGATTTATGCGAGTTCGATCGCGACTTGTTATGACCGATAGTGCCCTCAAAGGACTTATAACTTTCGAAGCAGTCGACTTCATCGCCGGACGCAAGGAGTTCCGCGAAATTCAGGAGCTCTACACGAGCTTTCGTGAGAATGCACAGAAAGAATATAATGAGCTTTTCAAGGCAAATAAGCTTCTGCTCGTCGAGTTTGACTCCCGTCTCGCGAATAAATCGCTCCTGAAACAACAGGAAATCATCGTAGAAGATCTTTTCCAAAAAGAGATTATCTCCCCGAAACTCTATATACGGTTCAAGGAAGAGATTGAAGAGAAGATTTATGAGTAAGAAGCATAAAGAGCCCGTGAGGGCTCTTTAATGTTTACTTACAAGGTTCGTGTAAAGTCTTAGTTGGATATTTTTGTAATAGAGCGGTTGTGCTCGTGTAGGACTCAAGATAGCTTTTTGATAAACTTTGCCAAGTAAGGTCGGTATCACAGTAATACAGTACGGATTTATAATGCCTTGAAGTGTAAAAAATATGCCCGCCTGTTACTTGCTGATTGCTCGTAGTAGTATTAATTGTAGTAACTGGAACTTCTTGCATTATTGGTATATTGCATATCTCTGGCGACCATAATCCTAATTGATTTTCTCTGGCGGTTTTCTCTGCTTGTTTAAATTCTGTCTGAAATTTATAGGGTTTGTTATAGGTATATTCATGGGCATACCCATTTTCAATAATCCATTTATTATAAAAAACACCATCTTCTCTATAAACATAACGAAGCAAACGTCCGTATTTATCTTTGTCACCTTGGGTCTCATCACTTACAAGTTTTACTTTTTTATTTAGTAACACCTCATTTGCTTTATTCGAGGATTCTTTTCCGAAACATTCAACTGATTTTCGTGGATCAACCGTCTCTGGAGTGTCGACTCCAAGTAATCTCAATTTTTCGTTTTTACCATTTATCATAACCTCGATAGTGTCACCATCAACAACCTTGGTCACAAGAAGATATTCTTCCTGAGTTGGAATTGGTGTAGAGGCAGATATTGTTTTAATCTCTTCTTTTGGGATTATTGGTATTTTAATATCGTTCTTCACTATTTCTCCTTCTTCTTGTTTATTTTGCACCAATATATCATTGCCGGAAGATGTTTGGACTTCTTTAGATGAAACACTTGTTTGGACTGCAGGAGTTTTTGACTCTGGAACTGTTGCGGAGAATAAAATGAAACCAATAATTATAATTAAGGACTTTCTTTTGGCAGAGAGATGAAAATTCCATTTCTCCATAGCAAATTTATTACAAACAGGAAGAAGGGTTACTGCCATTATCAACATAATAATTCCCGGAATTGGTTCGGAAAAAATAGAACCTATTCCTAAAAAAGCAAAGAAGCTACCAAATATCCAACTTGCCACCAGTCCAGTATTTTTCTTTATTGATGATATTTTCTCATCCATAGTAGTAAATTTAAGGATATAAGTATTTCCTACACCATCCATCCACCATCCTCAAACACTTTCACATCGCCGACATACATACTCTCCAGTGCGAGGAAAATATCGATATGGAAGCGTTGAACTTCGGTTTTTGGGAGTTTTTTTCCGTAGAGTCCGTGCTTCTTTCCGATGGAGAGATGAATTCCTATTTTACGCTCGTGGAAATTGATGTCAGAGAGGGGAGTTTCGGTTGATGGGGCGGGATTGAGTCCGAGTCCGAGCTCGCGTACGAGCACTTCGCCGTTTTCGTTGTCGCGAATCATATTGTAGAGTCTCTGGAACTCGGCAGGGAAGTGATCGGATGGGAGAACTCGCCCATTCTCGATCGTGAGCTCAAACGGCTCGCAGATACGGATGCCGAAATCATCGCCGGGATAGGTATCGATGAAACATTTTCCGTGAACACTCGAGAGCTCGAGTGCCTCGGTGAGCACTTCTCCAACAGGGAGTGTTCCTCATTTATGCTCTGCCTGAGAGTAATCACCGGTATTTCCGAGAACTCGGTCGACTTTTCCGAAAATGAGCTCGGAACCGTCAGTGGAGAGGAGTTTCGTTTCTTTTGCCTCGGCAAAGAGCTTCGTGAAAACCTCCAGTGAGCGGACATATTCTGGAGTGCGATACTGAAGACAATCGATGAAAGTATCGAATTCCTCCTTTTTAATGTAGGCAAGATGATTATGTTCTACGACATGCACGCCGATATTGAAGAGCTCGAGGCGTATTCGAAACGTCGAGAGTCGAAAGTTCGCGGATTGCACGAGGATGGCGATAGAACCCTTCGGCAACGAGAGAAGTTCTGTTTTGATAGACTCTATCTGTGGATCAGTCTCCTCGGCAGTAGTCGTCTTGATTACCTCGTGATGATCAAGTCCCACGCGGATGTTTTCCGCGAGATTATGGGAAGTAATGACACGGGTCTGCTCTGCGATATGTGGATTTTCTGGATTCAGAAAACCTCCACGATAGAGAGGTTGTGGTGGCTTCTTAAACTCCCTCACGATAGCACCTTTTGGGAGAATTGCTTTATACGCATCCGAAAGCAGCACCGCAAGCGGAGATTCTGTATCATAGAGAAAGTAGATTTGCTCGTTCGTATAATCGAGATTTTTATGGATGATGTCGGAGCAGGCTTGTTGGAGGGGAGTCATAGTTTATATCATGGAGAAATATTTTCCTTGAAGTATAGGGAAAAAAAGAAATTGTTCAAACCGAAAAAATACTCCCAGGGTCGGGAGTATTTTTAAGTAATCCAAAATTTTTACTTTCCATTCCAGGCAAGTCCATTATTTGCCTTATTCTTGAGAGCAAAAAGATCTTTTTGAAGAGCTTCTTTTGTTGCTTTCCCAAGATGACCGAATTCCTCTTCGGATATATCCTTGTCTGTCTGATATGCAACGAGAGCTGCATGGGTTTGTTTCCCGAATATAGCAGTATCTTTCTGAGTGAAGTAACCGAGGGATTTCAAACTTTGTTGTAGTTTACGAACATGTACCCCGATATCATTCATCTCTGGAGTTCCGAGGTTTTGTACGAAGAGAGTTACTTCTTGTTTCTGTGCCGCTATCTTTTTTTCCTGTTCTACCTTAATAGCAATAAGACGAGCTTCTTCTATCATGCGTTTTTTCTCATTTTCGATAGAGAGCGTATAGACTTCCTGGAGTTTTGCTCGTGTTTTGACCCCATAGTATCCAGCACCAAGATTCTCTCGAGAGGAGATAATCTCATTCTTGATCTGAAAATCGTAGATAGCATCTATGAGGGATCGTGAATATTTTCCATCTATATCTCCTATATAGTACGAAAGTTGAGAGAGAATAGTTTGAAGTTCTTTAATTTTCTCGGGATTGGTATATTTTCCTACAGAAGTGTTGAAAATATCGGGTTCTTTTTTCTCTGGAACAGAAACTTTAGAGGAAATATTTTGGAGTTTCGTAGAGATTTTTACTATTTTTACTTTTGAAATATCGAGAGAAGCATCTGCTGGAACTTCTTCTTTTGGAATAATATTACCCATAACACTTCGTTTTCCCCAAGAAAGAGCACGACGAAGACCTTCTTCACCTTGTCCCATCCAGATATCGAGCCGATCCGCATCATATCCGCGCGATCCAGCCGATACAATAGCACCTCCTCGGTCATCGACAGTTCCGATCCCGAGTCCTTCAAGGTATACTTTGGTTCCGAATGCATAGGTCTTCGGTCCAGCAAGCATCCCTTCATATACGGCTTTTCCGCTCGCACCGTGCGTTCCATTTCCATTGAGTCGTATATCTGCCTCATAACTTCCTTTGAGATAGAAACTCTGGTTCGGAAGAGGAGAATAGTATGCTGTGACGATAAATTTCTGAGGAGATGATGTAAGTGCTGTCTCATCCGCGAATACTGGAGAGATTATAGCAGAAACGAGAATAGTGATATATATGATACTGTTTTTCACGAGTTTTGTTTTTTATTTGATAAATGACCATTTCATCTTATCATACTTGCAAACTTTCTGGCAAAAGAACAGGTATTGACTATCTCAGGAAATATAAAATAACTTCATTCTTTATCATTCCGACCGTAGTGGAGGAATCCCTCAATAAATACTTCTTTATACTTTTGCAGCCAAAAGTACCAAAAGCTTTCAAGGGGAAAAAACTCGTCGGGTGGCAATAAATAAACTGTTTATCGTCGCTCTCAAGCAGTTTTCCCCCTGAAAACCCATTTCTAGATAATCATTATTTTTCTATGTATAAAAAACCCTTTCATATCACCGAGTCGGTCGGAAACAACGCTTTTTCATATGAGAACCGCTCCAATAAATCCCTCTATGTTCCATCGGTAATAGAGGGGGATTTTTCTGACATCAAAATTGGTAATGAAATCGTGTTCGAGGATATGGATGAAAATAGAATACTCCAATCCTGTAAAGGACTTCGGAATTTTGTCCGGATGAAATGGAACGGAATTCCCATGATAGTTTTCGATAATCATAATCACGCGCTTTATTTCTGGTACGAGGCTCAGAAAAATGGAATAATTGGGACAGGAAATACGCTCGTACATATCGATGAACATTCAGATCTCTGGGAAAATGAAAATAATATAACCCCCTTTAATTCCCCCTTATCAGGGGGACAAAAGAGTTTAATTCCCCCCTGACAAGGGGGGCAAGGAGGGTTTATCGATTTAGAACAAGTTTTTCGTTTTACCAATTTTTCCTGCAACGTCGGAAACTACATCCAACCAGCTCTTCGAGAATGAATAATCGGAAAGGTCCTCCGAATAGAGGATACTATAGGAATGGGAAAATATGCTTCGTATTTGAAATGAGAAGGAGAATCGATTATTTTGAATCTGGATTTGGATTTCTTTGCTCCAGAATTGGATTATATCCCATTCGAGGACAAGAAACGGATTATCCTCCACTTTGCTCGTCAAGCGAGTCTCATTACCGTTGCGACGAGCCCGTTTTTCATAGACCAGAATCGAGCGATTGAAATGCTCGGAAAAGTATTTGATTTTGATAGAAACTAAAAAATCCCACTTGAGAGTGGGATTTTTTTATAACCGAATATTATTTTTTCTTTGCATCGCTCATTTTATTGACCACGATTTGTTGTACGAGCATAAAGAGTGTTCCGATAAGCCAGTAGATTCCGACTCCTGCAGGGAAGAAGAATGTGGATCCGGCAATCATGATAGGCATTCCCCAGAGCATAAATTTATTCATAACACTTGGGTCAGGCATAAGAGACGGCTCCGTTTCTGTATATTTTCCATCTTTTTTCTCGATAATCTTTTTCTCCATTTTTTCAAGTTTTTTGATATCTTCTTCTTTTGGAAGCGAGAGTTTGATTTGGAACCATTGGGCAACTCCGACAGTAAGAGCGAGAATCGCCCCGGCTACACCACCGATAGAGAGGAGATGAACTCCAAAAAATACCGTATCGATTCGGGAAATATCAAAATTTGTAAGTGGTGCATAGAGATAATAATAATTGGAAAGAAGAGTAATTTCCAACACTACCCAATAAAGGACGATAAGAAGCGGCATTTGAATAAGAAGAGGGAGACAAGAACCAAGCGGATTCACTTGCTCTTCCTTATAAAGATTCATAAGTTCCATACCGATTTTCGCCTGATCACCTTTGTATTTCGCCTGAAGTTCTTTGATTTTCGGTTGAATCGCCTGCATTTTCTTTCCATTCGCGAGGATATGATGCTGAGGAACAAGGAGAATGATTCGAATAAAGATAGTTACAAGGATGATTGCAAGTCCGAAACTGTATCCTGGGAGTGTGGATATGAGAAATGCGAAAAGATTGTAAATCGGCGCATAGAAAAGATTTCGGAAGAGAGAACGGAAAAATCCCGGAGTATCACCAATCGTATCGGCGTAGGAGATTTTTCCATTGGATGTCAGACTGAATTCGTATTTCCCCGGTGTCTGGAAAAGTTTATAAAGAGGGGAGAGATCGAGTTTTTCTTTTGCTCCCGCTGGAATTGTAACTGTTTTACAGAATTCTTTCGGCGGATTTGTGAGAAGATTATGATCTTTTTTTATGGAAAAATCACGACAAGTATCGATAGTGATACCCGAAGTTGTCGTATTTTCCACTTCTACAACCGGGATATCTGGACTCACATACGCAGTTCCGACATGAAGAATGACTTCATTCTTCGGAGTTATCTTCTGTTCCGGATTCGGAAGAATCAAGTTAAGTGCGAGAAGAGTGATGAAAAAAATAAGGAGGAAATTAAGGAGACGAGTGTTCATTGATAGGAAATTAGAATTTAAATTTAATTTTTTTTGAAAATGATTTTTATCATACTTTTGTGACCAAAAGTACCAAAAGTCTTTAGTGGTAAAAAACTCGTCGGGTGGCAACAAATAAACTGTTTATCATCGCTCTCAAGCAGTTTTACCCCTAAAAACTCGTTTTTGTTATTGATCATTTATATTTGGTATAACTAGCAACTAGTAACTATTCTCTAGTAACTTATAATTGGTGTCCTCGACTGGAATCGAACCAGTGTCTGAGCCTTAGGAGTGCCCTGTTCTATCCACTGAACTACGGGGACGAATGTACTATTGCTTTTCTCTCAAAAATCCATACTATCAACCCTAAGAAAACGACTGTACTATATGAAAAAAGCGTAAAAATGCAAATACACTTGGAGAAAGTTCGGAAGTTTCTCGAAAACCATTCTGTACTTCCAAAAATCGTCATTATTTATGGGCCGACCGCTTGCGGGAAAACGGCCCTTTCTATAGAACTTGCGAAATATTCGGATACCGAGATAATCAGTGCGGATTCCCGACAGATTTACCGATATATGGACATAGGAACTGGGAAAGTTACTCCGAAAGAAATGCAGTGAATCAAACACTATATGCTCGATATCCGAAACCCTGACGAAGAATATTCGGTCGGAGCGTATCAAAAAGAAATATTTCCGATTATTTCCGATATTCATAGCCGTGAAAAAGTTCCTATACTCTGTGGAGGAACCGGACTATACCTCGATTCCGTTGCTTTTCATTTTGATATCCCACCCCGAGAACCCGATTGGGAATATCGCGATTCACTTGAACTTCTTCGTCAGGAGAAGTGAAACCAATACCTGTGGGATATGCTCGCCACTCAAGATAAGGAATATGCTGAGACAATTCATCCGAACAGTCATCATGCAGTGATTCGAGCCCTAGAAGTATGGAGGGAAACTGGCAAATCCAAATCGGAACTTCGAGTGAAAAAAGACCCACTCTTCGATGTATTATTCCTGACTCCGTACGATGGAAATCGTGAAAAGCTCTATGAGAGAATCAACGCCCGTATAGAACAGATGTTCCAACTTGGACTCATAGATGAAGTGAAGAGTATTCTCGAGAAAGGATATAATCCGGACTGTAAATGACTCAGTACTATCGGATACAAGGAAGTTATCGAATATCTGGACGGAAAATCCACACTGGATGAATGCAAAGCAAAGATACAACAGGGGAATAGAAATTATGCCAAGAGACAATTGACATGGTTCAGAAAATATAATACCAGCCTCGATTAGAGACTGGTATTTTTTTGGCTTCTTGTTTTTCGGAAGTATCGAGGTCGTGTCCGAATCCCAGTCCGCCTAGGCGGACGGTTGAGTTCCACAGATACTGAAGAATTCAAGAAACCATAAAACACCATGCCTAATGCCTTATTTTGACAAGAAACTCGTCAATTTCTTTAGGAGTTCAAAAGGAATCCGTTCCCACATCTCGAGCATTTCTCGGACATGATCGATAAATTCCATAGTCTTCTCTACTCTTCCAAGAATGATAAAAGCTCGGTAAAGTACAAGAGAAAGGAGTGTTCCGACGATAACGGAAAAAGTTATCAAGACGATGTCCAAAATAAACTTAGTATCCATGATATTTTAAATTAAAGATTATTCTTTTAGTTCCTCTTCTTTTTTCTCGTAAAATGAGAAATTTTTGATAAATGCACGAATTTCCTCATCAACAGTTATCTTTTTGATAGTTCCATCATTCATCTTTACTATTACGGAAGGAATAGTATCTATCTCAAGAGTTTTTCTGAGTTCTTCACTTCACTCTTCTATGATAATACGAACAGAACCTGATTCAACCCATGCTTTAGTGACTAAAATAGGGAGAATAGGGAGAAAGAATTTTGTAAAAATATCCCCGTCTCGGAGACAGAAAATAGCATATCGTTTCTCTGAATTAAGCTTCTCATAAGAAGCGACATCTTTCAGAGTAAATTTGCTTTCTTTGAGTTTATCGTAGCTCTGTGCTCCAGTTTTCTCGGCAAATTCCTTACTTGTTTCGAATCATTTCTTTGCCATTGTTGTCGCTTTATCTTTTAATGCTTTCCAGTCCATTGAAAAAATTATTAGTGGTAAAATATATTTCGCGTTTCAGTATATCATTTTTCGCGCTTAAAGCAAATTTCTGCTCGTTTTTCTCTTCCTCGAGTTTCATAAATTGCTTTTTGAAAATCTCTATATCGAACATCCGCGCAGCAAGAGAGTATTCATAATTCAGACTTCGTACGAATTCATCTGTTTTCTTCCCGTAACTTATAGCAAAAAATGGAATCGCATGAACGAGCGAAAGGATAAGACTATGGAGCCGCATTCCGACAACGAATTCGAGCTCTTTGTAAATTTCGAGAGTTTCCTTTATATTTTTAGTGGACCGAAGTTGGTATTTTTCCTCAAGATTCGAGAGAAAAATATTATCATTTGTAGAGAGATTATCTTTATGGAATGAATGATTGAGTAGAATTGGTTCATACCCGTGAGCCATCAGAAAAGCGATAATTTTCTCGATATTTTCGAGTTCATCTTGAAGGAAACCGGAACGGAATGAGAGTCCGATTTTTGGTCGCTGTTTTATGAGAAGCTTCGGGATTTCCGGGTCATAAGAAAGAACAGGATCAGGCAGAAGAATACTTTTTATCCCTATAGATTCGAGAGTTTTTTTACTTTCAGCATCTCGCAAGGAAATAAATATATTTTCACCAGTAAAAAGAGGGAGTATTTTCCTCTTATTTTCCTCTTTCAGATGGATTCCGAGCGACCAGTAGATTATGGGTTTATGAAAAAATTTCGCGAGTCATACCCGGAACTTCCATTGACGCAGGAGTTTATTGAAATCCTGTCCTTCCTCATTGTCGTACAAAAGCCCACCACCACCAATGATAATCATGTCTGATTTTCGAATTGTGAGTACGGTTTGTAGGAAATATCAGATATTTTGTAAAGGTCTTTTTTTAAAATAGTGCGGAAAGTATGAGATGTATTTTATACATGAATCCTCGGGAAGGAGAGAACTTTCCTCATCATAGGTGAAAACTGAAAAAGTCGCCTGAGGATAGCGATTTTTGAGGTAGGTATATTCCTGAAGGAGAATGAGTTCATCCCCGAGGTTATATGCTCCTGTAGCGGTAAAAAGAGAAAAGTGCGGAGAGGCTCTGAAAAACTCGTTCTTCGAGTTTAAATCTCTGCTTCCTCGTTCTCCGTACAGTCGTACGGTTCACTCCGGGTCTCGATTTGCACTCGAATTACTTCGTTTTTGAGAGTCTCTAAAAAATTTATTTTTTAGCAAAAAAACTAAATTTAAAAATTAAAATTATTTCGCGAGCATTTTAATACAATATACCATCCTGTCCTGAAGTCCTATGAGTGTATCTGGGATAGAATCGACAATTCGGTCGACTGTTTTACGGTCGTATCCCATGGAGAGGAGTGAATCGGTAATCTCGACATTTCCGGGTTTGCGGAGTGGGGTTTGCGGAGTCTGTTCGGTAATATCATCGATACTGACTTTGTGCTTGAGTTCGACGATGATTTTGAGTGCCATTTTCTTCCCGATGCCTGGGAGGGAGGAGAGGAATTTTTCATCACCTTCGTCGATGGCTTTTATGAGGAGATGGGTTCCGAGCGAAAGCATAGCGAGTGCGGTTTTTCCTCCGACTCCGCTGACTTTCAGAAGCTTGCGGAACAGAGCTTTTTCTTCGCGGGTTTCGAACCCGAAGAGTACTTCGGAAACATCGGTGATATAGTGGTGGATATAGAGGCTTTTTGCTTCTCCAACTGTGACATTCGCGAGTGTTCGGACAGGGACGAGAATCTCGAATCCGAGACCGGTTCCTGTTATGATAAGATCGACTTTTCCATCTTCGATGGTAAGGATAGTCCCGGAGAGATGAGAAAACATGAAAAAGAATCAAATTAAAAATTATATGGAGGTAGTATAATCGGAACTCTCTTTTTGGCAAAAATAAAATCCCACTTGGAGGTGGGATTTTATTTAAATATATATTAACATAATTAACGTATAACCATTACGCTATTAGCAACTGTACAGGCACCAACAGTAACAGCAGGAGGAACAACACATCAGTTGGCTGGGGCACTTGTTGGAGTAGAAGCCCAAGATGTAAGAACTTGTTTTCCTTTAAGACCTGTCCCATTGGAAACGGTATTAATTCAGGCCTCAAATCTATATACATCACCTCCTCCATCTGTACCTCATTTACTGGTCGTGGTTCCGACATTTTCAAAACCAGTAGAGAGCTCATATTGTTGTCCAACTATAGCATTCGCATCTGGTCAAGCCATATAAGCATAATCGAGAGATGTATTAGCTGTAGATTGTCCAGTTTTAGGATCCTTAGGAAATTTCGGAGTATAAACTGCTACTCCAGAGAATGCTACTCCCATAGCAGGATATACTGAAGCATCTTGGTAAGCTTGTTCAATACCTGATTGTAATGCTTTAATATCACTAATTCTCGTTGTATCACGAGCTTTCTGAATCTGACTGGTATATACCGTAGTGGCACCAGTTGCAAGGATACCGATAATAGTAATAACTACGAGGAGTTCTATAAGTGTAAAACCACGAGTACTGTTCTTGAGTGTAAACATAGGAAAAAAAGAAAGTTAATAAAGTAACAAAAGATAGTATATACAATGTTTTTTAAAAAGTAAATAAAAAAAACAGACTTTTTTTATTTTTATCGTGTAATATTATTTTTTCAATGAGAGAATCTTTGTTATAAACACAACTATTATGATAAGAACGAAGAAAAGTATAACCTTTCCGACCTTATCGAGGAAGATTGCCGCCATACCAAAGAGAAACGCGAGAGAGTAGACGAAATATCGGACGAAATTCTCACTCAACCCCATATTCAGAAGCCGATAATGGAGATGATGGATACGATCTCCAGCAAGTGGATTTTTCTTATTATAGAGTCGCATAAGAATAACATAGAAAGCATCGATGAGATAGACTCCGAGAACCGTGGCAACCGTAGCGATTTTTCCTCCGGCTATGATGGCGAGTGTCGCGATCATAAATGCCGTAAACATCGTGCCCGACTCTCCGAGGAGAACCTGCGGGCGAATATTGTAGAGCCAACCGATAAGAACCGAGGGGATAAATATCGCGAGACAAAAGAGGACGAAAACAGAATTGCCCTGCGACGGAGAAGAAGGGTCTATGAGATAGAGTTTGATAGTAAGAACGGTCATCACGAGAAGCGTGACGAACGAAAGACCAGAAGTGAGGCCCGGAACTCCATCTGACCAATTAACAGAATTAAATACCACCACATACCATATGATAGTGAAGATGAGAGGGATGAGATAAATCTGAAATGATCCGAGAATAACATAATACTGGTCGAGATAGAGAACTCACCCAAATATATTTGAAATATATCCGATTTTAATGCTCGTGATTCCGATGATTGCTCCGACTCCGATTTGCATCATAAGTCGTACTTTTGCAGGAACAAAAAATGGAGTAGAACGTCGCATATTCCCGAGTTCTTCCGCTGTTTTTTTGATATCACTTTTGCTTACTCGATCAAACTTATAAATCGTGTCGAGATCATCCACGAAACTCACGAGCGTAACAATTCATCAAAGTACGAGGATAATAAAAAGTCGGCTCTGGTTTATATCGCTCAAAATCGGATAGAGAAATGCCGAAAGAAACAAAAAATTGAGATAAAGAACACTCCCGATACCGAATGGTACCGGCTTTCTTTTATGCCCATACGGTGCCGGATTATCAAGGAGTCCGAAATGCAGGAAAAGATATTTTCCAACATGGAAAATAATGAATGAAGAGACGAGGGAGATTACTAAAAAAAGACTGAATTGTGTAAAGAAGGGGAGGGTTGAGAGAAAATTCATAGCTTTTGGTGATTATTTTTATACCCGGAGAGTATAGAGAAAAGTTTCATTCTGTCACTTTTTTATTTTCTCTCCATTTTTTCTCTTGCTTTGTCTTCTATTTCTTTTTCTTTTTCCTTTATGTAGGTCATAAAGGCTTCTCGTTTGAAAAAATATACATACACGATGGCACTCACCATTATTCCCCCAAGGAAATAAGAGAAATACGAAAGAATCGTTTTATAATATGTAACAAAAGTTACTCCAAGAGTTATGATAGTTGTTGCCCAGAGAATTGATCCTATAATATTATACATCCAGAATTTCCCTGTCTGCATACCCATAGATCCTGCGATAAACGGGATAAAAGCACGAGTGAAGTTATGGAATTTTCCAAAAATAATAAACCATGCTCCATTTTTCTCGATCTGTTTTTTCAAATACTTAAGCTCCGTTCTTCCAAGTCCGAACCAATCTCCGTATCGTTCGAGAAAGCTTGTTCCATACCACTTCCCGAGAAAGTATCCGATAGCATTTCCTATAAGTGCTCCGATAATGGCGAACATAATCATATATCCGAGTTGCAAGAATCAGAGTTTCCCGAAAAATCCTCCGACTATGAGCATAATCTGTTGACCAGGAACGAGTACTCCAATAACGGGAAACGATTCAATAATGCTACTTGTAAAGGCAATAAAATAATTCCAATTTCCAAGAAGATGAATTTGTTTCTCCATCCACCCTATAAACTGCTCGATGAGTGAAGGCTTGAATATAGCAATCGCCGTGAGTGTCAATATAATACCGACAAAGATAATATTGAGAATCTGAAAAAGAATATGGAAAATCTTACGAATGAGTTTGTGTTGCATAATTATAGAGATTTGGTGATTTGAATAATAAAGTACTTTGTCATTTCGAGCTCCTAAATACCGTCATCTTGAACATCTAATACTGTCATCCCGAACTTGATTCGGAATCTTCTCTAATTGAGTTTATAGAATTTTCACGAAAAATCCATTTTCTTTTTGGTATTTCCGAAATGATGGGAGTCCTTTTTGTACTTGGGCGTTGCAGATGATAAATGGGCGGTCATTTTCGAAATACTTGTCATGAATGGGACGAACAGAAACTTCTAGATTATAGGAATCACGAAAATATTCTTGTACTCTTTGACGGACATTGTCCTCGGTTGGTGGGAGAATAAATGGTTGATAGTCTCATTCTACAGAGGAATAATAGATTCGATGATTTTCGTGGAGCACTACTTTAATACTCGCATCTTTAGTGGGGAATACTCTTTTTTTCTTTTTTTCTTGTACTTCGAGCACTCATTGTGTTTTGAGCCAGAAACAATCGTCCAATGGATAATTTTTTGAGATTTTTTCCCATCCGCTCTCATCCGATGGTTTAATATTGAACGAAACAAGCGATCCGAAATCCATAAAAGCGGCATTTATCTCACGTCCAGAGATTCCTGTGCCTTGGAAATCTTTTTCGATGAGAGTTTTTTCTTCTTTGGAAAGCTTTTGGAAACGGCTTCCATGATAGAATCTCGAAAATATTTTCTCGAGATTCGTATCGAAACTGAGAACTTTTTCATTATACACAAAAGCCCGAATGGCAGCTGCAGTATACGGTCCAACTCCAGGAAGTTTTTTAAGTTCATCGGTATTATTCGGAAATATTCACTGGTATTCCTCGGTGATTATTTTCGCGGTTTTGAGCATATTGCGGGCTCGAGAATAGTATCCGAGTCATTGATAGTATGGAAAGAATTCCTCATAAGAAGTATTTGCGAGCGCTTCGATTGTCGGAAAAACCTTCAAAATATTGTTATAATATCCGATAACTCGTTCCACCTGTGTTTGTTGGAGTAGTATTTCCGAGAGCCAGACATGATAGCCGAGATCTCTCTCTGAAAGATGAAAATATGTTCTCCAAGGAAGCGAGTGGCGACCATGTATTTTCGACCAGTCGAGAAGTGATAAAAAAGGGAAAGAAAGCATTTTTTTGGGACTTGAATATATATACGGAGATTATGGGTTTTTACTGAAAATGCAAGAAAGTTTTCGACTGTGTTTTTAAAAAACTTTTTTAATTTAATTAAATTTTAATACTTAATTGTATAGTACATTAATATTATTATTTAATATAGAAATATATGACAAATATATGAACTCTTGTTGCGGATGATGTACGAGATACAATACCGTGAATTTCAAATGAAGTAGAGAATAATTTCATGAAAATTATTTCGGTTACAAAAGATTTCATAGCACATACTTTGCATACTGATACAAAAAAAGAAGTGTATGAATGTCTGAAAAAAAATATGTTTCATTTTATCTCGCAAGGGATTTTTGATGAAGCAGGAAATCTGAAAAAAACAGAACTTCTTGCTCGACTGGAAAGTGTTGATGGGAAAACATTATTTCCTTCTACTTTTTGTCCAATTATAGAAGCGAACGGACTTGATAATATTTTTGATCAACTTGTTGTCGATAAAGCATTTGAGCAGATTTTTTATAGAAAACCCTCCATTCCTTGTTCTATTAACGTAAATCCGTCGACGCTCAACGCGTCTTTTATCCAGGAAGTCGATAGACTTTATGATTTTTATCTTATAAATCCTTCGCAAATCATATTTGAAGTACTGGAAACGGAAAAAATAGACGATTATGATAGTTTTAATAAAACCCTTTTCGAGCTTCGAAAAAGAGGATATAAAATCGCAGTAGATGATTTTCATCCGCTCGGAAATCATAACGCGCTCTGTATCGAGAATCTAGTAGAAATTGATACAGTGAAAATCGATGGGGAATATATGAAAGGTCTTTATAATAAGACCAATACTGAATGGACTGTATCAGATTTTCTTAAAAATATCGAAAATATTAAAGCGAAACACCCCGGAATCGATATAGTGGTCGAGAAGATAGAAGACGAAGGAATGTTTCTGTTTTTCCGGAATTTACTCGCTCATTCCCATGTTGAAAACGTTTCTTTTCAATGATATTACTTTGATTGTGGTTCTGATTTTTAATTTTCTCCAAATCCTTTTCCGCAAACATATCCAGTTGCCCATGCCTGTTGGAGATTGAATCCTCCGGTTTTTCCCGTCAAGTCGAGTACTTCTCCGATAAAATAGAGATGCTCGATTTTCTTGGATTCAAAAACATTAGTGAGTTCCGATAACTTTATTCCACCACCGGTAACTTTAGCTTCTTCCCAAGATTTAAGATCGGACAAATGAAATATTACTTCGTTTTTCGTTTCATCAAGCTCAAAAAAACTTTTTACTTTCTTGGTCATACTTTCCTCATTGAAAGTGAGTTTTATAGTGATGTTTTCATTAAAATAACTTTTTTGTTGTGACTCTTTGATGCCGAGTTTTCGAAGGTGTTCACCAACTGCGATGACAGCATTGAAAACAATAGGTCCCGAAAGTCCCGTGTGAGTGAAGAGGAAAGAACCTTTTTCATCGTAGAGGAGTTTTTTTCCGTCAAAAAGTGAAAGAGTGAGGTCGAGAGTGCTTCCAGAAAGTCCTGATAAATCCTCCTTTGTCACCATTCCACAGAGTCCGCGATAGGGATCAACTATCTCGATACCAAATTGTTTGGCAATCATATATCCAAATCCGTCGGTTCCGACTTGTGAGAAGCTTTTCCCGCCCGTTGCTATGATAAGATTCTTTCCTTCCACGATACTTCCGTCATTTCCATGAACACGGAAAATATCATTCGTTTTTTCTATCTTTGTGATATCAAATCTCGTTCGAATTTCTGTACCATTTTTGGTCGATTCGCGTACGAGAAGATCGAGAAGATCCTTGGATTTACCGCTTTCGAGTATGACTCGTCCACGATCCTCTACGCAAGTTGTAATTCCATGTTTCTCCACCCAATCGATCATATCATAGTTCGAAAATTTCGAGAGGAGACTATGAATCGCTTTGATATTTTCTCCAAAGTAATCGTCCTCGGGCGTTATATCGATATTGGTCACATTACAACGCTCTCATCAGGAGAGTATGACTTTTTTTCCAAGGGAACTGTTCTTTTCGAGGATGATTTTTCGGAGGTTTTTCGGAGCGGAAAGCGAGCAGAAAAGTCCGGCAGCACCTCAACCGATAATAACTATGTCGTACATAATGAAATTTAATTTTTAAAAATATCTCCAAATTCTTTCATAACTTCTTGGCTCATTTCACGATCTCGGAGATTCAAGAGTCCAATCTGAACATTGATATGTTTCGCTATGACTTCATATTCGGAAATGTTTTTAAGTGCATTGAAACGAGATTCTATCTGTTCGATAAATTCGGAAGTCGGCTCGAATTTAATCTTAAAAAGTTGCCAATTTGGTATATTTTCGTAGTGAGTCATAAAAATATTATTTTTATATAAAATGGATTATCCTCCAGGAGGACGTCCGATATTTCGAAGTTGTTCCAGACGACGTTGCATATCGTATGTTTCGGTCATTTTTCTTTCCTCCTCTTTCTGTTTTTCTTGTTTTGTTTCTTCTCTTTTTCTTGCCTCATCGCGCAAAAGAGCCTCGTCTATAAGACTATTGATTTTCGCGAAAGTAATTCGTATATTTTCTTGTTTTTCCTCTTCTGCAGAAGTGTGTACGGAGAGAATTTTGTCATAATATTTTTTCCAATTCTCGATAATCTCGATTTTTCGGTCGTCCGTGAGAGTATTGAAAATAATAGTCAAATTATATTTTTCTCCAGTACTGAGACTTGTTTGTGCGAGAAATGAGGTAAATTTGTAGTTGTCCATAGTTTATTGGAAAAGAAGGAAAATTATGAACGTGCTTCCTGATCGATTACAGCACAAAGATTCGTCATCTTCTTTCTGTCTACCGCACCGTTTTGTCCTTTGCAGATTTGAGACATTTCTGAAATCTTCGAAAATGTTTTCTCGTTATCTTGAGTATTCATAAGTTCCTTCATTCGAGGGAAAGCCTTGTCGATATCAATATTTCCAGCGAGAGATTGTATGTTTTTGATAGCATCAGTTGCATGTTCTGTGGAATTTTTTGGTTTTCCTGAACTTTGTTCTAACGACTTTGGAGTTTCAGTCATAGGGCAGATATTAGGATATATTGCTTATGGTTTTCCGAGTATATCTTATTTTCATTTTTTCGCAATTTTTACATTTCTTTGACAAATATAATTATATACTTATATTCAGAAACGAATTTATCTGTTTTTATAGAAAATATGAATCCTTTTGTTTTAGAGAACCATGAAAATATTGTCCTTATAGGAATGCCGTGAAGTGGGAAAAGTTCCATTGGAAAACGGCTTCATAATATGACGAAACTTCCTCTATTGGATATCGATGATCATATCGAATATTCCACAAAAAAGAAGGTGAGCGATATTATACAGGAAATCGGGGAAGATGCTTTTTTGGACCTTGAATCCGAAATTGTTCAGTCTATAAAACCACAAGGGATGATTATATCTTGTTCTGGAAGCGTTCCACTCCGTCAGGAAGCTATGAACCATCTTCGAGAAACAGGGAAATCCATCTATATTGACGTACCCGTTTCTATTATCGTAGCGAGACTTCATCGTATGAAAGCGGATCGTATCATTGGGATGAACGGGAAAAGTCCAATGACTCTCGAGGAAGTATTAGCTTACCGAGAATCGTTTTATGAGATGAGCTACGATTACCGTTTCTCTTGCACTGATAACATCACTGCGGATGAAAAAGCGATAAGATTTTTGGATTTCTGCAAAATGAAAATTCCAGATTTGATTCCAAAAGAATCCAAGAAAGAAAAGCTTGCTGCGTAAAATTTTCATAAAAACTTGCATTTCTCCCGAAAAATATATACTGTCGCTACTTGATTTTGGTGAATGATTTTTGTAAAGTATGTAAATCGATAATGTTTTCTGATTTTTTTCTCCACAAGCTGCGGAACTTAACCGTCCGCCTAGGCGGACTGGGATTCGAACACGACCTCGCTTGATTCCGAAATAAAATCAGAAAACATTTTCACTCAAAAATAATACATAATGGAGAGGTCGCATAGTGGCCTAGTGCGCACCCTTGGAAAGGGTGTGTGGGGCAACCCACCGGGAGTTCGAATCTCCCTCTCTCCGCCATTGAAAACTAAAAAATCCCCTGATAAGCAGGGGATTTTGTTTTGCTACTCCCATAATTTCACCGCACTCATTCCTATGACTCCGATGACGAAACAGAATATGGTCAGATATTTGTACTTTGATTGGCTATGTACGACCGGAAGGAGGTCAGAAGCAGAAACATATAATAGGGAACCTCCAGCGAATGCAATGGTAAGAGCAGTCATTGTTTCGTTCGTATGAGCGAGAATCATATCGGAGATATAAAATCCAATCGGAGCTGCGAGAGCAAAAAATACAAGAGCTCAAATCTGGGTTTTTTTCTGGAATTTCGATTCCCGAAAAAGAGCTGCGAGTGACAAAGAGACAGGAATCTGATGGATAGCTACTCAAAACAGTACACTGTATCCAAGAGTTGTAGATATTCCGAATCCAGCACGGATTCCAAGCCCATCGAAAAGAGTATGGATAAAGATTGCAATTCCTGCTACGAACGCCACATGGTTGTAATGTTCATGTGGATCTTCATGAGTATGATCCTCATGCTTATGATCATGCTTATGATTGGTAAGAAGTTCCTCAATCAGATAGATAACAAGAAAGCCTCCCATAAATGCATAGATAGCAAGGTCACTCGATTCGAGTGACTCCGCGAGGATATGCACAAGCGAAACCGCTAACATAGAACCTGCCCCGAGCGCTATAAAGAGATTTAATACTGTTTGATTTATTTTTTTGAAAGCATAGAGAATCATCCCTGTTGCGGAGATAAAAAAAAGGATAACAAGAGGGAAGAATAAATGCATAAAAAAGAGTTTATATATATTATCTGCGAGGATTCCTATTATCTATCATATTTTCTCTTATAGAGGATCTGACATGGATAAGTAGTTGGCTCATTGTGTGACTTATTCTCAGAGCTTCAGTATTGTTATCGTTTATAATTGCACGAGAAAGATTTTCTTTTTCAACTCTGAATTTTCAGAGTTGTCAATTTATATAAGCATTCGCTTGTTCGGATATCATAATAATAATTTATGAAAAATAAAAATCGAAAGGGTATTTCGTATTTTACGAAAGTATATGATGAATTATCTCAATATATTATTGATACGAGTGAGTGCATCATCCATGATATTGAGTATTTGAAAACAATCGGCTTTTCTTTCTTCTCCAAATGCAAGATCAAAGTCTTTTTGTTTTTGTTCAATAAGACGAAGCTCGAGATTCACTCTCCTTCTTTTTTCATTTTTCTCTTCTTCCTTACGGACATCCTCCTTATTTTTTAATAACATAGGTATTTATGTAATTAAGAGTGTAAAATAATGAATTTACTTTTGATAATTAGAAGTATAATATACTTTTTTTATAAAAGTCAAACAAGTAGATATGTCGGAAAAAATAACCCCCCAAAGAACTAAAGCTCTTGGGGGATAAAAATTAAGCCTTATCGACTCCCGTTTCGTTTTGTGAGACGGGAGCGAGAAGATCTTGTATTTTCCAGACGGCCATGGAGATCCCGGCAGACCCCACGAGGAATGAACGTCCTTGTCGGGATTTGATGGTGCGCCCGTATTTGTGGAGTCCATGATGTCTGGTTGTAAAACGATCGCCTCGGATACGTTTTCTGATTCTCTTGTATTACCAACCCTATGAGAAATGGGGTTTCTGGAATCGATCGATTCCTTATAAGTACGAAACCAGATATTATCAAAATGCGTTTCATTTTTTTCTCCTGATTGTTGAAAACAATTATCTTTCCTTGAATTATTTTGAAACAAGTGTCGATATCATATGGTTTTTCTATAAAAGTCAAGCTCGTTACTTTATGTTGCTTTTTTCTCCTGAATACCTATACTACCGCCAATTTATATTTCCCCTTTCACATAAAGAATATATCCGCTATGTCTCACTCTCATCCTCATCTTGCTCTCGCGAATCTCCTTTTTCCGAGTATTGCCCATACGTCAGAATCTCTCGAGCTTCTCTATCCGGCACGAAGTGTTTCGACAGTAACCCGTTTCGGACCGAGTCCAACAGGGTTTCTGCATATCGGGGGAGTGTATACTTCGCTTCTTTCGGAACGTATCGCTCATTTGAACAGCGGAATATTCTATCTCCGAGTTGAAGATACGGATGATAAGCGTGAAATTGAAAATGGGGTTTACATGATCACCGAAGGGCTTGCGAAATTCGGCATCACCATCGATGAGGGTCCGATTGGCAAGGATGGTGCGGATGTAGGTTCGTATGGACCATACACTCAATCGAAACGAGGTTCTATCTACCAGACGTACGTCAAAGAGCTCGTGGCTCGAGGGATGGCATATCCATGTTTTCTTTCCGAGTCAGAATCCGTTGCGATTCGTGAAGAACAAACTCTCGCAAAACAACCACTCGGAATCTATGGTTCTTATTCTCCTTGGAGAGTTGCGACTCTTGAGGAAGTAACAGAAGCTCTTTCTGCCGGGAAAAAATATGTTCTTCGATTTCGTGCTCATGGAAATCCAAACAAACGCGCGAAACTCCATGACGAAATCCGTGGAGATATTGAAATGCAGGACAATTTCATGGATACTGTTCTCCTGAAACAAACAGGGATTCCGACCTATCATCTCGCTCATGTGGTAGATGATCATCTCATGCGAACAACTCACGTTATTCGTGCGGAGGAGTGGATTCCTTCTTTTGCGCTCCATATCCAACTCACTGAAGCTCTCGGATTCCAAGCCCCAAAGTATATCCATATCGCTCCGCTTCTGAAAGCCGACGGAGGAGGAAAACGCAAACTCAGCAAACGAAAAGATCCTGAAGCGAATGTGGAATTCTTTTTCGAACAAGGATATACTGTCGAAGCTCTTGTCGATTACATGCTCGGAATCATGGATTCCAAGTACGAGGCTTGGAGACTCGAAAATCCGACTGTGAACTACAAGACATATCCATTGGTAATTGATCGACTTCCGCTTTCTGGAGCGCTTTTCGATATCGTGAAACTGGATTCTATCGCCAATACGGTTTTGACGAGACTTTCAACTGAGGAACTTCAATCACAAGGACTCGAATGGGCTCAGAAATACGATAAAGAACTCGCGCGTCTTATGGAACAATATCCTGAGATGACATACAAAGCACTCGATATCGAACGTCACACCGAAAAAGATCCACGCCGATTTACTAAATTTTCCGATCTTCGAGGACAACTCCAATTTTTCTACGAAGAGACTTTCGAATCTTTGAAAAATACAGCTCCATCACTTCCGGAGTGTGTTACTCCTGAAGTCCAGAAAGCTTTCATAGAAGATTATTTGAAGGCGTACGATTCGACCATGGATCGGGACGTTTGGTTCGAACAACTGAAGAATATTGCCCATACTCATAAGTTCGCCCGAACCGGAGACGAATGGAAAACGGGAGAGTATATCGGACGGGTCGGGGATATCGCCATGATGCTCCGTCTTCTTCTCTGCGCTTCTGCTAAAACTCCCGATCTTTGCTACACGATGCGAGTTCTTGGACGAGAAACGATGGAGAAAAGACTAAAGAGATAAGGGAAATCTTTGTAAAATACGAACTTTATGTTCAAACTTTACACTCCTCGTTCTCTGTATAGTTGTACAGCTCACTACGGTGCGCAGTTTTCACAAAAATTTCATTATTTTTCAGAAGATTTCCAGTTTAATCCGAATATAGAGTTATTTATTATATTTTCATTTTATGACTTTTTTGAAGAGTGTTTTTAACAATTATCGCACAGTTGGGGCTATTAGCCCGTCTTCCCGATTTTTGTACAAAAAAATGATCAGTCCTATGGATTTGACACACGATATCCATATCGTGGAGTTTTGAGCAGGGGATGGGACCTTTACGGATGCTCTTCTCCAAAAAATAACCCAAGGTTCCCGAATAAGTATTTTCGAGATTGACCCTTCTTTTATAAAAAAACTTCAATCCAAGTATAAAAATGAGAATAGAATAGTGGTTTATCCGCTCGGAGCAGAGGAATCAATCAGATTCTTCGATAAAGGAAGTATTGATTACATTCTCAGTTCTCTTCCGTTTGGACTTATGAAAACATTGGTCGTATTCAAGATACTCGAAAGCGCAAAACATATTCTCAAAGAAAATGGAAAATACATTCAATTCCAGTATTTTCTCCAGAACAAGAAAGAAATTCATCATATTTTTCCGAAAGTGCGTTATAAATTTACATTTCTGAATCTCCCACCAGCTTTTATATATATTTGTAAGAAATAGTGGAGATATCTGAAACGCTCGTTCTTTGAATTCAAAACTTCACTTCCTTGCTCATTGTACATTGGTACGCCTCGCTCCGGGTCTTGTTTTTCATTCAAATTACTTCGTGTTTGAAATATCTCAGAAATTAAGTTCTTAACTTCTATTCCATTTCATGACCCATACTCGTAAGCTCATTTTCACGACAGTCATCATTCTTCTCTTTACAGTCGGGATTGTTACGAGTTTATATCTGTATGCGACAGGATTTGATCTGAAAGCTTTTTTTGTTTCTTTGGATGTAAATATTTACGAAAAACTCGGAATTATCTTTATTCTTTATACTTTTCGAAATTATTTTTTTGTACCATCTACAGTTATTATTATCCTTTCTGGAGTTATATTACAGGATTTTCTCCTGACCGCTATTGTGAGTATAATTGGAGTCGGAATCGGAATCGCGGAAACGTACGCCATAGGATATATTTTCCGAGAAGATGTAAAAGATTCCAAAAAAAATCTGCCAGTTATTAATAAATACAAGAAACAGATAGAGAAAAACGGAGTGAAAATAATCTTTTTCAGCTGTATGTTTCCATTTACTCCTGTCGATCTACTTTACTATGCGGCAGGATTTATAAAATACAGATTCATACCGTTTTTCTTGGCAGCTATTCTCTGAGAGATGTGGCTTATACTTCTCTACGCATACCTCGGAGTCGAGGCTGAAAAGTACACGAGTTTTGCTGTGTATTTCGTTATAGTTTTTGTTCTATTATTTGGAATATGGTGGTTTCTGAAACGGCGAAAAAAATAATGTATGCTTTATTTTTTCTCTTATTTTTTAAATATTTCTTCGACCGCAACCGAGGACTATGTTTGAGCATCCCTATAGCGAGTCCCGCAGGAAGAGAGAAGAAATATTAAAAAATATAACTTATTTTCTCTGTAAAATCATATGACTTCTCCTGTTATAAAACCCCAGATTTCCCTCGGATTCGACGATATTATTACTCCAAAGAGTGAGAATATTCTCGCGAGCGAGGTACTTGTGGACAGAGGTTCCAAGTACGGATACGGTTTCACGCAAGTGCAGTGAAAAGAGGATATAAAAACATTTATGAAACATATTCGTTCCACAAAACCTTTTGATACTGCCGATCATTGTAGCTATGCTTTTCGGATACGCTCTCCGGAGTGAGTGCTCGTAGAAGGGAAGTGAGATGATGGAGAAACAGGCGCTGGACAGTGTATTCTCCGAGAGCTCAAGAGAGAAAATATCGAACAGGCGATTCTCGTCGTGAGTCGTCATTTCGGCGGTGTATACTTGCAAACCGACCGCTACAAAAATGTCGTGGATGTCGCACGGATGGGGATAGAGATGATGTAAGCTATTTTCGCAAAAATAATTTGTATTTTCGTCATTTTCCTATATACTAACTTCTCAAATTAGTTATGTATGACCTTTGCAGAGGCAAATACATTTCCACATATTAGAGAAATTACATTAATTAGTAGCTTTGTAGCGCCTACTTGGGTTTTATAAGCTGTTCATTAGTTTTCAATATTTTTTTGTTTTTCGTCGGAATCGACCTTTTTTCTGTTGCCGAAAGCAAGGATATATCCCTCAAAATACAATAAATACGAATACCCAAAAAGGATTACTCTCTTGCAGGAGTTTTCTTTATACAAAGAAGCAAGAACATGCTTTTATTCAGTTATTTTAATCAATATACATATGCCACATACACTACCGTCACAAGACGGAGACAATAATAATATCCCACAGGAAGGAACTCAGAAACCACAAGGAGAACGTAATATTTCCCACTTCGATAAACGTCGAACAAATACGCATTCCGGACATGGAAAAAGTTCTGTTCCTCACGCGAATGAAGGACACAAATCACATCATCGTAATTCAAAACCAGGAGAACATACTGCTCGTCCTGAGGGTAATAGAAAACCGCATCATCCCGGTACAGGACTTCCACCAAAGAAATTCTTCGGTTCTATGCGACAAAATCAGTCAAATGAAGGAATCCTTCCATGAGTGAGTTATCTTTTCCCAGCAAATAGAAGAAATAAAAAATCATTTCCATTTTCCACTCCGAAACAGGCGATTCGAAAAAAGAACAATCCTATAGAACTTCGACCGAAGCCTATTGAAAAGGAAACTCTTCGTATCATTCCTTTTGGAGGATTGGAACAAGTTGGTCTCAACTGTATGGGATTTGAATATGGAAATGAAATTATTATTGTTGATATGGGGCTTCAATTTCCCGATCAGTATCAGCACGGTGTTTCCAGTAGTATTCCCGATCTCACGTATGTGCATGGGAAGAAAATCGTAGCGGTTCTTATTACTCATGGACATATCGATCATATCGGAGGTATTCCATATATTATGCGACAACTTGGAAAGAATGTTCCACTCTATGCTACTCCGATGGCGTATGAGCTTATCAAGATGAAGCAATCAGAAATTGATTATCAACTAACGAATATACAAGAATATCATCGAAATAAATCGGTCGTACTGAGTGATAATTTCACAGTTACTCCATTTACAGTAGACCACTCTATACCCGATAGTGTCGGACTCTGTATTGATACTCCGGTGGGGCGATTTATTCATACTGGGGACTGGAAATTTGACAAGCAACCACTTCCTCATCGTCCTTCTACAGACTATGAACTTCTGGAGAATTTTGGAGATCGTGGAGTACGAGCACTCTTGTCAGATTCGACAAATGCCCATTTATCAGGATCTTCCATTTCCGAATCGGAAGTAGTCGGATCTATCGATGATATTTTTGTCGGGGCGAAAGCACGAGTTATTACTGCGACATTTTCATCGATTATTGATCGTATAATTCTTATTATCGCAACTTCAGAGAAGTTTGGACGAAAGGTTGTACTTCTCGGACGTGGGATGAATAATTATATGGACATCGCTCTCAAGCTCGGTTATGCCCGTCCACAACCAGGAACGCTCATCACTATGGCGGAAGCCGATAAACTTCCTGATGATCAGGTGACAATATGCTGTACTGGAGCGCAAGGAGAACGTTATGCTGCTCTTATGCGTATAGCAACAGGAGAATCGCATGATACAACTTTGAAACCGACGGATACGGTCGTATTTAGTTCTTCGGTTATTCCGGGAAATGAACGTTCGGTTCAAGGACTCTTTGATATTATTATGGCTCAAGGACCTCGAATTTGTCAATACAAGGAATCTCGGATACATGCTGGAGGACATGCCCAAGAAGAAGATACTAAGAAAATGATTTCCCTTATCCGTCCGGAAGTATATGTTCCGATTTACGGATTCCCATTTATGCTCCATGGAAATGCACAGAATGCTTATGACCTCGGATATGATGAGAACCATGTTCTTATCGGAAAAAATGGTCAGATATTCGAATTCACCAAAGATTCCTACAAACTCACCAATATGTATGCTCCACATCGGCTCGTAACGGTTGATGGAAATATGATCGGATATACGAAAGAAGATGTGCTTCATGATCGTTTCCAACTTTCGACAGGAGGAGCAATGGTTGTGAGTATCGCGAAAAAAGGAGGAGAATACCTTTATCAATTTGACAATGTTGGAATTCCGAAAATATCGGAATTTCCTCATCTCGAAAAACGTCTCATTCAACTCCTCGATACTATTCTCAATGGAGATATCACGAAGTTTCAGGATGTGGAAGCACTCAAAAAGCATATCGCCAAGAAAATCGGAGATACGGTTTTCGATGAACTTGCCAAGGAACCCCTCGTTATGGTATTAGTTCATTAAAAGGAAATATGAAATAACTTCAATCTTCGTGTTCAAACTGTACGCTTCCTCGCTCATCGTACAGTCGTACGCCTCGCTACGGTTCGTAGTTTTCGCACGAATATTATCGTTCTTTCATATTTCAATATAAGAGAAAATAATTTCTCAGTAATCAAAAAAACATCCGCCAATTTGGCGGATGTTTTTTTGATTATCCTATTCTCACTAATTTCACTGTGTCGGTTGCTCCAGAGATTACTTCAATGGTGTCTTTTTTGACTCAGAGTTCTTTTGCGAGAAATCGTATAAGTTCCTCGTTGGCCTTTCCTTTTTCTGGAACGGCTTTGAGTCGGATTTTGATAGTTCCGTCATCGAGTGTATTTATATACTCCGTCTTCGGTTGTTTGGTTGTGACCTTTATCCGGAGATGGGTTTTTCCGGTGGGATTCAAGAGTGATGGAAACATAAAACTTATAAGTTATATAAAACTCCCCATAAATCTCCTCTATATTGAGAAAATAAGGGGGAGTTTAGATTATTCATCATTATTTTCTTCCATTCGCTCTTTCTTGGTTCGTCGTCCTTTTCGTTCTGGCTTCTCTCCCTTTGGTGCAGACTTTCGTTCGTTCTTCTTCTCCACCTCTTCTCGATTCTTTTCGAGTTCTTCGTGATGTCTCTCAGCATCGTCTTTAAGTCTCTCGTCTTTAAGTCCTCCTCATTTCTTGAAGATACTTTCTCGTCCTTTGAGCTCGACGATGATAGGCGTTCCAGAAAATCCGAAGAATTCACGGATTCGATTCTCGATATAACGTTTGTACGAGAAATGAAAATGACTTTCGTTATTGACCGATATCATAAACTTTGGAGGATTTATATCTACCTGAGAACCGTAATAGATTTTCGGTTTGTGAGCTTTTCTATTTCCAGTTGGTGCGTGTTGGTAAATAATCTGGGAAAGGAAGTCGTTAAATACTCCTGTTTTTACACGTTTATTCCGTTCATCTCGAATCTTGAAAGCGATATCGAGAATAGTGTCAACTCGTTTTCCATCGACCGCGGAAGTAAATACCGGAGTTACATAGGAAATAAAATCGAACTCATGACCTATATATTCGATATATCGGTTCATAATAGTAGAACCCGAGAATCGTTCATCGGTTGTGGACATTTCCGGAGCACGATTGTGCGGTTTGAGAGGAGTTTCTGGTAGGGGAGGGAGTTTATTTCCTCGACCCTTAGCTTTTCGTGCTTTTTCTTCCTCAGAACGTGCTTTGTCTGCCGCGCGTTGTGCTTCTCGTTCTTCGAGAGTCTGAACAGTCGGACGAGCGAGAATCTTGTCCCATTTGTTACATACGAGAATGATTCCTTTTTTCTCTTCGAGCGCTCGTTCCACAACGTGTTTATCTTGAGAAGTGATTCCCTCATCTGCATCGATAACAATGGCAACGAGGTCAGCTCGAGAAATGGATTGTTCTGAACGTAAAACACTCCATTGTTCGAGATTCGCACTTCCAATTTTCCCAGAACGCCTGATACCAGCCGTATCTATGAGGACGATTTTTTCTCCGTTCCATTCCACGATGGAATCGATACTGTCACGAGTAGTTCCTGGCATATCGCGTACCATTGCACGATTCGTTCCGGTGATAGCATTGATAAGACTGGATTTTCCGACATTCGGACGTCCGATAATAGCGAGTTTGAGCATCCCGTCGTCATATATTGCTTCTTCGTAATTGAGCCCTTGTTCTTTGAGATTATGAATCATGGCGAGTTTGAGAATATCGAGTCCTCGGTCATGAGCTGTACTTGTGATGACGAAATCGTCGAACCCAAGAGCAGCGAGCGCATACGCTTCATTCATTCGCTCGATATTATCCGCTTTATTTGCTACGACGATAACTTTTTTTCCAGAGCGTCGGAGAAGCTTCGCGATTTCTTCGTCGAGAGCAGTCAACTTATCGTACTCAAGTACGAAAAGAATGAGATCAGAACGTGTTATAGATTCTTGTACACGATTTCGGATATCAGAAAGAATCTCATCATCGCTCCCGATGGTGATACCTCCCGAATCAGCAAGTATATAGGAAATATGGTTTTCTGCATCGTGCATCTGATATTCAACGATATCTCGAGTAGTATTTTCGATATCGGAAACGATAGCGATTTTATGTCCAGAAAGGACATTGAAAAGACTGGATTTTCCGACATTCGGACGTCCGACGATAGTGATTCGTGCAATCATAGAAGAGAGTTCTAAAGTTAAAAAATGCTAATTATATAGCATTTTTAATTAATATGTTGATGAGTATAGTAAAAAGAAGGGAAAAAGCAAAAGGAGATTATTTTTGTCGTACGAGCTTCGAAATCTTCGCATCCAAGTTTTCTTGGATATAGGAAAATATGGAAGAAAGAATCTTTTTTCGGTTCTCGGAAATACTTCGAGAATTGATAACTTCAATCTTCGAAGAGACATCGCCTCGAATTTTTTCGAGAAGTCTTGCTTGAGCCGTAGTATCGTTGTTGGTAATACGCTCTATGCTTATGTTAAGATTTGCAAGTATTCTATCGATCTTGAGCTTATATGATTCGATAAGAAAAGTATTGATATCGTTAATGGTTTTTTCTTTGTCTTTTCTTTCTTCCTCTGTCTCTTGTTTAAGAGAAGTATCTTCATTTTCACTATTCAAGTCACTTGTAGTTGTACTGGTATTTGTACCGAGAACGATAAACATACTTCCAGTTGAAACCGATTCTTGAGAAGTTTCGAGATTAGAGGCATGGACTAGAGTAAAAATACCCATAGAAAATCCGATGGATACTATAAGAACAAGAGCCTTTAAAGAGAAACGCACGAGAAAACGTATGAGAGAATAAGATATTTGACTTTCAATGTATTCTTTTTTCTAAAAAAACAAAATCGTCAAGGTGAAGAATTTGTGAAGAGATTTTACTTTACGAAGCTCATCTTGAGACAAAATCATTTTCCGGAATCGCTCTCGATGGAAAGTACTCCTTTATGAAGAGAAATAATTTTTTCTATTATAGAAAGCCCTATTCCAATTCCTCGGTCATTTGAAGAACTTCTTGATTTATCCACCTGATAGAATTTCTCTCGAACAAACATTATTTCTTTCTTCGGAATACCGTTTCCATCATCTCGGAAAATGAGAGTGATTTTTCCATTTCTTTCCATGCTTTTTATAGTGAGACTTTTCCCATTTCCTGCATATTTTATAAAATTCGAAAAGATATTATGGAGAAGTTGGATAAATTTACTTTCATCAAAATTGAGAATAAAAGGAATCCTGTTTTTTACCAAAATGATTTGTTGTTGTTCTTTCGCGAGAAGCGGAAGATATTCTTCTTGTATATGTTTTATGATTTCCTCGAAATTAACTGGCGAAATATTCAGAGATTCTCTATTTATTTGTTCAAGCTTCTCATACTCCATAATAGATCCTGTAATCTCTATCAAACGATTTATTTCTTTATGAAGAAGCATATAAGTCTTTGGGCTCGTCTCTATGACACCGTCGTCCATTCCTTCAAGATAGCATTTTATAGCAGTAATGGGTGTTTTTATTTCGTGACTCAAGTCCGATAGGAGATCCGATCGGATTTTTTGTTGATGGGAGAGATTCTTATTCAGAGCATTGATAGTATTTATAAGTGCTCCAAATTCATCCTTTTTAGTATATTCAATCTGTTTGTATCCTTTTCGGGAAATGATATGGGAAAGATTTTCTATAATAAACTGAATGGGACGGAAAGAAAAACGAATCCAAATCCATGAAATAATTAAAGTAAATATGATTATAAAAATATTTACAAGAGACATTGCTTTAATGACTTTCAATATAAACTGCCCCTCTGGTGTAGTGTTGTGAAGGAATGAAAAATTGAACATTCCTGAGAAAAAAGAATCGATGGCTTTGACGAAAAGCACTTGTTCGATTGAATTCTCGCTTACTCCTATCTTTTGCAGTGAATCAATGACGGATGGAGCATAGGTTCTCGGATTAGCTGAAAAATTCTCCAAGGATGTAGAAATTCCCGAGAGATCAGACAAAGTTTTTCTATATTCTTCTATGATTGCATCATCGAGATTCTTTGTCTTTGTGAAGATGGAAATAAGGTCAAAATTGATATCCGGAACCTCTTGTTTTATGCTTGTAAGATATTCTGCAAAGTATTCTGTCGCAAAGTATTTGAGCGAAAAAATATTTATTCCAATCGTCATTGTGAGAACGAGGAATATGTAAATGAGGAATTTTTCAGAAAATTTCATGAGGGTTCCGTAAATGTTATTTCTGGATAATTCTATATCCGATTCATCGGATTGTTTCTATATTGGCAGCATCTCAGATTTTCTTTCGCAGATTTTTCATATGCGTATCGATGGTTCGGTCGTAGAGATAATGATCATATCCGATAATCTCTTTCATGAATGTTTCCCGTTCGACTATATGGTCTTTGTGTTCCACGAGATATGCAAGAATAAGAAATTCTGTTTTTGTTGCCTTAATAATATCACCGGAAATCTTTAGAACATATTCTCATTTGTCGAGCAAAAGTGTTCAAAAAGAAAGAATTAATCCTTCTTTGTTTGTTTCTGTCTGTTTCCCAAGACGTTTTAGGATAGCTCCTATACGAGCCACGAGTTCTCGGGGAGAAAAAGGTTTCGATATATAATCATCAGCTCCGAGTTCGAGAGCACGCACTTTATCATCCTCACCATCTCGTGCTGAGAGAATGATAATGGGCACAGTGTTTGTTTCACGTATCTCTTTGCATACGGAAAAACCGTCTTGTTTCGGGAGATTGAGATCGAGGATAATAAGATCGAAAGCGGTTCAAGAGTCTTTAAAAATCGTCAGAGCCTCTTCTCCGTCGTGAGCGATACTTATTTCTATGTCGCTTTTAACAAGATAGAGAGAAAGGGATTTAACGATTCCAGGATCGTCTTCTATGAGAAGGATATGAGTCATAATAGATTTTTATTTCTTGCAAATGATACCGTAGTAATTACTCACGTCTGTTTTCTTTGCGATTTTACCGATAACTGCCGCATCACAGGCAATGGTTTTTTCAAAAGCAGTTCCTTGAAGAATTTCTATTTTTTTGATTTCTGCGAGTGAATTTTCATATTTCCCAATCATATAATAACTACGATATCGAATACGGAGAACTTCGATAGAACTTGGATTCTGTACAATATATTGATCGGAAAGCTTCAATGCATCGAGAAGCTTATTGTTACTATAAGCAGTCTTGATTTGAGCGAAAGTAACTTCTGTGTTTGTATTTGAAACAACAGGAGTTGAAATATTCTCGGAACTAACAGGGAAAGAAGCAGTAATTGTAGATTCTAAAAGCTTCCCTCTATAGCTAGGATTCTTAACACGGGTTCGAGTTACCGTGGAATATGGATTACTTCCAAATATTGTTACGTATCGTTGATTTGTATAATCGAGATCAAATACTCCTGCTTTTACGAAATTGAGAGCGGAATCGTATTTATAGAGAATCTTCGTTTTAAAAGCGGTTACTCATGAGGGATTATTTCCATCATCCAGAGATATGAAAAAAGCATTTGGACTTATAAACTCGAAAAGTCCGATCGCCGTATACGCAGGAAGTTTGTTTTCCGTGAGGATACTTGAGAGATTCGAATTGATTTTGTTTATAATTTGGGAATAAGTATCTGTTCCAGTTGCTGTCGTGGGAGTTGTATTGGATGGGGGTACAGAAGGAATTATTCCTGTTCCGGTTGTAGTTGTACTTGTTCCTTTGAGGGAAGCAAGTTCCTGTTTCAAAGTGGTATTTTCCGTTTCTAGCGCTTGGATACGAGCTTCATATGTCTGGATGAGTTTCGTTACCGCATTGGTCAGAACGGTTTTTGTATCTGAGATATCGTCGGCTCGAACGAGAGAAATAGAAGTGAGAATTTCAACAAATATAAGAGAAATAATCTGTTTTTTATGGAACATAAAAATTATTTTTAATTGTAAAAGATTATGACTGACTATATGGATTCTGCTCTTAAAATCAACTTTTTTATCGATACGGAGTATGTGGAGCGAAGTGGATAAAAACACTCCGAAAAATAATTTTTCGGTATTTTAGCGGATTTCTTTTACACAGATGAGTATATCTTTCAATATTTTCTCTTTAATAACATCCCGGTCCAGTATGTGAAATTTCCCGACAATATGGAGTTTTGATTTGATTTTGAGTCAGGTTGTAACAAGTTCAATCTTTATATTTCCGTAACGTTCGTCGGTATGATGGTGACGAAACATACAGTTTACGATTCTCTCCACTCCTTGCTCCTGATCATCAATTCGTACCTTCAGGTTATTGTTCCCGCCGAGAATAGAATCCACTATGAAATGTTTTCAGGATTCATCTTCGATGGCTTTCTCGACGATATCCATGGTTTTTTGTAGTTCTTCTTTGTATTTTCCCTGAAACATCACTGTTGAACGGATGGGTTTCAGCGCTGATTCTTTAGATTTTTTTGCATATCTTTCCGAGCTTGCAATCATATTTCGCGAGTCAAATATATAAGATTCCCCGCATTATATGAAAATATGGAAATTATCGTAATAATATTTCCATATATATAAAAAATAATCGCCTTATGTAAGACGATTATTTGGATTTTAAGAGATTCTTATCCGCTTATGAAGGATTTTTAGAGAACTTCTTTTTTCATCATCAATACTTGATTGAGTTGTTCCCGAGAGAATCCTCCTTGTGCTGTTAGGATTCATTTTCCTCGTAATCTCGCTTTTTGATCAATTGCATTGAGTCGTTCTTCAAATTTTGAAACGAGAGTTTCCGTTCCTGTTGCAACTATCTTTTCTTTCATATCGAGATTGAAAATCGTGTCTACAGCACGAAGAAGAGTATTTTTTTGTTCTCATGGAAGAATTCCTTTTTGGATATCAAATTTTGGACAAATAGAATTAGTGTTCTTAACACTTGCAAGAAATGGTTTCATGAAGGGGATAAGAGATTTCAATCCCATATCATGAAAAAAATCATAGGTATTGATTGTATTATTTACCTCTTCCTGAGTTGAGCAGATTTCCGTTTTTCCATTGATGGATAATACATATTTTCCATCGTTTTTTGTTACGAAACAAGTATCGTTACCGATTTTCTGGAGAAAAACTTTTTCTCCGTTATCGGAAAGCGATGTTAGTATCGATTCGATATTGTTTTTCTTCATAGTATTGGCGTATTTCTCCTCTTTTTCCAGAGAAGTAAAAACTTTATCGTTAATCGCGATATCCAACTTCTTGTCAAGTTGGGACAAAGTGATATTTGATTCAATGGAACCAATCAAATTTTCTGCGAAAACGAAATCTTGAATCTTTCCAGTTTTCTTAAGATCGGCATATTCTCGTTCCGAGATGTTCTTGCTTGCCATAATAAATTCCCGCATCTGTTCTTTTTTTAATGGAATCAGTGCAAGAATATTCTTTTCTTCTTCTGTCGGATGTGGTTTATTTTTGAGATACGTAGTAAGTAATTCTACTTTTTTAGGATCTTTCCATACCTGAGACATATCGGTCACGTCTTTTAATCATGGTATCGATTGAATGGTGGAAATATTAATTCCGGTCTCAGTATTCCGTATCTTTGTAGTTATATCGAGTGTTTTATTAATCTTTTCAAGAGATTTTCAATTTTTCGCATAATTTAATGCGGTAAGCGTTGCGGTATCGCTCGTTTCAAGAGTTCTTGCTCGTTCGGAATCCATCTTATGTTTGCTTTGTTCTTTCAATGCATCGATAAGCTCTTGGTCGTTGTTTCGTTCGGCAAGTTTCAATTTTTCATTAAATGGAAGTTTATCGAAATTCTTTCCGTATTTGAAAAGATTTTCTGTGGTATATTGTTGGATTTGATTTCCGATATTTTGTGCTTCTTTTTTTTCTATATCGGATATATCTCTCATGAGTTTCTGAAATTTTCCTACATTAGTGCTACCACCAATAAACTCGTAACTTGCTTCATAAGCACTGAATCAGTTTTTTAAAAGTTTATCAAATTTTTTATGAAATTCTTTTTTATCTGTTCCGTTTCCAAAAACATCATAGGCTTTATCGATAAGATAATTATATCTCTGAGATTCTTTATCAATTTCATTTCCCCTTTTTTTAAATCCTTTAAAATATAAATATTTTGATTTTTGAGCATCTTTATAGATTCTTTGAGCGATTTGTATTTCGTCTTTACCAAGCATTTCACAAAATATCTCGGACAAAAGTTTATTAATTTTTTTCTTATCACCACTAAAGAAATTCTTAATCTCCTTGGTAAGCGTAATATCATTTTCTTCTCTTCCACCATCAAAAAAAGTATAGGTTTTGAAAAGCTTATCATTCCATAAATCTGGAAATTTTTGTAAATTCTCAGGACTCATCTTGTTTTTGATTATATCTTTATTAAGTTGTCATTTTTTTAGAAGATAGTGGAGATAGCTTGAAAATTCTTTGGTATTAATCTGATTAATGTCGTCAGTTTGTAGTTTTGACTCAAATTCTTTTACTGAAAGAGTATAGTTTCATTTTTCACTTGTATATCATGCAAGTAAATTCTCTGAAAGAAACTGTTCTTTCATAACCAAAGCATCCGTTGCAACGTTTCGGACAAGTTTTCAGAATCGTGTTCCTTTTTTCTCTCAATAGTCGGCTATTTCGGATACATGAAAAGAAAGATCTTCCAGTAAAGAATTCGATTTTCTGAAAATATTCATTTTCGCTTCCGTATATTCTTTTTCTATTGCCGATAATTCAGTGCCTTGTTTTTCAAAGATCGATTTAGCGGTAATCACATATCAATCATACTCGGACTCAGTGATTTTTCATTCCGTTTTTCTCTTATGGAGAGTTTGTAAATCCTCCGCAAGAACGTTCTTGAGAGTTCGTTCCCCGAGAGAAATATCCGGGAGTTTATCGCCATGTATATCGATATCACTGACCGTTTTCGTAAGATTGTCCGACATAATATATTGTATAAAAAGATAATTTCTATCTACGACTATAACACAAAGTCCTATTTAAAGCAAAAAACGGAACATTTTCTATAAATTGATTCTTAAAAGATTATTAAAAGAACATTAAAAAATATGTCAATACATTATTTTTCCAGGTTTTTGCTTTAAATGGGAGAAAATGGTAGGATAAAAGCGAATCTTACTTTTATCCACACGATATGTCTCATATAAAAGAATACATAGAGAAATCGATCCTCATCCCGCCGGAGATAAAAGAATCCTTGTCAAACGAGGAGGTTCACGGAGCATTGAAGGACGATATGCTTTGTTTTATAGAAACGTACACTCCTCTGGAACAGGAGATTCTCGGCGAAGTGAATAAGGAACTCGAGATTCTCAATGCACAGATAAAGAGTTATCTACAAAACAAGGAAACAACAATGAGGGAAGAAGAGATGAACAAAGTAGAACTTGAAATCGCCTATCTTTAAAGTTTATTAAATACAAAAATATGTCAAAAGAACAGAATTCATCCTATGTTATGAAAGAAGAGACAATCCATTCTGAAAGTCAAAAAAACAATCAAATGGAACATAATTCCTGAGAAATCCTCAAATCATTCCATCATAATGTTTCACATCTGGATGCGATGATTAAGAAAGTAAATACCTTTGATAATAACAGTATCAAAAACACAGATACTGTGAATATTCTAAATACTCTCTTGCAGAAATCAGGACTTGGGGGAAATAATGGTGGGACGAAAGATAAGGCGTATTTTACAAAGCATGATGAACAAATAGTTCTCGTTCTTAATACAGTAGTGGATGGCAGAGAAGTTGATAGTTTTGGTGATATTCAGACAATACTTAAACTTGCGGATAATGCGCTCACAAAAAATCCGCTTGATCTAAAAACTTCTCCAGAGAAAAAAGAGATGGGAATTAATGAAAAAATACAACGAGCCAATAGACGATTTTCTATGTACGAACAGCAGATTCAGGAAATGAGCTCATCTTATAGGGAAAATATCAATGATTTCCTTATGGCAGCGGATGCAACGGTGGATTTTTTCTGAGGAGAATCAGGAAAGGAAATATATGAAGGCAATATACATTCCATACAAAAAAATATCGAGGAAGATTATAAAAATCTCCTTGTTTCTTTTACAGGAAAGGAACTGAGCGTAGACGAGAAGAAAAAACTTGATTTCTATGGGAAGCGAGTGGAGAATCTCCTCTGAAAGAAATTGGAAGATGTACAGTCTTTTACTGGTTATCTCATAACAGAAAAGAAACTTGATTCCATCAAAAACGCAGCCTACGCGATAAAATGAATGGCGGAATGAGCGTTTGAAGCCTTTACAGGAACAGTAGTTTTCCTCTTTCTCTACTCTACGAAGCCGGAGATTCGCGATGTAGTACATTCAAGTATCGGAAGTTTTTATGATTATCTGAAGGAAAATCATTCAAATTACGAGAAGCTCTGGATGGATTTTCTCCAAGCGTTTGATAAGGAATTCAGCAAGCTTTCCAATCTTCCAGCCGATCAACAAGCCGAAGCAATCGGTAAAATCGCCGGAAATATCATGGCAACTATTATCGGTGCGAAAGGTATGAGTGCTCTCGTAAAATCAGGAAAACTCCGTCTCAAATTTAAAGTACCAGAAGCAAATATTCCGAAAAATACTATTTCCAGTATATGAGAAGTAAAGAATTGGGCTGATTTGGAGGGTTTTATAAATACGGTTGATCATGTTCGTTTCAGGGAATGACTTACAGGAAAAGCGCTACAGGAAATAATCGACGAAGTACGACTATGAACCAGAAATATCAAGGATATCCCAAATTACGGATGAATTAGGAAAATCGTAGATAAACTCAAGAGAAACGGAGGAGTTATGCCGGAAGCGGAAGGATTGGATAAATTCATACAAAAAACTACACAAACAACAAAGAAATGAATGGAAAAAGTCGGAAATAATATTCCTTTCAAAGAAGCACGAAAATTCCTTCATGAGAAAATCCTTACTGGGTATGATGTTATTGATGTGAATATCACGAAACTCCGAACGCTCACAGGCGATAGTATGTCATCATGAGCGAGAGGGGTTGCAAAAATAACTCATGCCAAAGAAATAAAGGAATTGATAGATAGTACTCTCGAAAGCATCAAATCCGTCTCTTTTCCTGGCAAAGAAGCGCTCATAGATAATCTTATAAGTCTCCGTTTTTCTTTTTCCCAGATAAAATCGGATATTGGAGATACTCTTGATTCCATTGATAAAACTCTTACAAAAAAAGGAAATCTTACAAAGAAAGAATTTCAAGCTCTTCGTTTCGAAGAAGGTCTCGCTGTACGGGAAATAGAAAAAGATGGAAAAATACTGTATGAATATCGTGATGCGAAAGGAAAAAAAGTGTTAGATAAAGATACGATTGATAGAAAGAAAATTCCAAGAGAATATACTTATGCGAGTCATTTTAAAGATGGAAAAGCTGCAGTGGTAAAAGTAGTGGATGGGAAAGAGGTGAATTGTATCATAAACAGAAATGGGGATATTATTTCAGGACAAATAGAAGCTTCTTTCGGTTCTATCCAACGATTCGAAAATGGAGGATATCGAACATTCAACGGTGAATATTATCAAATAAAATCTCCGAAAAGTAATGGGAAAAATAAAGAAAGTCATTACTATACATTTATGACGGAGATTCAATGTAATATGGTTGTCGGAGTAGATAAAGCTCAATGAATAAAATATATTATCAATCAAGAAGGAAAGCGGTTCAAAGCTCCATTTTACTATGTTGATGACTTTACCGAAGACGGAGTCGCAGCTATAAAAGAAACTCCGAACGGAAAATGGCTTCTTATCGATAAAAAAGGAAACATTCTCAGGAAAGACGGAAGTATTATCCGTGAGAATAAAGATATTATTTACAAAAATAAGGATTGAAAACTTGTTGATGGAAAGGGAAATATTCGTTCTCAAAAAGAAAAAGAGATTCAAGAAATGGAATTCCATACCGAATGATATCGGGATAATCTCAGTGCTATCAAAGCTCATACCGATGAGCTCTATAAAATGAATAGTCCTGAAATAATGAAGAAAATAGAGGCAAACGCCATAACTCTTCTCAAGAAAAATAACATCGATGTTACGAATGCGGCATTCAGTCATACGAAGCAAAAATGACTTCTTCTTTTTGAGGATATTTCCTGAGGAACAAGGATTATAAATATGGAAAAAGGAACAGTATCGAAAGAAGCTTTTTCATATATCCATACGCCTGATATCAATAACGGATTCATACGAGTTTCTCCTTTGAATAACCCAGAACGTATGGGGGTTATCGATCTAAAAGGAGAATATATTCTTGAACCAAAATACGTGGATGTTCAGATCCATGATGATAAAAAAAAGCTTTTTAAGGTTTTCGAGATGAGAGATATAGGAGAAAAACTTAAAGACGGTACAATTATAAAGAGACATTTTTCGGATCCTGAAGGAGTTCAACGAGTAAAAAGAATAGGACTTGCCGACGGAAGGGGAAATGCTATCATAGAAACAGGATATACGGAGATTGCACAATCGAACGACATCATGGCACAATGATTTGTCCGATCGGAAAACCATCAGATTCTGAATGAATCCAAGAAACATAATATCGAGAAATATTCGGCTACCACCACGAATGTAGCTTCATCCAATGATGAAACAATAGCTATGATTACGACATTGGCAGTAGAATGACCAATGCTTTCGGAAAAAGCAGGAAAATGATCTCTCGATATTCTTAGAAGCGAGACGAGTACTACTCTGCTGGAACTTAGGAATAATGAATTATCACTTTTAATTGACGGAATACTTGAAGTAAATAAAGTGTCTTCTTCTCAGATACGAAATTTTCTAAAAAGAAAAATATCTACTATTAAAGACATTTGAATACTTGAATCGGAAGTATCCAAGATAGTTCATGAAGAATCGAAGGAAACGATCAGAAGATATCTTGAGAAAAATGGACTTCAGAAACTGACAAAGAAAGAAAGAGACGTAGTTGCAAACTATGAAATAGAATCAAAAGAAAGAATCATGCGAGAAATTCGTTCTCAGGTTCAAAACGAACAAATGATTAACAGAAATAGAAAACTGGATGGAAAAGAAAATTTCATGAATGCTCTCGTGGCTAATATCGATTCGGAACTCTATAAGAATCTCGGAGGTGGAGCTGATGCTTTTTCGAATGCTACTAAAATGACTTAATAATGCATTAAGAAAATTTATATTGAAAAAATAAAATCTCCCAGTTTCAGACAATAAAAATCCCCTGATTTTACGGGGATTTTTATTGTCTAGAAGTCATTTTTATTCTCCGTGAATTGTTTGAACGAGAGTCTGAACGATAGGACTCTCGGGATTTTTCGATTCTATCCGAACGGAATCTTTTTCATTCAAGAGGATATAAATAGTTCCCGTTACTGGATCTGTAGAGAATCCGTTTTCTGCTCCAGAAAGTTCTGCGAGAATCTTGTTCGCATAGAAATATACGCGCACTTCACTCGTAGCAAGTGATTCTACGTCCGTATCAGTTGTCGCGATTCCGACAGAATGGTTTGCTCCGTTTTGTGCACCAAAGGCCTGATAGTAACTATTCTTCGGCATACTGAAACCGTAATGGAAAGTACTGTTGAAATATATTATCAATGTTGGATCGACGATTTCAATCAGAGGATCTACCATCGTTTCGGTATCTACGGACGGTATTTCCACAGGAACGATATCTTCCCGATCAGTCATGTATTTCGGTATTGGTCCGAAATTTTCGATTCCGCTATCGACTTCCGATCCGTTGTCAACTACGGGAATTATTTCAATAGAATCGGTATTCTCTTCCCGACATTCTCCTACATACGCCACGCGGACATCTGCGATTTTCTCTGCAGTACAGCTGTTTGTATAGGTTTTTCCATCCTTTCCGCAGACCGGAAAACTCTCAGAGGAACAAACAGATGTTCGTTGTTCGGTAGTCTCCGGAGTGATTTTCGGAGTTTTGTCCCCACCAGAAAATACAAAAAATAGCACGAGAGCGATAACCCCGATAATAGCCATCGTATTAAGGAGATGGTTAGAAGAAGAACTTTTCTTCACATAGGAAGATTTATTTTTTTTCATATTTGGAAAGGTTAGAAGAGACAAAATTTTTGGATTATTTTTTTGGAGTTTTTCTTGTGATAAGTAAGAGTAATAAACATACTGAATTAAAAATAGAAATGAGCCATAATCAGATAGTATTATTTTTTCCATCAGTTTTATTATTGGTATCTCCTTTTACAGGTTCCGTAGCCTTTTGAACTTGATTTTCCTGTTCAGTTGTTCCAGAAATAGTCTCATTTCCATCGGTTGTAATTACCAGTTCTCCTTTGGTAGTTGTTTTCGGTTGCAAGCTTTTTTCAAACAAAATTTTATTTTGTTCAATCTGAGCTTTCATTTCGTCTGAAAAGACGGGACTTACACTCGATCATTCTTCATTCAAGGCAAAAGCTGATCATTGGAAAATAAAAAACATCAATAAACTTACCACGAATATATTTTTTGAAAGTGACATATTTTTTGAAAGTTAAATAATTAATATTTCGAATATAGAGCGTCGATTACACAATTATTTGCTCATGGTCCTTGTCCATTTACATAAAATTGTGTATAATTGAGTACTGATCCCGCGGGTAGATATCCTCAGACGAATCATTTATTGTAAGCACTATTATTTCCATAACTATTCTGGGCTCATAAATTTATTCAAGAAGAAATTGATTCGAATATAAATTCTTTAGTTAAGAAATATCAGGCTTTACCGTCATAAAACCTACCATTGAAATTTCAGAATAAACTAAGAGTGTCTATAAATGCAGCTTGAGTAACTCCAGCTGAGAAAAATCAATTAATATATGCTATACAAGTACCTCAATCATCCGAGCCTCAACTTATTCTTAAACCCAGGAGCTTTTTTGTTGGATTTAATATTACGTAACCATTGTAAAAATTACTATTGTATGTTGTCCCCCAATCATACAAATGATTAACGACATTAACCCAACTTCCGACAATCGGAGGCGCATATGATGCGGCAGTTGATTGGGAAGTTCCATCAGCAAAATAGATAGGTCATCATAGAATAATACTTGAATTCGCTCTTATTCAGTTAAAAGTTGGATATGATGAATCGGTTAATCCTCCATTGAAATTTACCGAAGTTGCTGGTCATCATTTGCTTGTAGATCCCGCGTAATTGAATCCTATCTGAGCAGGAGTTATACTTCCATCTTTAATATTGGTTCCTATGAGTTTATAGATCCCCCCACCGATATCCGTAAATAATGATCAGATAGATCATGGATTAGATGCTGCAAATACTGTTACAGCGGTAGTTACGAATACTCCTATCAAAAATCCTACCAAATGGTTTCTGATTTTCAAAATAAGTGTTTTCATCATAGCGATAAAGTTAACGAATAATTAGTATTTAATTGGCTGTTCTCAAAACAAATGGCGGATTAGTGATAATTGTCGGATTTTTATTCACTATGACTGGATTTGTTTTCGGAGAGGTTCTAAGTCATAGTACCCCTGTATCATTCGAATAACATCGTTTTTTCCCTGCCCAGGCATATTCGTATGGTAATCAGTATTGAGCTGGGACATTCTCGGCAGTATTCGTACAAACAGTTCCAGCAGCTCAGAGCCTGAGAGTAAAAAATCTCAGTTTTGCAATATCGTATTTTGCATCGTATGCTCTATTTCCGCTTATATATGAGTCGCTTCCGTACGGAACTCATCAGATATTGGTAATATGTAAAACTTAATCAGGTTGTGTAGAAAAGAATTACGAGTAAAATACGCAAGTCCAGTCGCGAATTTTAAC
>PCUR01000003.1 GCA_002771035.1 Candidatus Gracilibacteria bacterium CG12_big_fil_rev_8_21_14_0_65_38_15 | reverse complement strand
TAATCATATGATTTAAAATAGAGCGGATAAACCGCTCTATTATGCTCCAAATTGGATTAAAAACCTACCAGAAAATGTCTATTAAGCCATTTTAATTTGTTTTTTATCTCTTCACCACAACCTTCACTATAATTCCTTCCACATCTATCTCACGGGAGATATCCCCTTCTACGAGATTCTCATCGATGACGGAAAGTGTCTCCGAAGTTATGTAGTCTGCAAAAAGCGCAAGAATTTCCTCCATCTTTTCTCCATGGAGAGCGACTCGTACTCGGTCAGAAACTTCGTATCCAGCATCCTTTCGGAGATCTTGGATGACTCGAACGAGATCACGAGCGTATCCTTCAAGTTCGAGTTCTTCGGTGATAATCGTATCCATTGCGATAACCATTCCAGTTCCGCTGATAACATCAAGCGTTACTCCATCGAGTGGTTCGTAGGCGATTTCATATTCTCCTGCCTCGAGAACGTATTCTCCGACTTGAATTCGTCCATTATCGAGATCCTGGAAGTTTCCGGATTTTGCTTGGATAATCACGTCCTGCACGGCTTTTCCAAATCGTGGTCCGATGAGTTTGGCGTTCGGTTTACAGATTTTGCGAGCTACGTGGGACATATCTTCGATTTTCACTTCTTTCACATTGAGTTCTTCACGGATGATTTCCTGGAAATATTCGCTCAGATTTTCACCGATGGTAATGGATGCGAGCGGTTGACGAACACGGAGTTTCTTCTGACCGCGAAGCGCCAATCCGAGAGTAATAATATCCCGTGCCTGTTTCATATCGGATTCGAGAGAATCGAACATATGAGCTCGTGTAAATTCTGGGAATCTTTCAAGATGTACGGATTCGTGACCAGTGAGTCCACGATACACCGCTTCGGATATCATAGGGGTAATCGGTGCCATGACCTTGGTAAGCGTCGTGAGTACGTGATACAGTGTCTCGTACGCCTCAAACTTATCTCCATCGTTCTCAGATTTCCAGAAACGACGTCGGGAACGACGAACATACCAGTTCGTGAGATCATCCATAAATTCCGTAATCGCACGAGTCGGAATCTGAAGATCGTAGGATTCGAATCCTCCAGCGACCGTCGCTGTGAGTCGATTAAGTCGAGAAACAATCCAAGTGTCGAGATTATTTGTAAGCGGTACAGAGAGAAAATCCCTATATTCGGCATTATCAATTCGTCCATCCCGACCGTATCATTCTTCCATAGAAAGATTGAAGAAATGAATATTGAAAGCTCGGGATGTTCCACCGTGAGCCACGACCAATACACGTTTCCCTGGGTATTTTGCGAGAATATCATTAATAGCTCATTCCACACGTGTCTGATGATTCTCCTCGTGTTCCCCTCCTCCGTGCTCGTATGCAGCTCTATAATGATACGGTCCATCGAGATTCTTTCCTGTTTTTTCTTTGTACCAGTTTTCTATTTCAGTATGGCTCTTTCCAGAACATTCACCCGCATTTCGTTCGATAAGTTCTGGTACAACGATAATCTCACCGGTATATCCGAGTTCTTCTGCGACTATCCGAGCTGTTTCCTGTGTACGAAGAGCTGGCGAAGCGATAATAATATCGAAATTTCGACCTTCTTTTTTCATCTGAGCTCCGGCTTTTTGTGCTTGTTTTCGTCCGGTTTCATTGAGTGGAGAAACTTCTCCAGCATCGGAGATACGTTTCCCTGCATTCGCATCCGTTTCACCGTGTCGCATCATCGTGATGCGAGTTCCCGATGGTGTCCAACCGTCAATATTGGCATATGTTGTGAAGAAACTGTACGTATTCCAGAGTGGAAGTAATACTTTTTTCACAACTTCCTCAACTCCCGCCTCCGAGAATCGGAGATCGTCGGCTTTTACAACCGGAGATGAGAGGAGATAGAACCTGAGTGCGTCGGCTCCGTGCTTCTCGACGAGTTCGAGTGGATCTGGATAATTCTTGAGCGATTTACTCATTTTCCGTCCGTCTTCCGCGAGGATAATTCCATTTACGATAACATTCAAAAATGGAGTATTATCGAAGAGCGCCGTCCCAAGAATAAGAAGTGTATAGAACCAACCACGAGTCTGATCAAGTCCCTCGGCGATAAAGTCCGCTGGAAATATCTCATCGAACTCAGCTTTTCGCTCGAACGGATAATGTTTGCTCGCATATGGCATAGACCCAGACTCGAACCAACAATCCAGAACTTCTGGAATTCGCATATAGGTTTTTCCATCTTTTGAAAGTTTGATTTGGTCGACGAAATGCTTGTGAAGGTCGACGGGTTGTTTGGAATCGGTGTAGAAATATTTTCCATCTTTTTCGAAAATCTGCCCAAATTCTTTATTGGCTTCATAGAGTTCTTTTACGGAACCTATGACGATAATATCTCCATCTTCGCTCTTCCAAACTGGAATCGCAGAACCCCAGTAACGGTTTCGGGAGATATTCCAGTCTCGTGCCCCTTCCACCCATTTCCCGAATCGACCATCCTTGATGTTGTCGGGCATCCAGTTTACTTTTTGATTATTTACAATCATTCGATCTTTAAGAGATTCGACATTTATGTACCAAGCGGAAATCGCACGGTAAATGAGCGGTGTATGACAACGATAACAGTGCGGATACGAATGGTCAATCGTTCCGATATGGATGAGCTTCTTCTCGGCTTTGAGCCGATCAATGACAATCTGGTTAAAGTCGAAAACATATACGTCGTTATCAGAGAGAAGTCCCGTTGTGTGACCGATGGCATCGATATGGGAGATAAATCCGAGCTTTTCTTTCTGTCCAATTTCCGAATCGTCGATACCGTAAGCAGGAGCGATATGTACGACTCCGGTTCCGGAATCGGTTGTCACATGGTGCCCGGGTACTACTTTGTACGCATTCTCCCCGAGAACCACATCATCGGAAACGGTTCCTAATTGTGTAATAAAATCAGGGAATATCGGCTCATATTCCAATCAAACAAGCTGAGTTCATTTATATGTTTTTACAAAACTAATATCATGCTCATTTATTATTGGTCTTTCATATCAATCAGGAATTTCATCTAAAGCTCCATTATAAACATCTTTGTAAGATCATTTATTATTAATTGCATCTTCATATATTTTTTTAGATAGTATATGTATTTCATATTGGGCTTTTCAAAATTTATCCCATTTTCCAGAAAATACTTTTGCTTTAACATAATCAAAATCCTTTTTAACCGCAAGTCCGAGGTTCGCTGGAAGCGTCCAAGGAGTCGTAGTCCAAGCGAGGATATACGTATTTTCTTCATTTTTCACTTTAAATTTCACCGTCACTGCTTTATCTTGTTTGTCCTCGTATCCCTGATTTACCTCGAAATTGGAGAGTGGAGTGGAACAGCGTGGACAGTATGGTACGACTCGGTACGATTCGTATACGTACCCCTTGTCGTAGATACTCTTAAACACCCACCAAACCGACTCCATAAAGTCGGTATCCATGGTCTTGTAATCGTTGTCCATATCCACCCATCGACCCATACGTTCGACGGTCTGTCGCCAAACATCCGTGTATCCGAACACGTTCGCACGGCACTGTTCGTTGAACTCGAATACTCCAACCTTATCCTCGATATCCTTCTTTCCGGAGATTCCGAGTTTCTTCTCGACGATATTCTCGATCGGGAGACCATGACAATCCCACCCAAAGCGTCGCTCTACGAACTTGCCTTGCATAGTCTGGTATCGTGGGATGACATCCTTGATAGTACCTGCCAAGAGGTGACCATAGTGCGGAGTCCCGGTCGCAAACGGAGGACCGTCGTAGAAATTGAACTCCGGAGCACCCTCGCGGATTTCGAGTGATTTCTGGAAAGTATTATTCGCCTTCCAATACGCAAGCGTCTCAAGTTCAAGAGCTGCAAAGGACTGACGGGAATTGATTTGTGGGAATGACATAGAAGTGGAAATGTTAGAAATCTAAAAAAGCTGCACTATAAGGAAATAATCCTATCCATAGTAAATCTGGTTCTTTCTACTTGTAGTTCTGATTCAAGAAAGTCTCAAATTCATTCATCTAGGATTTGATGAGGAATCTCTTCTGAGATACTATAATTTCTTCAGTTTCTAAGAAGAGTAGCTCGTTCTCCAAAAAACTTGTTTCTTTCCAATGCTTTTTGTATATGAAACACAAGTCTATCTGGAAGGAACTCGGTATGTGGAACTTTTTGGCGGATACTCGAGTAAATAGAAGTAATGGTTGGACTGGTCATATTTAAAATAAGAATTAAAAGTTAGTTACACACCTTCCCTACTTCTAAAAACAATTCCACGAACGATGGTTGACCTCAGAAATGCTGTCGGGTGTCGAATGTGTGAAGGATGGAATTTTCGATTGCTTGGTGGTATCTTTCGGAATGGGAACATGGTACGACTGGGTCGTCTACGGAGCTCCAGATATGGATTTCGTCGGATTGTTCAGTAAGTCGGGAAAGTTTGGTCGTGTCGAAAGCGAAGCTTGCGATGGATTCTCCGACGAGTCACTCGTTATCGAGTACCGGAGCGACGAGATGAAGTTGTGCGAGACGCTTCGGGAAAGCGTTTTCCGACAGGTATTTGGCGATAAATATCCCGCCGAGCGAGTGGGCGATTATGATGAGTTTCTCATCGTTCAGATATGGGAAAAGTTTCTCGAACCATATCTTCCATGCGGGATAAAATGCATTTTGTTTGGCTGGCATAGTCGGGGAAAACGATTCGAATCGATCAGAGAGTCCGTCTGCGAGCCACTTTTTCCAGTTTGAATATTTCACATACGGATCATAATCCTCCGCTTCTAGAAACCGAAGATATGCCTCTTCGTTCTCGAAAGCCTCTCATCCTCCGATGAAGATTATCTGATGTCTCGATGGAGCCATACAAATGAAATTAAAAAATTAAAATTCTATAACACCCAATAGTTCAGAACTCCATATCCGAATATAATCGTGAGAGCGATAGTATTGATGAAAATCGCAATCTGCCCCGCCTCTTTCCAGACCTTATAGGAAGAATAAATCCAAAATATCTGAGCGATGAGTGTCACGATGAGCCCATATTGTGGCATCTTCATGGACATAAGGAGAAATCCTGCTGTTGTAAATACAAGAAGTCCCGCTTGCATAATAGTATTAAGTGTACAGTATTTTTTCATACAAAAAAGCACCCATTATAAAATATGGATGCTTTCGGTTCGCCGAGGCGAAAGGTACCACCGGAAAGCGGGTACTTAATTTGTGTTCTATGACGGGAACTCCCGGAGAGGTCTACTGTCCGCCGTGGCGGATTTCTACTCTCGGCTCGCGATTGATAGTCGCTCAAATGCCTTTGTTACACGAAGCAGTATAGGGAGAATTGTGTTTTTGGCAAATTTTTCTATTGTAGAATTTTACGCTGCGATTCGCATAAGAGTTTCGTTTACTGCTTCTTTTGTGGCGAGCGCTTTGTCACCGATACTGTTCACGAGATCAAGATTATCGGTGTGGACTCGGATAATAGGCGTATCTTTGTAGTATTCTCCGAGAAAATCCCTCCCGTTTTCGCTGTAATAACTATGAAGTTCTTCTGTATGTTTCTGAATCTGTTCATCGATAAAACTTCATCGGGCTTCAAGCCGTCCGAGAACCGTTTCTGGTTCGGCGGTTATATGGACGAGGAAATCTGGTTTCGGCAGATTTTTGAAAGATTCGTTAAATGTTTGGACGAAGTCTTTTCCTGACGCTCATTTGATCTTCATATGAGCATAGACGAGTACTTGAATAATCGAAAAGTCCATAACGATTACCGAATTTTTTGATTCAAGGGAAGCTTTTGTGAGAATAGCTTCATCGAGCACACGGAAAAGTTCCTGATTTTTCTCCCAAAGAGTTTGGTCGGAAAGACCATCGGAAGAAGCTTTAATAATAGGAAGATACGGACTCATCTGAGGAAGTTCCGTGAGTTTTTTTACATTTGGAGGCAAGAGAGGAAAATCCGATTTCAGCCGTTCGGTCAAACTATTTATGAGAATGTCCGTAAAAGTGGTTTTTCCAACTCAGGATTGTCCAGTTATAGCAATAATAGGAAATCGTCTGTGTTCCAATAGAAACTCACGAAAAGACACTCCTGAGATTTTCAGGAGTTGCATATTTTCGATATCCGATACATAATCGGCTGCGGTTTGTGTCTTTTTTGACAGCATATTCGCTATTTATGGAATACTTATACGAAATAAGTATATCGCAAATTGGAATAATTCGCAAATTCTGAGAAGTTATTCCACAAAAATCCAGAGACTTCTGAAAAATGATGAAATTTGTGTGAAAACTACGTACCAGAGTGAACTGTACGACTTGTACAGAGAACGAGGAAGCGTACAGTTTGAACTCAAAGTTCGCATTTTACTGAAGTCTTATAGCTTATAGTATTCATTGAAAAATGGACTGATCGCCGCCTTGAAAGCGAGGGTGAATTCATCTTTTCGGACGAGCATATTGTCGGACCATGCACCCATACTTCCCTCTTCGCTCCTGCTGTGAACGCTTCATTTGAGTGCTTCCATAGCCGGTCAGAGTTCTTTTCCTTCTTCGTAAAGCATTTTTTCTATGATCGGCGGAACTTCCATAACCTGAGAGATTCCGAAGTGTTCTTCTCCTTTTTTATCGATGATGAAAATAGTTCCTCCGAGAACTTTCTTATTGAGTACCGACCAGACTCCTCCTTCGATTCCGACATAGAAATCGGCTTCGATTCATTTTTTTCGGAGGTTCATGGCACGATTACGCGCTCATTCAAGCGTCACTTCGAGTGAGAGTGGCATATCTGCTACATCGGATGGAACTTTCTCCAGGATATATTCGATATTTCCTCGATTGTCATCAAAATATGGACAAACGTTGATCGCTTCCTGAACTCCGGCTACTTTCGGGGAACTAGTCGTTCCGATGGCGATTATCATAAAAAATGACTGAGAAAATAAGAATATACATCCATTAACTATGGAATTAACATAGGGGAAAATATGTTTTTGGCAAATTTTTCTATAAGTAGGGGGTTCTTTGATTCCTACTCTTTTATCCAAGCCTTCCAATTTGGATTAAGGCGTGGACCTCAATTTCTCTGATATATATAATTTATGGAAGATGCTCCGTATCATGCATCGCGAAAATATTTCGTCTTAACATTCGAACGTATCACTGGACTCATAGGAAATACAAGATTTTGTTTCTCCATAACTGCCTCTTGTATGCTTCTAGAAAATCCTCATTTCCCTATAAGCTTCATTTGTCCTTCATCGAATGCATGATGAATATCGGTGGAATGCCCAAAATAGAATATCCCTCATCTTTTAAGAATTCGTGATAACTCATCAAAATCCGAACCGGATGGTGCAGTTAAAGGATGTGGTGAATTAAGTGTAACAATATCTACCGATTCATCCGGAAGTCAGGTATTTTCATAGGTAGCAATAGCTTTAAAAACACCTTTTTTCGAGTTTTGGATTACCTCTTCCACTTCTCGAGATGTTGAAACCTTTGTGAGCTTTGAAAGAGCAACTCTGATATTATGCACTGTCGTCCCTAATAACAATCCTATCGAGTTATATTCTTCATATTTCTTTTCTATATAAGGATCAGCACAAATGACTGTTCCAATCTGAGGATTGAGTCTCCGGAGATCTCTTCCAAAAGTAGTGTTCCCTGCTCCGATATCAAGTGCAATGAGAGAATTTGATGCTTTCATATTTTCTCGGGTTCTGTAGATAAAAATGTAGTATAAAAACAACTGTGAACTAAATATTCTATACTCAAAAAATATAAAAAAGCAAATTGCTTTTTTAAACGAATTTCCATATTCCTATTTTCGATTTGCATATTCTTCGCTATTTTTTATAATATAGCCATATATTTCCCTCCAACTTAGTACATATGAAAAATCCACATATTCTCTTTATATTGACTATTCTCTGTGCATTCTTTACAACGATTTTTTCCACTATATTCCTTCAAGGAATCGGATTTTCTGGAACGAAAAATACCGCTGTAAATTCACAGAAAGAAAATGTAAAAACAGGGACTCCATCGCTCGGGAACCTTGAGACAAGCGTAAAATCGGTAGCGAAAAAAATCTCTCCTTCGGTTGTCAGTATCGTTATCTCCAAGGAAATTCAAACCTACAAAACCGATCCGTATGGATTCTTCTTTGAACCATCGGGAACTATTCGGAGAAAAGTCGGTGGCGGAACGGGATTTTTCGTCACAAAAGATGGACTTGTTCTCACGAACAAACATGTTGTTTCTGATCCCAACGCAAGTTATACCATCATTACTGCATGAGGTGAGGAATTTACAGGGAAGGTTCTCGCTTTCGATCCATCGAGCGACCTTGCTCTCGTACAAACCTATGACGTGGACGGGAAAAAACTCCTCGATCGAGAACCGGTAGATTTCGCTCAAAGTACAACTTCTCTCGAGGTTGGGGATTTTCTTATAGCTATCGGAAATGCTCTTGCAGAATTCAATAATACCGTGACTTTTTGAGTCGTTTCCGCACTGAATCGTACCATCGAAGCAGGAGATATGGGGACCAATGAAACCGAACTTCTGACTGGACTTATCCAAACCGATGCGGCTATCAATCCAGGAAATTCCGGATGACCGCTCGTGAATCTGGACGCGAAAGTCATAGGAATCAATACTGCTATCGCGAGTAATGCGACTGGTCTCGGATTCGCTATTCCTCTCTCGGAAAAAGAAGTCAGATATCTCGTGGATTCCGTAGAAAAGAACGGAGTTATCAAACGGGCTTTTATCGGTATCCGAACCGTTTCATTGACGTCGGATATTGCTAAAAATATGAATATCGATATCACTTCCGGTGATCTTATAATAAATAGTCCCGATGCTGTCATAGTGGATTCTCCTGCTTCCAAGGCTGGACTCGAAAGTGGAGATATTATTATAGAAGCTGCTGGGATTCCAATCGAGAACAATGTCACGATTCGAGATATCATCAAGGATAAAGTTCCCGGTGATGAAATCATTCTCAAAGTATGGAAGAAAAAAAGTGAAAAAATAGAAATCGTGAAGCTTCTATTAGAAGAAAGATAGAAAATATTGACTTCAAGAAAAAAACGCTATAATCCCCTCCACTTCGGAACAAATCAATCCGAATACAATTTTTGTTCAACCAAAAAAGAAGGGAGTTAAGGATATGTTAGGAAATGCAATGCATCAAACAACTTCTACTAGAGGGAGTCAAAAACAAACTCCTCCTCCATCGGTATTGAGTCATATACATGGCTCGAGTTCTCGTCCAACAATTTTTGCTTTGCGTCGTGAACAACACTTCGCAAATCAACAAACGGGAGCAATGCAAAAACAAGCATAACGAACAATATGCTTCAGGTCGTACTTTGTACGACCTTTTTTATTTTCCGAGAAATAGTACTCGATTTCTATTATGATCTTCTAGGGTTTTTCCATAATGGATATTTCCGGAATTATCATGGAGATAATAGTAATATGGGCTCGATTCAGAATTGATAGTCGCGGAAATAGTATCGATGCTCGGATTCGAGATGGGAGTCGGCGGAAGATCCAGACTATTTCTCGTATTGTAAGCGGTTTTATCATAGATATGTTCTCCGATAAAAGCGGGTGTACAATCGGTCATAGTGAGACGATATGCGTAACAAACGGTCGCATCCGCACCGATAAACCATTTTTCTCGGTAACGTTTCTGGAGAATCCCTGCAACTATCGGTTTATTTACACTGTTTTTCTCTTCTTTTTCCAGAATGGAAGCGAAAATAATCGTTTCGTATAATGAGGTATTGGAAGCAAAATTAAACTCCTTGTATATTCTGTTATTGAAAGCTCCGAGAAGCATCTCGATGATATTATTCGCTCCCGCTTCCGGACTGATACGATAGGTATCAGGAACGAGAAATCCTTCCAAAGTAGTAGCTTTCCTGAGAAACGGAAAGGTTTTTTTTATTTCTGGTGATATATTTTCTGCTGAAGTAGTAAAATCTCCTGCTTGTATAATCCCGTTTTTTGTCAGATACACATCTATATCCCATATATTCCAACCAGGAAGCAAAGTGATAGTGATATCTTTAGAGATAGGATTTTTAAGAATCTGAGAAAAAAGTAGTTCAAGAGTCGTGTCTTTCCCTATGGAATACGTTCCTGCTTGAAGAGTGAATTTTTTGACGACAAACCGAGTATAGATTTTGAAGAAAATGGGATTTGCCTCTATGGAAAGCTTCTTCGGAAGACTCGCCAAAGTATCGCCGCGATTTATTATAAAATCCTGTTTCACTACAGAAGTCTGCGGGAAAACATAAGCAATATATCCGGCTCCGAGCAGTGTAAAAAATATGAGAAAAGAGAGAAATTTCATGAAAATAAAAAAAGAATATAACCGACAAAGTATAGTGCTTTTTTGGATTTTTCAAGTAGAAGTGAGAAAAGATATATTCCAGGATTAAAAGTAATTTATCTAAAATGGTGCGCATTTTTGTGTTTATCGAATTTATGTGCTATATTGACTATATCCTCTCTCTACAAATCACTTTCAAATATGTCTCTTTCTCCAAAAATTCAGGATGCTATCACAAAAATGACCGATGTCTTCAAATGAATCGGAAAGAAAAATGATGCTCTTATGCAAGGAACTCCTCTATCTTCCGTAAACAAGACGTATTCGCCAAGCGCCGATACGACAGGTTGATCTATCGGAAACACTCTCGTGGAACTCGATAGTATTTTTGCGAAAGCGCTTTCGCTTGGAGCTTCCGATATCCATATAGAACCAGAAGAAGACGGACTTCTCGTACGAATTCGTGTCGATGGACGTTTTGTCGAATACGGACGATTTTCCGCTTACGAAAAAGCTCCGCTCATCGCTAAAATCAAGATTCTTTCAGGATTAAAAATCGATGAACAACGTCTTCCTCAGGATGGAAAAGCAACCTATCATGATGCCTCAAGTGAGAAAAATGTCGATCTCCGAGTCAGTGTTATCCCTACTATTTACGGAGAAAAAGTGGTTATCCGACTTCTCCGCAAAGAGAGTGAACTTATGGATCTTCGGTCTATCGGAGTCCTTCCGATGAATATGGTAAAAATCAAAAAACATCTCGAAAACCAATTTGGTCTCGTGCTTATCGTCGGTCCGACTGGTTCGGGGAAATCCACGACACTCTATTCTATGCTTTCTCGATTTGATCCCGAGGAAAAGAATATTTCCACGCTCGAGGATCCGGTCGAATACCGAATCAAGTGAGTAAATCATACCCAGATCAATCCGCAGATCGGATTCAACTTCGCCGATGGACTCCGAAGTCTGCTCCGTCAGGATCCCGATATTATCATGGTCGGGGAAATCCGAGATTCCGAAACCGCTCGTCTCGCAGTCGAGGCCTCCATTACCGGACATTTGGTATTTTCCACTATCCATGCAAATTCTACCGTCAATACACTTCAACGTCTCACGAATCTTGGAATCGATCCGCTTCTCATTACTTCCAGTCTTCGGCTTATCGTTTCACAACGTCTCGCTCGAAAACTCTGTCCACACTGTAAAGTAGCCTATAAACCCGATGAACTTACGAAGAAAAAGGTACTTTCCCGTATCGGGAAATACGTGAGCGAACCGGACGATCTTATGTTCTACCGGGCTCTCGAGGGTGGATGTGAAAAATGTAGTCATAAGGGACATAAAGGACGTACTGGATTTTTCGAGATTCTCGAAATGACCGAAGGAATCGAGAAAATGGTTCTCGCACACGCTTCCAAAACACAACTAGAAATCCAAGCCATCGGAGATGGGATGATTACCATTAAAGACGATGCGCTCATAAAACTCGTTCTCGGAGAAGTAAGTCTGGAGGAAATACTCCAAGTGCTCGGCGGATAAAAATATTTTTTATACAATAAACTCCCAAAGTTTGGGAGTTTATTTTTGTTATTATCGAAAAAATATATATACTCACGCTCTATAAATATCCTATCAAACTTTCATTATTCATGGCAACAGAACTCGATATATCCCAGTTTATAAAACCGCTCATCCATAAAAAAGTTGGATATGTTGCACTTATCGGGCGACCGAACTCTGGGAAATCCACTTTCATCAACGCACTCATAGATGAGAAAGTCAGTGCTGTTTCGCCGAAACCACAAACGACTCAGAAAACCATTCGAGGAATCTATAATGATATGGAATCTCAGGTTATTTTTTTTGACACTCCCGGTATCCATGAATCCAAAGAAGAACTTAATATCATTATCAACAGTCAGGCGGCGAATGCTCTTGAAGATGCCGATATTATTGTCCGATTCATAGATATCTCCAGACAACGCGGACAGGAGGAGGAAAAAATCAGCGAGCTCCTCAAATGAGTGAAGAAACCGGTTATTCTCGTCTATTCTAAGTGCGATCTCGGTCACGCAACCGAAGCCAGAAAAGATGCGATTTGCATATCTTCCCGAAACAAAAACGGATTCGACGAACTCCTCGCGACCATCAAGAAATCACTTCCGACCGGACCGCTTTTCTATGATGAGGACTATTATACCGACCAAGATATGGAAACCCGTATCCGCGAGATTATCCGCGAAAAGATATTCCTCTCGCTCGGCGAAGAGCTCCCGTACGATATCCTCGTGGATGTGGATGATCTCGTGGAGGAAGACGGTATGATAAAAGCACTCGTTATGCTTTATGTTTCCAAAGATTCCCAGAAGAATATCCTCATAGGAAAACAATGAGCGGTACTTCAGAATATTGGAAAGCTCGCTCGGATCGAGCTCGAGAAGATTCTCGAAAAGAAAGTCTATATCCTCCTTCGAGTCAAAACTATGTCCAAGTGGAATAAGAATCCGAATGTACTCAAGAAATATTTTGGATAAACCCTTTTTCCTATGCTCAAAATCTCTTCTTCTGGAGAATATGCTCTTCTGCTCGTGAAGCACCTGATTCATAATCCTGGAACCCATACCATCAATGCGATAAGCGAAAAACTCGGTATAAAAGAGCCGTTTCTCCGAAAAACTGCGAATAAACTTGAAAAAACAGGTATTATAATTTCGCACAAAGGACGATATGGAGGAGTAGAACTCGTAAAAAAAGATATTTCCGTGTACGATATACTTTCGGCGGTTTGAGAAGATTTGAGTATTGCTGTTTGTTCCCATGGAACTTGTAGCTCATCAGAAACTTGCGGAATTACTCCGACTATTGCCAATATCCAACGAGGGTTCGATACTATTTTAAAAATTACGAGATTATAATGTCCTACGATGCTTTCGCTTCTACATTCTCAGAGTCGAGAAAAAATCTCCGATGGGGTGAAATTGAGTATTTTATGGAATATATAAAGAATCATTCTTCCGGGAAAATATCTATTCTCGATGTCGGATGTGGAAACGGGAGGTTTTTGGAAACACTCGAAACCTCTGGACTTCCCTACTCCTACATCGGAATCGATGAATCCTCCGGAATGATACATGAAGCTCGGAAACTTCATCCGGAGAATGTTTTCAAAGTTCTTGATATGAATCATATGGGTGAGCTTTCCAGAAATTCCTATCAATTCATTGTATTTATTGCATCATTTCACCATCTACATACAAAAGAGGAACGAAAAGAAGTGCTTTTGAAAGCAAAAAAACTCCTTTCACCAGGAGGAATAATCATGATGACAAACTGGAATCTGATGGGAGGAACCCTTTTTTCGAAGTATGAAAAAAACTATGAATGAAACGGAAATTTCGGAATTAAAATCGGAGCGCATAATCGCTACTATCATGGATTCGTTCTCGAAGAATTGAAGAGTTTATTCCGAGAAAGCGGATTTGCGATTATCGAGAATAGAGTATTTGAAAATGAGAAAAATATCGTATCTCTCATAAAAAGCGAATAAAGCGGTTGTATTTTCACTAAATCCGCATATAATCCATCGAAATATTCATTTCTACACGATTCTTTCATGTCCATCTCACAAGAAATAGAATCCAAAATCAATATCGTCGAGCTCGCCGGACGTTATGTCCAGATGAAAAAAGCAGGAGTTAATTACAAGGCTCTTTGCCCTTTTCATAGCGAAAAAACCGCTTCCTTTGTCATCTCTCCGGTCAAGAATCTCGCCTATTGTTTTTCCTGTCATCACGGAGGCGGACCAATCCGATTCCTCATGGAAATGGAAAAAATAGAATTTTCCGAAGCATTGCATATTCTCGCAAAAGAAGCGGGAGTGGAACTCAAGACCGATTATTACAAAGAACGAGGAGAGAAAACCGGCGATATTTACGATATGTATCGCATCGCTACCGATTTTTACCGTGAAGAAATCCTTCGGGATGAGAATAAAGAAAAACTCAATTACCTTCTGAATCGAGGAATCTCACGAGAAACCATCGATCGTTTCGGTCTCGGTTATTCTGGAAATCCTCGCGAGCTCTTTACTCGAATGAAAGATAAAGGTTTTACCGAACAAGCCATTATCGATTCCGGAATCTTCGTCGGACCTGGACGAGATAAATTCTATGGACGAATTATTTTCCCTATCGCAAACTTCGCTGGTCATACCGTTGCTTTTACTGGACGAATTACCGACAAATGAGAACCAAAATATCTCAATTCTCCGGTTTCTGATATTTTCAATAAAAGTGCGATTCTTTACGGATTTCATCTCGCGAAGAGTACTATTGCGAAAGAACAAAGTGTTATTATTGTTGAATGACAAATGGATACGGTCGCACTCCATCAGGCTAATATTTATAATACCGTTGGTATCAGTTGAACCGCTCTAACTAAGGAACATATTACACTTATTAAACGATTCACCAAAAAACTTTATCTCTGTCTCGACTGAGATAAAGCAGGAGTAGAAGCAACTTTCAAAAGTTTGGAAAATCTCTATAATGAAGATCTTGATATCTATGTTATATCCCTTCCTGATGCGAAAGACCCTGACGAATTTATAAAATCTGGAGGAGATTTCCAAGAAGAAATGAAAAAAGCACTCACACCGATAGCTTTCTATATAAAAGAGTGAGCAAAAAAGTACGATATTACACAGATGACTGGGAAAAAAGCCATCTGGGAAGAGCTTAAAAAAATGCTCAAACATATCAAAAATCCTATTGAGATTGATGCTTATATTCGAGAGATTGGAAAGATACTTAATCTAAGCACTGATGTACTTTATAGCGAACTCAAGAATTTTCGAGAAAAACGCATTATTGAAGATGTAAAAAAACAGACGAGTTTTGAAAGAACGGAACTTCTTGGAGGATATATGCGACTTTATGGCTATTTTGACTTGTTTTTAGAGAAATTTCAGTATACTCTCGAGGATGGAATGTCTATTCCCTCTTTTTTCGTAATTAAAAATCTCCTCTCTGAGAGAGAATCCGGAAAAAATAACGGTGCTATAGACCTCGATCGCCTTTCTGCCATAGAACTTTTTATCGAGGAGGATAATGCGAGTCTTTCTCAGGAAATTATTACTCAGAAATTTCTGGAGCTTATTGGTTATCTCAACAAAATCTGTTTTGAACAAGAAAAGAAAATACTTCTTGAAAATATCGATCCGAACAGTACAGAATATATGATTGAGCGTCATAAACTCCAAGAAAAAGCGAAAAAAATAGGAGTGAAATTTAATTAAAAGAAACATATTTAATATTTTTCCTTATCAACAATGTCAAAAAAGGATTCTAAAAAAGATGTAAGTCACATAGAAGAGATAGATCTTAATACTCTTATCGGTGGTGATGTGATTTTTGATCTCGGAAAAATTCGAGAAAAAGTGATTTCTTCAAAAGAAATAACTGCTATTCCCGTAAAAAAAGAGGTTACACATGATGATAAAGAAGATGATCATTCTCATGATGATATACATATTGATGAGGATGAAGATGAGGTTATTGTTGTAGAAGACGACATACTTCCACTTAAAGATGAAGATTTAATTCTCTTGGAAGATGATCTTATAGATTTTGAAGATGAAGATGAAGATGAAGAAGATGAAGATGAGGATGAAGATGAATGAACAGGAAGAAAAAAACGAGAACGATGACTTAAAAAAGTACCCATCGATCGAAGCGCCGACAAAAGACGAGTCGGAAAAGGACTTCAGAAATTCATCGATATTTCCGTACCTGCAGAGTTGCTCGAAGGACTTTCTGAAAATCTTCAACTCCTTATAAAAAAAGGAAAGGTGGAAGGGAAAATCACCTATGATGAGCTTCTTGCTGCTATGCCCCATGCAGAAGATGATGTCGATAAGCTCGATGAAATCTATACACGTCTTATGAAACTTAATATCGAAATTGTCGACAGTTTCGATAAAGATGAAATATTTAAACCAGGTCATACGAGTGAAGAAAAAGCTCAAGAAATAGATCTTTCTGATATTTCAGATGATTCCATTAGAATGTATCTAAATGAGATTGGACGATTCCATCTCATCGATGCTGAAGAAGAGGTACGTCTCGGTCGTCTCATCAAGAAAGGTTCACAGGACGCTCGAAAGAAACTTGCCGAAGCGAATCTCCGTCTCGTTGTAAGTATTGCAAAAAAATATATGGGGCGTGGTCTCGGACTTCTTGACCTTATTCAAGAATGAAATGTTGGTTTATTCCGTGCGGTAGATAAATTTGACCCGGAAAAGGGATTCAAATTCTCTACTTATGCTACTTGGTGGATCCGACAATGAGTAACTCGAGCAATCGCCGATCAAGCTCGAACAATTCGTGTTCCGGTTCATATGGTAGAAACAATCAATCGTTTTACTCATACTTTCCGACGACTCACTCAAGAACTTGCTCGAGAACCTCTTATGGAGGAACTTGCTCTGGAACTCGATATGGACATCCGAAAAGTACGCCAGATTATGCGTATCTCCCAGGATATCCTCTCTCTCGATTCTCCTGTCGGAGGCGAGGAGGATACGACTCTTGGAGACTTTGTAGAAGATGATAAATATCTTACTCCGGACAAGGCTGCAAATCTTACACTTCTGAAAGAAAATCTCTATGAGATGCTCGATTTCCTTACTCCTCGCGAACGAAAGATTGTCATCATGCGTTTTGGGCTCGATGGAGGTGAGATTCATACGCTCGAAGAAGTCGGAAAAGAATTCTGAGTAACACGTGAACGTGTTCGTCAGATTGAAGCAAAAACTCTTGAAAAACTCAAGAGTCATCCCAGTGCTGATAAGATACGATTCTTTAATTAATTTCTTTCTATGTTTCATCTCAACGTCGCAGATTTATTGAGTAGTTATGCGGGAGATTCTCGGGAACTCGCCTTCAATGGTGAAGTTATTCCAGGATTCTATCCAGATATTGTTTTTACAAAACCTCTGAGTTTTCAATTAAAACTCGTCTCCCTTGATGATGGAATTGAAGTAATATTCGAAATACTTCAGACGGAGGTTGAATACGAATGAGATTTTTATATGGTTTCTATCTCGGATATTTCTCGTACCTTTCGAGAGCAGTATGATCCACTTGCTCCCGATGATATAAAATTCATCGATAAAGGAAATATAGACCTCAAAGAAGTTCTCCATGAAGAAATACTTATGGCAATACTCTAAAAATAAAAATAATCTGCTTATTCATTAAGCAGATTATTTTTTCCTACAATAGATTCGACCATTTTTATTCGGTCTATATATAGCTTATAGATAATTCCATCGATGGTTCCTATGTATTCTCATTTATGAATATTAGGAATTTTTATAGTCTGTAGTACATCATTTTCTCAAAAGTATGATATCTGCAAACAATTATATTCTTCCTGATCTCTTACATTATAAGCAACATCCTTTGAATATATATTGGCAATTTCTACAATTCTTTCAGATCCAATATCTGGAAGCCAAGAATGAATAATATTCATCGGATCTTTATCATGAAAAATCACATCTATCCTGATTTTTATTTCTTCTTGAAGTTCTTCAAGAAAATTCACTCAAAATTCAAAATACTCCCGAAGTTTCGTATGAGGATTTTTAATAGTGAATTTTGCGATTTTATCGGTTATAGATGATATTTTGATACTATCAACTACCATCTCAAATGTATATCATGGTTTCGTTACTTCAATATTTCGTTTAAGCCAAAAATGGACAAGATTATTTATATGTTGTACGAGGTCCTTTAGTCCTTCTTCATCATTGAATGGATCGGCTTTATCGGAGAGAAAAGAATGAAAATTTTGCATAGATTGAAATTATATACTGATTAATCCGTCTTCCTGTGATGGTGTCATAAAATTAAAACATTGCTGAAGTTTATTTGATATATGTAATTTCAACATTAATACATCAAAACTTTCTGTTTCGAAAACAGTAGCTTGATCTGTATCAAATTTTTCTCGCGTAGGACAATTGCATAATTTATTATTATACCAAAAGCTTATACTACAATCCCCTATTGTTTTTATTTCCGTGATATCTTCTATATTTTCAATAGGAAAATCTGTTCATTTAAACCAAGACATTATGTGTGCTTTTTTTTCATCAATCGAAAGTGTTGTAAAATCTCTCTCGGAATTATCAGGTGATATAGTATGCATATTCTGAATATTACTAAATAAGACTATTGAATTTTTCCTCAAGTTTCTTGAGTTGTTCGGCAGCCTGGGATCGTTTGTCTTGTTCAAGACGAACGATTTTTTCTGGAGCATTTCGAACAAAATCAGCATTGAGAAGTTTTAGATCCTGAGCTCTAAGATACTCTTTTCTATTTTCTATTTGTTCTTTAAGGCGTTTCTTTTCCTCTTCGATATTTGCCTCATTTTCTGGAATAGTTATAAAGAGTTCTATATCTCCTGTCACCGCATATGCGATAGATGATCCTTCTACTTTGTTTTTAGTTATAATCAAATTATTTAATTTTGCAAGTCCAAGAAAAATAATCTCATTTTCTTTGAGAATATCGAGAGATTTCTTTGGTGCAAGAATAGCTATATCTACGAGTTCTCCAGGCTTTACTCCTTTGGTCGCACGAATATTTCGAATCGTTCGAATTGCTTCAAAAAGCACAAGCGTATCAGTCTCTATTTTCTTATTTCGAGCAATATTAAGATTTGCCCATTCGCTATCCATAAGAGATTTTCCATCGGTTACAATATTGTATAATTCCTCCGTCGCAAAAGGAATATATGGATGCCAAAGTTTGAGAAGAGAAAGAAGTGTAAATGCGAGAACATCCCGACCATTTTCAGTTGTTGCCTTGGTAAGTTTATATTCTTCGATAAAGAAATCAGCGAATTCATCTCGAGTAAAACTCACGAGATCCTGTCCAGCATCGGAGAAATCATATTTTTCCATACCATCAGTTACTCCATCAATCGTTGCTTTCAGACGAGAAAGAATCCATTGCTCATGAGGAAGAAAACTTATCCAATTATTCTCGATTTTGGTTCGAAGTTCACTATAATCGTCCGTTACTTCCCCGATATTTGCATGTACGAAACGTACCACGTTCCAGAGTTTATTGAGAAATGTCGAATTATTTTCAACATTCTTCATAGAAAAACTCAGATTATTTCCTGGAGTATTTCCGATAGAACAAGTAAGACGAAGTGCATCAGTCGAATATTGTTCGATAACATCAAGTGGATCGATAGTGTTTCCAACGGATTTACTCATCTTTTTTCCGTCTTCAGTCAAGATAAGTCCATGAAGATAAATAGTTTTAAAAGGAGTTTGTCCAGTGTATTCATACCCCATGAGAAGCATTCGGATTACCCAAAAGAAGAGGATATCATACCCGGTTTCCAGAACCTGAGCTGGGTAAAATTTCTTGAAGAGTTCACCAGGATTTTCTGGAGTCCAATCGAGAACGGAAAATGGCCAAAGCGCAGAAGAAAACCATGTATCGAGAACATCAGCATCTCGATATACATTCTCTTTTCCATATTTCTGAAATACTGCCTCCTCATCAAGAGAGACAGTGAGAAGTTCCTTAGTATTCACATCATAGTATGCAGGAATCTGATGCCCCCACCAAAGCTGACGCGAAATACACCAATCTCTGAGATTATAAATCCAATCTTCAAAAGTTTTATTAAATCGTTCAGGAACGATTTCGAACTCTCATTTTTTGTACCCAGTAATTACTTTCTTGGCAAGTTCCGATGACTTTACAAACCATTGAGTCGATACAATACTCTCGACTCGACAACCTCCGCGAGAACAGTACCCAACTTTATGAATATATGGCTCTATTTTTACAAGATTCCCTTTTGCTTTGAGAAGCTCTACGATATTTTCTCGCGCTGTCAGAACATCTTGACCAGCGAAAATACCCGCTTCTTGAGTCATAACTCCATTCTTATCAATAACCTGATAATCAAGACGAAGATTATGTCGTTTTCCTGTTTCGAAATCAGTTGGATCATGTGACGGGGTGATTTTCACGACTCCTGTTCCGAAATTTATATCCACCATTTCATCTCCGATGATATCGATCTCTTTGTTAACGATAGGAAGTATAACCTTTCGTCCGATAAGTTTTCGGAAACGTTTATCTTTTGGATGTACTGCAACTGCCTGATCTGCAAGAAGAGTCTCTGGACGAGTCGTTGCAACAATAAGTTCATTATCGGAACCGGATACAAAATAAGTAATGTAATAAAGTTTTGTCTCTTCTTCTTTATAATCTACCTCGATATCTGAGATAACCGAACCAAGAGCTGGAGAATAATTTACCATATATTCCCCACGATAAAGGAGTCCTTTGTTGTAGAGATCAACAAAGGCATGTTGAACGTTCTTACTTAATCCTTCATCAAGTGTAAACCTTTCCCGTGACCAATCGCAGGAAGCTCCCATTTGACGAACCTGATTATTGATATTGGAAGCATATTTATCTTTCCATTTCCATACTTCCTCGAGAAACGCTTCTCGCCCCATTTCTTCACGGTTTTTCCCTTGCTCTGTGAGCATCTTTTCAACTCGTGCCTGTGTCGCAATACCAGCATGGTCGGTTCCAGGAACCCAGAGAGTAGAATCTCCTTTCATACGATGATAACGCACCATGATATCCTCAAGCGTAAGTGTGAGTGCATGCCCGAGATGAAGATATCCTGTTACATTTGGTGGTGGAATCGGTATATAGAAAGTTTTACCTGTGATACTTTCTTTTGGTTGAAATTTTCATTCCTGTTCCCATTTCTCTGCGAGAGTTTTTTCGAAGTTTTTTGGTACATATTGTTTTGGAAATTCCATATGTGGTGGGTTAGACGTTACAATAACCACAAATATATGGAAAAGTAGGGAAAAAGCAAGAGAGAGAAGATAAAAAAGAGGAGAAAAAGCAAGAGAGAGAAGATAAAAAAGAGGAGAAAAAGCAAGAGAGAGAAGATAAAAAAGAGGAGAAAAAGAAAAATTAAAAGCAAGGATTTTAATCCTTGCTTTTAATGATACGAAAGAAATATGGTTATCTTATTTTTTAATTTAATATTATTGTTGTCTATAAGAAGGACGATTGAGATAAATCTTCTGTACAGGAAGATGGAATTCTTCCACGAGCTTCCCTCGAGAAGTAAAAACAACTTTTGTTCCCATAGAAAGAGGGAGTCTAAGTAATCCACAGATATGTCTCGCTTTCTTTTCTCCATAAGGTCGTGATCCGTACATAACATCGCAGAATGCATAGGTTTTTCCATCCACTTCTCTACTTGCATCTTGAACAGTTACAGAATACATTTCCGAATGTCATGCCAATTGAAGCAATACTCTATCTCCAATCTTCATATCACTGATCTCTTTTATAACATCATTATTCGTAAAAGTTTTTCTGGTAGCTCGAAGAACTTCATAAATATATTCATCCTTGCGCTTCTGAACAAGAGCTTTTGATTCCATTTTTCTACGAATCACTGGATCTTCTATAACATCTGGTGCAGGAAATACTGTAGCCCGGTTTAAAATCGTATCAACCTTTATTTTAACCCTTTGTTCTCCTGTTATGTTTTTTTCGATATTATCTCTGGGGATAACTTGTACTTTTCAAGTACGATCTTCATGAAAATGATAATACCCATCAGCATCGGTTCCAAGAAGATCAGAAGGAAAAAAATCTTTGCATGCTTTTGATACTTTTCTCATAAGAGAAATAATACTGGTCTCTTTTTGAATTTCTGTTTTATTTTGAAGACATGAAGATGTATTCTGTTTCTTTGAATTCAAAGAAGGAACATAGCTATGTTTTTGTCTATTAGTATGAGAACCCTGAGAAAGATTGGACATATATCTAATGAATTTATTTTTAATATATTAGCATTAGAACATATATATTATAATAAGTCAACTTTTTATTACATACATAAAAGGTATAGGACAAAAATCCTATACCTTTTATATTATATGAATATTTATATTATCTCTTCTATAGAGATAGAAAGAATTTCAACATCTATCATCGGTCGATCATTTCGATCTGCTTTTACTCTTGCAATAGTATCCACTATATCCATTCCTTCGTAGGTTTGACCGAAAATAGAATGATGATTATCGAGGTATTTCGTTTGTGCTGCCTGAACAATAAAAAATTGACTTCCATTCGTATTTGGTCCAGCATTCGCCATAGAAAGTGTTCATTTTAGATGTGTGAGTCATGGAGCAAATTCATCCTCGAATTCCTGTCCGTAAATACTTTCTCCACCCATTCCAGTCGCAGTCGGATCACCTCCTTGGATCATAAAATCACGAATGACACGATGAAAAATCGTTCCATTATAGTATCCTTTTTTTGCAAGTCCGATAAAATTGGCGCACGTTTTCGGTGTTTCTTGGACAAAAAGTTTTATCTTAATCGTTCCGAGATTCGTTTCGATGATAGCGACAGTATCGCCTGTTTTTGGTAAATCGAGTTGAGACATAGTTTGATGTTTAATGAGAAGAAAATAATTTTAAAAAAGGTATCAGTTATCAGAAGGCAAGTATCAGAAAGGAACTTACGAAATTTTTTAAAAAATACCAATCTGATTACTGATATCTGATACCTGATTACTATTTAACGTGGCAAACCATAGAAATCGAGCCCCTTCTGATCTGTCATCCGTTTAGTGATGTAATTTTTTTTCTTTCCCTTTCGGAAAAATCCTCTTTCATCGATGATTCCAAGCTCTATGAGACTATCAATATTCTTGGTTGGAAGACGCTTTGAAGGAAAGGCCTGTTTATTTTGAAAATAATGTGTACGCTTCTTATAACTGAGATTATATCGTGTTTCCTTGCTTTCATTTCCCGTGTACGCCATAAGAGCCTTCTTTTTTCCTTTGGAAAGCTTGCGTGCTGCTGCTTGTTTTTTGACAAGTCGAGCTGAGAGTCCATGTGAATTTGCCATTCTTTATAACAAGAATTATGGGAATTAGATAACAATTATTTATTCTTTTTTCCTGGAAAAATCTCTAGTATTTCATATATATGTTTAGCTGTAAAATAACGGATTTTTGCAACTAAAAAACCTTTTTTTTGGCAGATGATGGACAATACTATCCATGTCTTTTTTTTCTCACAAAGAAAAAAGAATATATTTTTCTCAATCGAATTCAACAACATTAGAAATAGGTTTTGATAATGATCATGATTCTTTTATAAGTGCATATGTTTCCTTCATAGTTATTATATTTTAATATGGTGCAACCGACAGGACTTGAACCTGTGACCTCCTCCTTCGCAGGGAGGCGTTCTAATCCAACTGAACTACGGCTGCAAAAGAATATTTTATTTTTTTTAATTAAGTTTATTTACGAAACAATCAAACAAAAAATGGAGCGGGGAATCGGGTTCGAACCGACACACCCAAGGGTTGAAGCCTTAGTACACTCACTCAGTTATGTTACCCCCGCAAAGTGGTAAATCGATACTCTTTTTTCGACCTAAGCGACCGGTATTGTATAAAAAAACGAGGGAAAGTCAAAGTTTTTTGCTTTTCCCTTGCCTTTCTGGCCCATTTTCATATAATGCGCGTACTTTATTATTTTCTATATATTTTTATGTCACAAACAACTCTTGTACTCTTGAAACCAGATGTTATTCACCGTGGACTGGTCGGACAGATTACCGCTCGTATAGAACAACGAGGTTTTAAAATCATCGCTATGAAGATGATGAAACTTAGTAGCGCTCTTCTCGAAGAACACTATGCTCATCTTGTTACAAAACCATTTTTTCCAGAGATTGTTGCTTATATGACAGCGGGTCCTGTTGTAGCACTTATTGTTGAAGGAGATGCAGTGGTTGCAGGACTCCGACAGCTTTGCGGTGCGACAAATCCAGCAGAATCTCCTATGGGAACTATTCGTGCCGATTTCGCTAACACTATTCGTTACAATCTTATCCACGCTTCTGATTCTGCAGAAGCTTCAGAAGTAGAAATCAAACGATTCTTCAAGAGCGAAGAAATCTGTGATTACAAGAAAATCGTTATTGAATAATCTTTATTATTAGAATATATGGAATATATAAGGGGAAATAAGTTACGACCTATAAAAAAGTCGGCTATTTTATGACAAAAATGAATACTCGCTCAAAATGCGGATTCTATTCATTCTTTACTAGAATGAATAGAATTTACTTCTATTCCCTTACTTTCTTTAGAGATAAATAATTCCAGTACTTCTCACTTAAATACTGACGTTCCTTTGGAACAGATACATTGTTCAGCCGTTTCACTAGAACAAGTAGGTAACTTTAGTTAGAAAAGACTTACTGTATAAAATGAAAACCCAATTCTCTATATTCATACCTAGACAGGAAGTCCGAAGGGTCGATATGTATCTATCGACCCTTTTTCCTGAGCATTCGCGTTCCTATATGCAAAAGCTCATAGAAAAATGACGTCTTCAGGTCAATGGAAAAGTACTTGAGAGCAACAAACGAGTAAAGAAATGAGATGTTCTCGAAATAGAATTCGAGACCGAAAAATCGCACCTTCAAGCGGAAGATATGAATCTCGAGATTATTTTCGATAACCCTGATTTTGCAGTCGTAAGTAAGGATCCTCGAGTGAATACCCATACGGTTCCCGGAGAATTCGGAAATACCGGAACGCTCGTAAATGCACTCCTCCATCATTTCGGAAATCTCTCGGTCATCAACGGTGTGGAACGTCCATGAATCGTCCATAGATTGGACAAAGATACGAGCGGACTCATCCTCGTTGCCAAAAACGACCGTTCTATGCGTGAACTCCAGAAGAAAATGGCGGATCGAAAAATAAAGAAATTCTATTACGCTGTCGTTCTCGGACTCGTAAAAGACAAGGAGGGTATGATCGAATCCTTTATCGGACGAGACCCAAACGACCGAAAAAAGATGACCACCGAGAATCCGGTGAATCCCAAGCTCGCTCGGACGAAATTCACACTCCTTGAACATATTGACAACAAATACTCTCTCCTCGAAATCGAGCTCTTCACCGGACGTACTCACCAGATCCGCGTCCATATGTCTGCTATCGGGTACCCGATTGTCGGAGACAAGGTCTACGGAAACGAGAAAGCGAACAAAGAAGTCGCGACCAAATACGGTCTCGACCGTCAATGGCTCCATGCAAGACGATTGATTTTGAATTTATTTTGAGTAGATTATGACTTTGTCGCACCACTCAAAAAAGATATCGCGGTAATGTTAGAGAAGAATGGAATTAAAGTGGATTAACTTAGATATAAAATTCCTCGCTATGTTCCCTTTCGTCTTCATTTTCTTCATCCTCGTCGACCAAGTTTCGAAATATATTTTCGAGCACTTTTTTGCAACTTCCAAAATTCACATCCTCGGGGATTTCCTCGTGCTTTCGTTCGTAAAAAATACTGGTATAGCTTTTTCATTTCCCATCGAAGGAATAGTTCTCAAAGTTTTAACCATCGCTCTCATAATAGGAATAGTATTGTACTATTTTCGTTATGAGACGTATAAAAATCTCCTACTCACTAAGTGGGCATATATATTAATTCTCTCGTGAGCGGTTTCAAATGGACTCGAAAGAGTGTTCGTTGGCTCGGTTACTGATTTCATCGGAGTAAAATACTTTGCAATTTTCAATTTTGCTGATATATTTATCTCAATTGGTGCGTTTTTATTATTTGTCATCTACTTTAAATATGAGCGAGCAAATCGAGATTAAGACAAATGAGGATGTACTCGGTCCTGCCAAAGTGAATCCTATTTCCATAGGACTTTCCTGTCTCGGAAGTCTTGCAGCTGGATTTCTCGGTGGACTTTTCACTCTACTTTTCACATATGTTTTTCTCGGTTCTCTCCAGACCTCCGCTATTTTCCCTTATATACTCTCTCTCGTGGGATTCTTCGCGATTCTCATAACTGTTTCCCTTACTTTCATCCTCAACCGGCTTCTTTTTACCGAAAAATACAAACAAGGATGAGTTGTTCTCGCACAAATGTCGATTCTTTCCATTTTTCTTTTTGTGCTTATTACACCACTCTACGTTTACGTAAACTTTGTGAAACCAGATTTTCTTATCTTTGTGTTTCTCTTTCATATCCTTATTAATATACTCGCCACTTCCCTCCTCTCAGAAATTCTCTCGAATTACCGCTACGTTCTCCTTTCTATATACGGAAGTTTCATAGGATTCTTCGTAGCATCGGTTCTTTCTGTAATGTTTTTCATCAACTTCTCACCTTCGCGAAGCGCTATCTATTCACTCATAGGAGTCATCGTTGTCATAAATTTCATTATTACGCTTTTCCGACTCCTTTTTGAATTCGTTTATTATAGAATATATATAAGCACTGGAACGGATCATCTCGGAGATATCTTCGCTCAGATAGAAAATGAAGAGAAAGAAGCGGTTGCCCGAGCTGAAAAAGAGTTAGGAACATTTAACTAATTAACCACCAAAAACTATGCACAAAATCGCACGACGCCTCCTGGAAACCTACCTCAAGGAAAAGAAAATCCTCACTATCGAGGAACTCGGACTCTCTCGAACCGAGCACGAAACGAGCAAGAATCTCATTTTCGTGACGCTCTATAAAAATGGCGGGGTAATAGCATCGAGCGGACGGATACACTTAAAGAAACCGAACACTCTTTTCGAACTTATCGAGAATACGCTTTTTTGCCTTCGGGATCCTCGTTTTACAGAAGCAGTAACAACTCCCGAGGAACTCGCGAATGTACAAATTCGGGTTGATATGATCCGACCGGAAGGACGTCGAATTCTCGGAAATATAAATGAGCTTGATATGAAGAGAGAAGGTCTTATTCTCCTTTCCCAATCCAAAAATACCCTCGGAGTACTTCTTCCAAATATTGCCAATATCGCCTCCACTCCACAGGAATATTTCCAGATTGTCTGCAAAAAGGCCGGGGTAAATCCAGTCGATATGAAACCCGAAGATATGGTGCTTTATGGGATAGAATCGACAGTATTCTCAGAACTCGGAAATTAATATGACTATATTTTCCATCACTCTCTTCGGAATCCATATAGCCCCGAGCTGGTACGGACTTATGTACGCGCTCGGTTTTTTTATCGGGTATTGGATACTGAAACGGAGAAAAATCCTTTCGGACGTGGAACTCGAGTCGCTCATATTCTATGTTTTCATAGGAGTTCTCATTGGTGGACGACTTGGGTATGTTTTGTTTTATAATCTCCCGTTCTATCTCGCGAATCCTTTGGAGATAATACAAACATGGCACGGGGGCATGAGTTTCCATGGTGGAGTTATCGGAGTAATTATCGCGATGATTCTTTTTAGCCAAATAAACAGAAAACCTTTTCTCATTATCGCAGATCATATAACGAGCGTTCTGCCTATCGGACTCGGACTCGGACGAATCGGAAATTATCTCAATGGGGAACTTCTCGGATTTGCAAACTATACCGGACCTCTTGCGGTTATAAAAAATGGGGTTTCCTACTTCCCTTCCCCACTTCTGGAAGCGACTTTGGAATGAGTAGTACTTTTTATGATTCTTTTTTTCCTGAGACAAAAAAATATCTTCCCGGGGAAGATTGCAGCAAGTTTTCTTTTCTGGTATGGTATATTTCGTTTTTCTGTCGAGTTTGTTCGTATTCCCGATGTTGGACTCGGTTACCTTACATTTGGACTCACCATGGGACAGATTCTCTCGATTCCCATGATAATCATTGGAACGATTCTATATTTCTTTTTCAAGAAAAATGCAAAATAAAAGCTTTTCGAATATCCTTATAGTCCTGTCTTTCCTTATAACAGGAATGTCTTTTTTTGTGAGCGATATTCTCATATACGGAATGAATTCGTTCTTTCTCGTACAATGACTGTATGTGCAATTTGTTATTCAATTTCTTCTCTATCAATTCCTCCATGGTGGGATTCTCCATCTTCTTTCGAATAGTTTTTTTATTTATCTTTTCGGAAATCAGGTAGAGAGTATTATCGGGCGCGATAAATTCATAGTATTTTTCCTCCTCAATACCGTTTTCGTTGGAGTGTCGCTCCTATTTTTCGCAAATAGGAACACTATCGGAATCAGCGGATTCGCGATGGCAATACTCTCATATGTTTTTCTAGAATTGAAAGCTCAAAGAAATCCGGAATACCGTTCTGCTGGAGTCTTTCTACTTATTAATATCGCTATTGGTTTCACCGGAAATATCAGCCTCGTCGGACACTTGTCTGGAGCGATTTTCGGGATAATATTCTACTATTTGAGAAACGAGATGCGAATAAGATTTTTGAGATAACTCTTTCTATTCCCCTCCTTTATACTCGCTCCAAAAATCTTTCCGAAATGCTTCATATCGACCTTCGATAATCGCTTTTCGTGCTTCTCTGCTGAGATTCAAGAGAAATTCCATATTATGAAGGGAAACGAGTTGTCCGGCGAGCATTTCTCCGACTTTGAAAAGATGGCGGAGATATCCGAGGGAATAGGTTCTGGAAACCATCGTAGAGTACTCGGGTTTTGTATAGATTCCTTCTTTTTCTAAGCGGTATTTCTCATTAGTTACTTTGATATTTCCTCGGGAAGTATAGGCAACTCCGTGTCGTCCGAGACGAGTCGGGAGAACACAATCAAACATATCGATTCCACGATAAATTCCTTCGATGAGATCCTCGGGTGTTCCAAGTCCCATGAGATAATGTGGTTTACTTGCGGGAAGATGTGGAGCGATAGCATCGAGAATACGGATCATATCCGGTTTGGATTCCCCGACGGAGAGTCCTCCGATAGCCACTCCTGGCATATCGAGATCAGCAATATATTTGACCGAATCTACTCGGAGATCATCATAGATTACTCCTTGTGCGATAGGAAAAAGTGCTTGTGGATACAGTCATTTGTCAGATCGGATCCTTTGTTGCTCTCTATGTTCTGTAACACAACGCGAAGCCCAGCGATGGGTTCGTCCCATAGCAGCACGAGCATAGCTGTGAGTGGAAGTACCTGGTGCACATTCATCGAATGCCATAATAATATCAGCTCCGAGGTTTGCTTGTATCTGCATAGCTCGCTCTGGAGTGAACATATGTTTTGAGCCGTCCAAATGAGAACGGAATTCGACTCCATCTTCCGTAATCTTCACGAGAGAAACCCCCTGTCCTCACTTCGTTCGTCCTTCCCCCTTGTCAGGGGGATATTTCTTTTGCCCCCCTGACAAAGGGGGTTGGAGGGTTTGTTTCTTCATCTGTCCAAGCGAAAACACCTGAAATCCTCCACTATCGGTAAGAATAGGAATATCTATATTCATAAACTTATGAAGTCCGCCGAAATGAGCAATCGTTTCATCGCCAGGACGAAGATAGAGATGATAGGTATTGGAAAGCATAATCTGACTTCCGATTTCGAGGATGTGGTCTTTATGTACTCCTTTCACACTCGCCTGAGTTCCGACCGGCATAAAAATAGGCGTCTCTATATCTCCGTGCGGAGTTGTAAAAGTTCCAGCACGCGCGTATCAATCAGTAGCTTCTATATTAAATTCAAACATAAAAACGGTTCTTGTAATCTACTAAAGAACCGCATTATATGGAAAATATCTCTTTTTAAAAAAAGAAATGAGAATAATTTCTAATTTGATTTTCAAAGAATAATAACAACATTTTCTTGCATCCTTACTATACAATTGGATAACGGACATTCTGTTGATTCTTCAGAAAGATTGAGTGTTTGAGGACAGAAAGATTGAGAATTGACGAGACATTTATTTCGAGGAAGATTGAGACCAGAAAGAGAAGATATTTCACGTTTGCTTACAAATACCCCTTCTTTTATAACTTCGTCTTGAGTTTGTAATGATGATGATAATGACATTATATTGAAATATATGATAAAGAAATCTAGTGATATTATCATAGTAATATATTATCAAAAATCTGTCAAATTATTTCAGAAGGATCTTTACTATATCTTGATAGGCGATAAAAATACTTAGAATAATGAGAAGTGAAAAACCTGTAATATGAATATATTGTTCTATCTTACCGTGAAGCGCCTTCTTTTTGGAGAAAATTCCGACAATTCTATGGATAATTAAGAATACGAATCGTCCACCATCGAGAGCTGGAAATGGAAGGAGATTAAATACTCCGAGATTGATACTGATAAGTGCAGCAATAAGGAGGATAACAGAAAAAGCTACTTTCGCATCCAGAAGATTCACAAAAAGATTTCCGATAGCAATCGGACCACCGAGACTTTCCACTGCTTCAGTTCGTTCTGTCGGAATTCGCGGAGTAATAATTCTCTTTATGAGAGTTCCGAGAAGTTCCAGGGTCATCATGGACTCTTTATATGTTTCAATTCCTCATTCTTTTATGGATTCAAAAAAACCGTATTTGTATCGGAAATCCTTACGGATATGAATAATATTATATCCAACGTAACTTCCTATTTTTCCATCCTTGGGGATTACTGAAACTGTGCGTATTCCTCCGGTTCATCGAAGTGTAAAATCCATTGAAGTAGTAGATTTTTTCACTGTCGTTATCATGTCTTCAGGGCTCATAATATCTTTTCCATCAATCGAGACGAGAATATCATTTTCAAGAATTCCAGATTGTTGAGCGATGCTTCCGGTAAGAGGAGAAAGGACGATTCCATCGGTTTTCACGAGTCCGATGCGAACCGCCTCCTGAAAAGACGGAATAAGTTTCGTCTCGGTTTGTGTCGGGAATTTCGTATTGATACCAAGAGGTTCCACTCCAATCATGAAAAGACCGGAAAATACAACAAATGCGAAAAAGAAATTCATAATAACTCCGGCAAGTATAACGGCTGACTGTTGCCAAAAATTCTTGCTTGAAAGAGAATCCTTATCATGTGCTCAAGACTCATTCATTTCTTCCCCTTTCATCTTCACGAATCCTCCGATTGGAAGCCAATTGAGCGTATAAATCGTTCCACTTTTATCTTTCCAAACCTCCTTTGCACGTGGCGGAATACCGATTCCGAATTCATCGACTCTTACACCGAATTTTTTCGCCATACTAAAATGTCCAAGCTCGTGGAAAAATACGATTACAGAGAAAATAAGGAGCGCGAGGAGGATACCGAGGAGAATAGTCATAAAAGAGTTATTAGTTTTTAAAAAAAACGTCATTCTGAACTCGTTTCAGAATCTTCCTTTTCTTATTTCAAAGAAGTGGAAGATCCCGAATTGAATTCGGGATGACGAATATTTATTGTATAATTCTCAAATTAAATCTTACCGAGATCTTCTTTGAGATGATCGAAAAAATGATTAATAAGATCATCAAGTTTCTTGAAATCTTCTCGCTCATAGTGGAAAGTTTTTCCGTCGATGAAAACATTTAATGTTCCGTTAAATCGACCAATTTTATTCTCTTCAATTACGAAAGATATTTCCCCTTCAACATCTTCTCCATCAAGTTTCTTAAGATATTTATCAAGTTTTCCAGAAATATTTTCATCGACGAGACGTTCGATAACTACTCTGTCATGTTCAAGATTCTTAAGTTGTAGTTTTTTTTCAAGTTTCATAAGACTGAGGGTTAAAAGATATTTCATTGCAGATAAACCGCAAGGATTGATTATATACAATTTATAAATAAACACCAAAAGTTTTTCTAAAGTTAATTTATCGCAGGTCTATGGTTCATTTTTTCGTAAGAACTCTTTCTATTTCTTCCTCTTTTTCTTCCTTATCAATTAATTCTCCTCGAGATTCATTTCCTTCAAGATGATCACGTACAACTTCTGTAAGAGTATGAAGAAGAAGTTCCATAGGTGCCCTATCCTGATGTTCTTTTCTTTCAGCCATTTCATGAATAACTTCTTCTATCTGGTCAGAAATTTCATGAGGATTTTCAGCTCATTCAAGAACAAAATCATCATCATCCCCCATGGTATAAAGTATAACATCTCATTTGTTGAAAAAAGAATCAAAAAATGAATTGGTTTGGATTTCCGAGCCTTTTATATCGTGGTAATCTATATAAATAACATGTCTCGTAAAAACATTCCAATCAATATCTATAACTCATAAATTGGTTAGAATCCAAACGTCATTATACCAATCGAATATCTTATATACGAGAAAAAAATAGAGAGCAATGGCATATGTTTCGAAATATAGAAACGGTACCAATGTCTGAAAAGAAAAAGAGTTATTATAGTAGAAAAAGGTCGGGAGAGCAAGTCCTATAAAAAGAATAACGATAACTCGATCAACTATAAGAAGAGGATGTCTGTGACACACAAAAATAAGTTCTTCTCTATCTCGAAGATACTTTCTGAAAAAAACCTGATCAAAATAGTTCATAGTGGTAATAAGTACCAAGTAACATTGAATGTGAGTATATGTTTTTCTTTCGGGAGCGCAAATTTAGACGTTCTAAATCTTTTTTGTATATCGAATACAAACAAACGTCTCAAATTGCTGACGAGAAATTTCATCGAAATTTTTCTCGAATTCTACAAGAAAAGCGTCACCGTTATAATCTCCAGATATTTTACTGAGCAGAACCTCGTCTATAAGGTTTTTATTGAGAAATTCCTCATATATCTTCTGTCCACCTATTATAAATACTTTGTCTATTCAATCTTTTTCTAGAACTTCGAGCATTTCCGGTATGGAATGGCGTACTTCTATCCCCTCTTTTTCGAAACTCTGTGAGGACAGAACAATATTGCGTCGGTTCGGAAGTGGTCGTCCGATGGAATCATAGGTCTTTCGTCCCATTACGATTGTTCCGCCTGTCGTAAGCCGCTTGAAATTCTGGAGATCTTCCGGCAAATGCCACGGAAGTTTTCCTTCTATTCAGATAACTCGGTTATCTGCCATAGCAGCGATGAGAACAAGAGTAGGTTTTTTCTGAGACATTTTACTAAAAATCAAATAATTAATTTAAATTTTGAATATATATTCGAGCGCATCCGAGGACTATGTTTGAGCTACCCCTTAAGCGAGTTTCCGCAGGAAAGGGAGAAAATATATTCAAAATATAGCCAGAACAAAATCCTATTATTCCATCGAAAACTAAAACTCCCAACTTCCGTTCATACTCGTGGATTGTGTATAATTTACAACGGTCGATTCAAAAAAGTTACTCTTATCGGAGTTCGGATCCTGGAGACGTTCCAGATGTTTATATGGATTTGTAATGGCGAGTTTATAAAGTGGAGCGATTCCGAGCATACCGAGACGCTGATCAGCAAGCCATTTTGTATACTCTTCGGTAGTTTTTCCATTGATTCCGGGAATACGGTTTCCGAGAATATGCGTACTCCATTCGATTTCCTGTTTCACGGCTATATCCATCATTTCAAGAATAATCTGTTCGTTGTAAATGGCAGGAAATTCCCGTTTGATTTCCTTAATAATATTAGCAAATATCGTGATATGAGTAAGTTCATCTCGACGAATATACGCGATCATACGCCCGGTTGCGGGCATTTTCATATGATCTACGAGCGTATCGAAAAATGCGAAACCATTGTAAAAATAAAGGGATTCGAGAAGGAAATTCGCGACGATTCCACGGAAGAAATTCTCATCGGACGGATTATCTATGAAGTTTTGGTAAATTTGTCCTACGTAAGTATTTCGTTCCAAAAGAATTTTGTCATTTCGGAAAAAATAATAGATTTCGTCTCGTTCATGACTATCTACGACCGATTCGAGAATAGTCGCATATGATTGGGAATGAATAGATTCCTGAAATGCCTGGATCGAAAGAATAAGATTCACCTCTGGAGATGTGACGAAATCAGAAAAGTGCGGAAGATTCACTGTTTGAATGGAATCCAAAAAGATAAGGAATGAGAGAATGCCTTTATAAGCACGCTGTTCTTCGGGGGTCAAATCGGTATGAAACATTCGAGCATCGTCCTTGAGTCCAGAAACTTTTTCTGGTACCCAAAAATTTCCAATCATTACCTGATAGAGTGATTTCGCCCATGGATACTTGACTGCATTGAGATTGAAAAGTCCGGTAGTTGAACCTTTTATAATCGTTCGAGCTCCAATTTCATCCTTTCCTTGTGGATTAAAGAGGAGATTTTGTTGCATGATATGTGAATCTTGTTGTGTCATAATGAAAAAGAGTTTCTTTAAATAAAATTAGGCAAGTATCTGTTCTACTACTTCTGAGATTATTTCTTGTTTTCCTTCTATATTTAGAGATTTTTTTATTTCGGGAAATTTTTCTAATAAAGAAAGAATTACTTGTCCATTTTCTCTATGAAATTGTGTATTATTTATAATTAATATAGTTCATAGAACTTGTTCTTGAAGACAAATACGAAGCTCTTTATGAAATTCATCAAGATGTGTCCGTGGAGGATTTGTCCAAATATCTACCATATTAAGAAAATCCGGTTCTATGTATGAGCTTTCATCTATCAAAAGATATCTCTGTACTCATATAGAGTTTAGTTTCTTTGAAAATTCATCAATAGCATGAGAGAAAGAATTTAAGAAATCTGTACGAATTTCCTCATCGAAATTCGAAGATTTTTGATTACATTCTGGATGGAGATGAAGATAAGAAATTCGAAGTAATTCTATTATAGCTTGGTTTAAGGTGAATGTATTTAGAGATGAGGATTCAATCTTTGAGATATATAAGTCATTCATAAATAATGAAACTATGTATTAAAAAAATAATCAAAGATTATATGTCTTATAATGAATTATTATGCCAACGACGAATCACAAGTTTCTTTTTTCCTTCTGGACCTGGATCATCGACCGAATTCAAGGGAATATGAGTAAGGAGAAGCTCGTCGAGTATTTCTTTGAGTGGACTAATTTTTACTCCGTTCTGGAATCCGGTGGTTTCTGTTCCGTAATCCATCTTACTCTGGATAACTTCGGTCTGATTAAGTACTATAAGCATATGTCCTTTGCGAGCAATAATATCGAGAGGTTGGAGGAGAGAAATAATTTCTTCGGTGGTTTTTCCTGCTATATCGAGCCCTGTTCCAAAATCTACTATCTCGGAAGTATTTCGGGGAATGAAGCCGTCGGTTGCTGCATAGAGAAGCCCAGAACAATCGACTCCGTGCAGCATCCATTTCGCCCGCAAGCTCTCGTCTACGAATCATTTCGGCGGATGAAACTCGAGAAGTTTCGGAACTCCAGTCGGTACGTTTCCGCCCCAGATATACGGAAGTCAGAGAGAATTACGAAGATTTGTGAGAATAACTTCCTTGGATGGAAGTTCTCTTTCTCGGTGAGGAAGAACTGCGAGAGGCATCCAGAATGCATCTACGAAACGTGCATCGATATAGTATCCTTTTTTCGTTTCGTACGGATAATCGGGAGTTGTTACCTGATATACGATATTTTCATGATTCAAACATACTCCGATAATTTGGAATGTTGTTCCAGGAAGAGCCACGGTCTCGAGGGGATGAATATGATTTTCTTCGTTCAGAAGAAGCTCCGTTCCGTCGGCTCCCCCGAATATATTACAAATATTTCCAGTGTAGAAAATAGGAGTCGGACCGTTCGCACGAGCCTGAAGAGTAATATTTCCTGCTCGAATCTCTGCATCGAGAGATGTAATTTCCTCTGCTTTTGGGATAGGAAATGGCGTATTAATCTCGGTTACATCATCTGAAAAATACATAAAACGTTCTAATAATTCTCATTTCCCTTGCTCCAATAGAATATCGATCTTTCTCTGAACCCGTTCAAAAACCAATTTCACAAGAACTTCTTTCTGAGTAAGAGTTGGTTTTTTACCGAGCGCCGACTGAAAGGCTATGTGCAAACGTGAACTCATTCGTGCAAATGGATTACATATAGAAATTGTAAGAATACTTTTATACCGATTTATACAACTTCTTCATCTGGATAATAATGCTTGAAAAGATCTTCCGGTCCGTATTTCTTGCAATCTGACCGCTCGAGTCCGAGAGCTTCGGCAGTCGTGTATACTTTCTCTGAGTTTGTCGCTTCGATTTCGAGGAATTCAGGAATAGGTTTCCCCATGAGATTGCTGTACGTATCGAAATCGAGACGGACTTTATTGTCAGGGTCAGAATAGTTAAGAACATAACTTACGCGCCTTTTTATACTCGGAAGTCCGACTTTTTCAAGTCCAATCTTCGAAAGAGTTGCAATCGCCGCCTCAAAGTCCCGCGCCTCAAACCCTGTTTCCTTATTTGACTTGATATGCTCCGTTCCTCCTCATACCGGTTCTTTATACTCTATCATAAGGATACCCCCTTCCTGTCGAACTCTGAGCTTTTCTCCATTTGCTGGATTTATAAGCCACTGGGCTTTGAGGATTCCCTCAAAATATGGTTTAAATCCGAGTTCCGTGAGCCTCGGGAGCATCTCTGCTTCCGTAGTCTCGAGGACTTTTGCTTCAACTTCTGGTGAGTGGGACATAAGGAAAGATTAAGAAGTTCTTCATACAAGGAAGATTCCGCATATTTTCTGAATCGAATTCGATAGTTTTCAAAGAATTTAAACTTCAGAAAATTCTGGAATGACGGTTATTTTTATCTGGATTGCTTCGTACCCGGGGTACCCCTTGAGAGTATCGCAATGACAAGGAACCTGTCATTTTGTGAATCTTAGAATCTCCTGAAAAATAATGAAATTTGTCGTGAAAATCGAGTACCGTAGTGAACCGTACGACTGTACGGAGAACGAGGAACGGAAGATTTGAACGCAAAGTTCGCGTTTTGCAGAGATTCTAACCCGAACAACTTACACAAGCCTCTCCAACTTCTCCTGACAATGATCGAACGTAGTAAACTGTCTTGATTCCTTGTTCCCAGGATTTCACGTAGTATCCGTAGAGTTCGGCTGGCGAAACTTTGGCTGGGTCGATCATCCACTCGAAACTGATGGACTGGTCCACCCATTGGTAGATGACGGACATCATATCTATGACGTCATTCATATCCATATTGATGTACTCTTTGTAAAGCCAGAAGTTCTCAGGTGCGAGTTTCGGAGCGACACGAACGGTCGGAGCAGAGAGATTGGTCTCGACGAAGTACTTCTTGTAGATAGGAAGAAGTGCTGCTGTTGTTCCGACGATACCGGCAGTGGAAGTATTCGGTGCAGGAGCGGTGTGGTATGCAAATCGAACTCCATGTGCTTTCATGGCATCGAAGAGTTCCGCCCATTTCTGTCCCATTTTCTTCTCCTTGACGAACCATTCCTTGTCATGACCGAGAAGGATTCCTTTGTCGTATTCCGAACCTTTGTACACTCCGTAGGTTCCGCGTTCTTTTGCAAGACCGATAGAAGCTTCGTAGGTGTAATATGCGTACTGTTCGAAGAGGTCATTCACATGAGCACGGGCTTCTGGAGAATCGTACGCCATTCCGTGGGTTGCGAGATATTCGGCGAGTCCGAGGTACCCGAGTCCGACAGAACGGTACTTCATAGCCGTGTATTCCGCTTCTTTGATAGGATAATAGTTGAGAGTAATGACATTATCGAGGATTCGCATAACGACAGGAAATGCTTCTTTCATCGTTTCTTGATCAAATACTTTTGCCACGTTGATAGAAGCGAGATTACACACAACCAAATCCCCTGGTTCATATCGGAGGATGATTTTCCCGCCCTCGATAGTTTCTTCGATGAACTTAGCTGGAGCAGTGTTTTGGCATATTTCGGTACAAAGCTGGCTAGAATATACCATTCCAGCGTGCTTGTTCGGATTGAGTTTATTCACAGTGTCTCGATAGAATACGTATGGCATTCCTGTCTCAACGGTAGTTTTGAGGAATTTTTTGAAAAGATCTTTCGCTTTTACCTTCATCTTGAGTTTCAATCGGTCGTCCGCTTCAAATTCCATATACAGTGCTTCGAATTCAGTACTATAATTATCTTGGAGTCTCTTTCCTGTTATTCGTTCTACTTCGTTTGGATCAAAAAGTGTCCAATCTCCATCTTCTTTCACGCGTCGCATAAAGAGATCCGGAACAGAAATCGCTGGAAATACGTCAAATGCCTTAGAACGAATATCTCCTGTCTCCGTCTGGAGATCGAGGAAATCATAAATATCACGATGCCATACATCGAGCGTTACAGAGATAGATCCAAGTCGAGCCCCGAGCTGATTTACTGCAATAGCCGTGTCATTGACAACTTTAATCCAAGGATTCACTCCACCGGAAACTCCTTCGATTCCACGAATCATCCCTCCGCGAGAACGAATATTTCCGAGATACACTCCGATTCCTCCACCGTACTTGGAAATCTGCGCCATATTTTCGATTCCATGATAGATTCCACGGAGATCGTCATCGATATTGATTTTGAAACAACTGGAAAGCTGATTATAATTTGTTCGAGCATTAATGAGTGTCGGAGTCGGAAGGGATATTTTTTGAGTCGAACACATTTCATATGCTTTGAGAGCGAATGCGAGACGAGTTTCTGCGGGTTCAGGAATAGCAAGAAAAAGTGCTACCGACATATACATTTCCTGTGGAAGTTCTTTTACTACTTTATTCGGATTACAGAGATATCGTTTATTCAGAGAAAGAACGGTCGTATATCCGTATGTTTCATCCGTATTTTTATTCAAATGTTTTCCTGCTTCAAGAATGTCCGCTTCACTGTAATATTTGTAGAAATCCTTATAGTAAAGTCCGTTTTTTATATATTCGTCGAAAAGTGCTTTATAAGAAGCAGGAGTATAGATATCCGCGAGTTTTATCTTTCGGTTCTTAATTGCCTGCTTATAGACATTTCCGAGAAAAATCTGAGCAGCCACTTTTTCCCAAGTGATATTCTCGACAGAAACGAGATCGATACACGTCTTGGTAAGGAGCTTATTAATATCGGAAGTCTTGATATCTTCCACGAGATTTTTCTTAAAAGCTTCCATAAGGTCATCGAAAGAACATTTATCCTCGTGTCCCTTCGCTGCACGGTCGAAAACCGCTTTGAGTTTATCAATATCGAAATATTCTTTTTTTCCATTAGATTTCGTTACCTTCATTGCATTTTCCTCAAATTGCTTAATGAGCTCCTCTTTTTTCTCAGTTCGTTCATCGGCACGTTTCGATCGGTAGATGATATACTGTTTTGCAACATCGTATTTATGGAATTTCATAAGATTCTGCTCCACGATATCTTGAATATCTTCAACTCCCGGTATTCGATTCACGAAAATCTCCCCGAATACATGTTCTATATCTTTTATGATAAAATCCGTGATAACCGTTACGAAAGAACGATCGATTTCTCCAATCTCATTTGCTGCGAGATCAATCGCTTTTTCTATACGGCTTCTGTCAAAATCAATAAGTTCTCCATTACGTTTTCGAATCTGTATAGTAGTCATATCAATATAGAATATTATGAAAGTAAGAGGAATTTAAAGGGAAAAACGGGATTGTTTCGGTGTATTTTTTACAATAGAACAAAAACTACATATAGTGCTAAAGAGGTATATTCAAATACTATATATTGTCAAAAGAATTTATGTGATTTTTTTCAAAATAGCTTTACAATGGGGATTTTTTAATAAAAAAATATTGACTTATTATTGTATATACTTATAAATACAAAATACTTATTTAGTAATGCGAAAGATTACTCAATTGATAGTATATCTCAAGTCTATGAAAGAACTCATACCTGAAAAAAATAATATCCGAGAAAATCTCGGCGATGCTTCTCGTGTAGAAATTGTTGTCCGCTGCATATCGGTCGCGTGTTCAGCTCTCTCTATTCCTATAGACGATAAAGTCTCTAGGAATTTTATCGAACAGGAAGGGAAAAGGGTACTTCAATCGGAGGAAGTGTATGTGGCAACTGATAAGAATCATGGAAATATTCAGAATAATTCTAGTGGAAGAAAATTTACTTCCAAAGATATTTCCAATATTCAAAAAAATACGAAGAATGCTGATTTAGTTAAAGGTGTTGTTAATTGTATATCAGAAATATTTGCAATGAATCTAGAAATTCCTGTAAGTAATATATCGATTGTTCAATTCATTGAACAGGAATGAGATAAGATACTTGCATCTGTTCAGAGTTCACTCGTCCAATCCCAGGAAATAAATGTGGAAGATATTGAATCTGAAGATTTTCGCATAAATTCTGAGGGATGGAGAGAATCTATTCTCCAGAATGGAGCTCATATTAAAATAAATCCCGAATGAGATGTAACGGAACTTCTTGACGGAGATTTTAAAGGAGATCAATATTTCACACAAAATGCCGCTATTCGTGAAACAGAGAAAGCAGGAAAAATACTTTTAAGTAATGAACATTGGCAAAGTGTTATTCATTCGATTAGTCCGAATATTAGTTTTGATGAAAAAATTCAATTTGATATCTCTGTCCGAGAGACTCTTGGATTGAAGCTTTCGGGTTATCAACATGGTTCTGCCGGCTTATATAGAAAACAATGAAAAAAAGGATATTATTGGACATCAACTCATACTTCAGATTTTGGTTACTATGTAACTGTTAGTGATTTAAAAATTGAACCACTTAATAATACTGATCCGAGACATTTATTTCTTGTACGTTGCCTTAAAAAGAAAGATTAAATACAAAGTATTTTTATGTGGCAAAATGTTTGTCTTTTTCTCAGATTATGATACAATCAAGGCAATACTCAGTATTCTTATACCTTCATTATATGTCAGCGGAACAACTTTTATCAACATCTACAAAACTTCCTTCAAAGATCCCAAATAGGAAAAAAATAATCAAAACTGTTACAGAAACTCAAGAAAATGTAGGAGATATTCTTGCGAATACGAGAGAAGAAATAGAAAAAGGAGTTGAAATTATCGTACAAGCCTGTAGAAAATCTTGAAATCCAAATATTATTTGATTTGGATGAGATATAGAAGAATCACAAGATATAAATATGAAAAACAAATATGGACAAACCTTACTTATTTTAGCAGTTTGGAATAATAATATTGAAATAGTACAACTTCTCTTGAGTCATCCAGAAATTCTCGTAAATGAGAAAGATAAACATGGACAAACTGCCTTAATGTGGGCAGCAAAATACGAAAACACTTCAATTATGAAACTTCTTCTGGCTCACAATAATATTCTCGTAAATGAGAAAGATAAATATGGACAAACCGCTTTGATATTAGCAGCATGACATAACCATACCGAGATAACACAAATCCTTTTGAATCGTCCAGAAATTCTCGTAAATGAAACAGATAACAAGAATAATACAGCTTTGATATGGGCTACATCAAAGAATAATTTTCAATTAGTACAACTTCTCTTGAATCGTCCAGAAATTCTCGTAAATGAAACAGATAGAAATGGTTTTACTGCTTTGATATGGGCATCAGAAAAATGATATTCTGAAATAACACAACTTCTTCTTTTGAATCCTTGTTTGGAATTATCCGTAAACAATCAATGAAAAAAAGCACTAGAACTTGCGAAAACTCCGGAAATCAAGAAGCTTATTTTGAAAAAAATTCAGGAAAACCAAGGTTCATTCTCTATTTTTCGTTTTCTTGCTTCCTAAGCAAGATATGTTTGCACGTATAAATATACGAAATAGAGAGAAAAACTCCCGATAATTATTTGGGAGTTTTTTTAAAAATGAATAAATTAATGATTTGTCAATCAATTTTTGACATTATTATTGACGGACAATATTTTTCTCGTATAAATACACGTGCTTATTGAGATATACTAATGCTTATTTCTCAATACATCAGATCATTAACATTCATATATACAAAAACAAAAGGAGAGTAATGCTATGCAAAAACAAATAGGTAGTCGTGGTCAAATCAATCCAACTGGACAGGAGAATATCCTACATCAGAATGATTTTGTTGTTTCAAAGACTGATCTCCGTGGCAAAATCACTTACGGAAACCGGATCTTCATAGAGATGTCTGGATACACGGAAAAAGAGCTTCTCGGAGCTCCTCACAATGTCATCCGTCATCCAGATATGCCAAAGGTGATTTTTAAGCTTCTCTGGAAGACAATTGCAGAAAAGAAAGAAATATTTGCCTATGTCATAAATCTCGCCAAGGATGGGAGTCATTATTGGGTTTTTGCCAATGTGACACCTGCGTACGATGAGCAAGGGAACCATATCGGATACCTCTCGGTTCGGCGCAAACCATCTGCGGAAGCTATCAAAATCATCATTCCTCTCTACAAGCAACTCCTAGATACAGAACGTGCCGGCGGAGTGGCAGCTTCGGAAAAGCTCCTCGAAAAGATTCTCTCTGAAAAGAAGATGTCCTACGAGGATTTTGTTCTCGCAATTACTCCAAAGGAAGATGTTCAGGACGTCAAGTGTTACGGGGTGAAAGAGAATAGGATTCAAAAGCAAAGCAATTTGCCACGTTTCTTCAGTAGCGATTCATCGCTGGTGGTTCTCAATCTCCTCATGATCACTAGTACGCTTGCCGGTTTGTTTTTCGGGGATGTGCCTCTCTGGACTATGTTGTTTCCGCTTGTCGGGACAGTGTATTCCATATTGGCATATCAGAAACATATTCCACACAAACGACTCATGGGTGAAGTACTCGAAATCACTGAACGGATACGATGTGGCGACTTTAGTAGCCGCATTACATCTATTCATACGGGGATATTCGGGGATATTGCTTGGAATCTCAACGATGCACTCGATCAACTCGAAACACAATGGAAGGAGATACAGACAACGTTTCAGAATTTCAACAACGGTCGGTACAATCGTACCACCTTCCCTCAGGGACTTCATGGTAATTTTGTCCTGATCTTCAAGTGTGTAAATCAGTCGCTTCAGTCTATGGTTCAGTCCATTTTGGACGGTCACAAGATCGAATTTCTGACAAAAATAAACACTCGGAGTGCCTCAAGTCTTCTCGGAAATCTCAAGCTTGAACAAGCGGATCTGATTCGCATCACACAAGTTCTGGCGCATGTAGTCGAGATAGCCGAGAAAACCATGGAAGGAGCGGACCAAAGCAAGGAATCACTTCAGAACATCAGTGACGCGCTCAATGATATTGTCATGAAAGCAACGCATTCTCAAGGATCTGTTACAAGATTGGATAACCAAAAGGATGAGTTGCTCAAGATAGTGGACTTGATTCAAGAAATTGCAGACCAGATCAACCTCCTCGCGCTCAATGCTGCAATCGAAGCAGCACGGGCGGGAGAACAAGGACGAGGGTTTGCAGTCGTTGCTGATGAAGTGCGGAAACTTGCTGACAAGACGAAAAGTGCCACAGATTTAATCAGAACTGGTTTCGGGTCAATGGCGGACGGAATTACAGAAGTTCGCCTGGATTCTGATTCGATGGTACAAACCGTCACCTCGTCTCAAGTGCTTATCGAAGATATCAACAAGAAGTTCGTTGAGTTTTCGGCAAGCGCCCATGAAACGAGCCATAAAGTCGGGTTTGCTAATGACATTGCTTTTGCTACTCTCGTCAAGATTGATCATATTCTCTATAAATTCAGGGCATATATGGTTATCCAAGATGGGCTCGGCTCTAATCTTTTGGTGGATATACAGGTCGACGATACCAATTGTCGACTTGGGAAGTGGTATTTCGAAGGAGAAGGTAAAAAGGCATTTGGTAATTGTCCATCCTTCAAACTCCTCCAGAAGCCTCATGCCGAAGTCCACGCGAATGTCCATAAAATGATTCAGCTTATGGAGGCGGGAAACTGGGCAGAGCATCCTGAAATCCAAGTGAAGCTTATTGTCGTGATTAATGGATGGGAAGAAGCAAGCGATGAAGTATTTCGCTTATCCGATGTAGTTATGAACGAAAAACATGGACAAAGCAATAAAAAATAAATTTGATTATTAAATATAATACGGAAATTAAAGGAGTCCGTTTTTCAAAAAAAATATTATGCCCTGGCGTTTCGCCCGGGCATTTTTTATTCCCAAAATAGGACATATCCTTATTTTTTCTTAAAATTTGACTTTTTATTTTATATATGGTCTAATAAAACTTACATATTTATGTAATATATATTTCATATGGATATCAATTCAGCTTCTCATAAATGAGGTACGTTTCACTGCACAGAAACTTATAAAAGAACTCTTCGAGAGATGGATTATGAAACATTGATTAATGAAAAGGAAGCTGTTCATAACACATTTATCCGCTGAGATATAAGTCCAGATGAGTATCACGCAAAAATGGAGGAGATACAACAAGTACTTAATACATGTGGTAATTCTACGAAAAAAGTAAGAGAAAACGTTTCTTATAAATTTGACTGTTTATCAATAGAAATGGGATAAAGAAATGTTTTTTTATAGAGCTAAATTTAAAAAATCTCTCAGAAATGAGAGATTTTTTAAATTTATCCGATAGTCTTAACCGGAACTCCTTCCATTCCTTCGAAGAATGCATCGAATTCATCCTGAGTGAGTTCTTCTACTTCGAGGAGATGTCGAGTAATTTTCTCGTGAAGGTCTTTGTTTTTAACAATGATTTCTCTTGCTTTTTCATATCCTTTCTTCAGTATCTCACGAACTTTCTCATCTATTTTTTCTTGTGTTTTTTCACTGAAAATCTTTCCTCCACCTTCGGCACCGAGATGATTTCCTTCAAGTGTTGCTGAAGCGAAATTCTCAGGACCAAGCTCATCGTCGAATCCGTATTTCATAATCATCGCTCGGGCTATTTCTGTTGCATTTTCTATATCGCTTGAAGCTCCAGTTGTGATATTTTCCTTTCCGAAGAATACTTCTTCTGCTACTCGTCCGCCGTATCCCATAGCGATCTGATCAAGAAATTTCGCTTTACTAATATAGGTAGTATCTTTTTCCGGAAGGAACCAAGTTACTCCGCCGGTCGATCCTCGTGGAATCATAGATATCTTATAAACTGGATCGGTATTCGGAAGCATCTTTCCGACGATAGCATGTCCTACTTCGTGGTACGCAGTCGTTTCACGTTCACGCCTCGTTAGTACATGTGATTTTTTAGTACTTCCGATAGCAATCTTTTCAAAAGCTTTTTGGAGAATAGCATGAGTGATGAGTTTTACATTTTCCCGTCCTGCGAGAATCGCCGCTTCATTGAGGAGGTTTCCTATATCAGCTCCAGAAAATCAAACTGTTGCAGCAGCAATTTTACGAAGATCTACATCTTTATCAAGTGGTTTATTCTTTGAATGTACTTCAAATATCTTTACACGATCTTCCATATGAGGAAGCCGGATAGTAACCTTTCTATCAAAGCGTCCTGGTCGAAGAAGTGCTTTATCAAGAACATCAGCACGATTGGTTGCTGCAAGGATTATGACATTCGTCTCATTATCAAAACCATCCATTTCCGTCAGAATCTGATTGAGAGTTTGTTCTCGTTCATCGTGTCCTCCACCGATTCCAGGAGAACGTTTCTTTCCGATAGCATCAACTTCATCAATAAAGATAATAGATGGGGCGTGTTCTTTTGCTTCTTTAAATAAATCACGAACACGAGCAGCCCCGACTCCGACGAACATCTCAACAAACTCTGAACCAGAGATAGAGAAAAATGGAACATTGGATTCTCCTGCAACAGCTCGAGCAAGCAGGGTTTTACCGGTTCCTGGAGGTCCGACCATAAGAATTCCGCGTGGAATCTTCGCACCGAGGTCTTTGTATTTCTTCGGATTCTTGAGGAAATCCACAACTTCTTCGAGATCCTCTTTTTCTTCTTCTGCTCCTGCAACGTCTTTAAATGTTACTTTTTCATCCTTTTCTGGGTCATACATACGAGCCCGGGACTTTATGAAAGCCATTGGGCCATTGGATCCACCGGACATTCGACCGAAAAGAAATACGAGAAGCACAACAAAGATAATAGTACCAATGATACTTGGAATAGCATCCGCAAGAAGCTTTCCCCAATATTCATTCTTAATTGTCACTTTTGTGGCATTTGTTTTGTCATTAAAACCGAGATCAGTAATTCCATCGCGTGGAGGAAGAATTATTTTATCAATCTGTGTAACAGTTATCGGTTTATTATTAAATCCTGTTTCTGTTTTTTGTTCTTTTTTCTTCGCAAGAAGAGAGTCTCATTGAATAATCAATTCAGAATATACTCAAGATGCATACTGTGCTTGGATATCATTAAGTCCGATATCGGTATTTACCACTTCTTTATTTCAGGAAGCAAGAAATGTATATACTCCCGATAAAAGAATTGCTATAATAAAAAGGACAATAAAAGGGTTTGTTCCTTTCTTGTTTTTCGGATCTTTTTTATTGGTATTCTCGAGTTTTTTGAGTGTTTTCAGAAGATCGATTTGTTGTTTTTTCTGTTTTTTCATGTTATATAGTTAATGTAAATTGTACAATATAGGCAGGTTGTGTAGAAAAATTACTTCGTAAAATATCACAAGTTAGGGATATTATAGACAAAC
>PCUR01000055.1 GCA_002771035.1 Candidatus Gracilibacteria bacterium CG12_big_fil_rev_8_21_14_0_65_38_15 | reverse complement strand
AGATTTTAATCATATGATTTAAAATAGAGCGGATAAACCGCTCTATTATGCTCCAAATTGGATTAAAAACCTACCAGAAAATGTCTATTAAGCCTATTTGGCTTTACAATACCAAATACTCCTTATTTTAGCCACACACTATTTTCTATTATGCCTACTTCTTTGATTAATCTACTATGAATAATTTCATCAAGCAGAAAATTACGAAACTCTTCAGAAGTTACTTTTTTTATATGAGGTAGCGAATCAATTTTCATGTTCTATGATGAGATGTAGTATATTTTGTTTTGATTGAATTCTGATTTCAGATCAGATATATATTATGATTCGATTGTTTCTATTCGAATATTATCAATAAGTTCAAATTCTGAATAAATATTTGTGGCAAGTAGTGTTTTCTCAATTATAGATCTGTGTTCTTTCTTTACTTTGACAACATATACACCTTTTTCATATTCGGTTTTTTCAATATACTGATCAATAGTATAAAGTGATATCTCTAGAGAAAATACAAGATCAAGTATTTGTTTCTTGTTTTCTGGAGAAAGAGTTTTAAATCTCTCTTTCATCTGAATGAGATTTGGAGTTCCATCTGCATTCAATAGTTTACTTTCTGTTAATTTTTTCTTAATCTCTTCTGGACTATCAGAAGCAAGCGCTTCACCTGTTATGAGAAGTATAGTAATCCCTGCGAGTGCCCCCGCTGCGACTTTTCCATAGGAAGGGAATTTTGAAAGGTATTGAGCTCCAAGTCGTGCTCCATCGGCACCAACTTTCCAAAGAGATCAGGAGAGTCTTCCGAGTGAGCCAATGGCTCGCGTAGTATCGATAACAGGCTTAAGGGCAAATTCCACAACTCCCATTTTTCATTTCGCTCAAACAAGCTTCGTAAAAATCCATAGATCGATACCTCCAAGTACGAATCCCGCAACTCCCTCCCCTATATTCTCGACGTCTATAGTTCCATCGCGATTGATTCATATATTCGCATCTCATATCATAAGTGCTGGTCACCAGATAGGAACAAAATACCGAAGAGATTTTAGTACTTCTCCGTCTGGTTTCATGCCTTCATGTATCGTTGTTCCTGCAACGATAAATACCGGAAGATGTGAAAAAAGTCATCGTACGAGTTCTGGAGATTGTGAAGCAAGTACCCCCACTTCTTTCATAAACCCTCGAAAATCTGTCGGATTTTTGAAGTGCACTACGGTCTTGTTGAGATTTCCTGGAATTTCTAGAAATTGTCCATAGGCTCTAATCTTTGCAAGTGTCCGAAACTTATCAGGATTAATACTATGTGAAAGTGACTCAATATAATTTGCATTGCGAGATATAAACATATCCTTCATATAAGCTTTATTCCACGCATCAAGACCGAGCCCCTCGATAGCACCAGTTTTCATCCAAGAAAGAGGCTTGTATTTTTGTTTCAATACACCGAGTTCTTTTTGTGCGGCTTCGTATGTGATTGTTCCATTTTTGTAACTCACCACGGCTTCGAGTGCTTTTTTATTAAGCACTGCAGCTTCTCGCATCTCCTTGAGAGCAGCGATATCCGCAGCTTTTTCTGGAGCAATCTTTGAAAGTGTTGCGATTATCTGATCCATCTTCTCGATTTTTTTATTCACTCATGGGACAAGAACAGAAAGAGTACTAATATTATCCGTATTCAAAAATCGCATTGGCTGAGCAAGAATATACCCGATATCTCCGAGCATACTCGTAATAAAACCACCCTTTCGGTAAAAGATAGCCAAGAGAAACATTTTCTCTCCTGAGGTCATATTTTCTGTGATGGTTGCAAGAGAAACTTCTCCTCCAAATTCCGGAGACATTTCAACTCCAGAGATACTCTTTGCAACATATCGAATCGTCCCTTTTGTTGTTTCTACAAAATCAAAAGCTATATTAGAGACATTAATTACTCATTCTCGAACAAGTTCATAAACCAGACCGAGTCCAGTTCCAGTTAATGCGGCAACATTTTTTAAATTAAGGTTTATAGTCCCATTTTCATCGACAAAAGTTTCATGAACTCAATCAACTCGTTTTTTGAGAATAGCACGAAGTTTATCTCCTTTGGTTGTCCCATCAGAAAGTTTTTCTTCTCCATTAAAGTTATATTGTTTCTTCAAATCTGCACTCAATGTTCCAAAAAGTTTCTCTTCGATTTCTTGTTTCTTTTCCTTAGTAAGTTCTTTTCATTTCTCTCCTACATCATCCATTACTGATTCTACTGATGGAATTTCAAATCCAAAAAAATCCAAAAACATTTTTCCAAGTTTTGTCTGAGCAAGTGCAAGTTTTGCTTTATCCCACATATTTTCGAGTTTATCCCAAAGAGATGATCCTTTATCAACCATATCAAGTCCTTCGGTATTTTGTAGATCCGCCATACCTTCTTTGAAGGTAGTTCACATGCCTGTAAAAATAGCACCAACTCCTCCAACTGCAAGAGTCTTTTTAAAGGCATCGGCCTTGTCTCGCGTACTACTCACCACCTCTGATTTTTCGGTAATAAATGCCTTGATTTTTTCGAGCTGTTCCGCACTCGGAACCGTATCAAGGGTTTTCCGAAAATCCTCCAAATCCTTCCGTGTAACTTCAAATGCCCGAGAAATCTCAGGAATATCAAGAGGACTTGTGATCCCTAATTCTGTACGGAGGCGTTCTTTGGAATCGATTTTTATAGAAGATTCGTGTGAGAATGTTTCTGGAGTGGACATGAATTTTTATATTTTAGAAATAATTTTGTTCTTAGATATTTATGATATTCGATCATAAATATCAACAGTTGTATGTCTTACGGCCTCTTCAAGAGTATACCCAAGATATCCATATGTAACACCTTTCCCAGTAAGTTTTACTCCTTCCATGGCAATTGTTGCTCCATTCACAACTTTCGCTGATCATTTTCCTACAACCTTTACGAGCGTACCAACTCATGGAATGAGTCCAACCGCTCAAAAAGCATCACGAGCTACCATTTCTTCGGTAGAAAGCTCTCGATCTCCGAGCCAAAGTTTTTTATACCAGTCATTGTTTGCTATCATAAGATCGTGAGCTCCTCCAATAACAGGAACGAATCCTAATGCCAAGTCTCCGGTTGTTTTCATGTTTTCTTTGGAAATACCTTTATTCCAGATATCTCCCCAAGCATCTCTAGAATCCCATGCAATAGCAAGAAGTGCTGTTCCAATAGTAATCTTTCCTATTTTTGTCTCAATGAGTTTCTTTGCTAAATTATCAGCACCTCCATTTGCCTTCACGAGATTCTCCACCCATGGTGATTGTTGTGCGAGTTTTTTAATCGCTTCTGGATCAAGTTTCTGAAGATTTTTTATCCCATTTGTTTCAAGGGCGGTAATTTTCCCGTTGATTTCCTGAATAATTCTCTCTCCTTCTTTTTTATAGAACTCTGCCTTTGTTGGATCTTTTCCTGCAAGTTTATTGAATTCAGTAAGTTTTGTTTTTGCCTCTTCTTTAAGTGCTATAATTTCTTTATTTATCTGGTCAATTTGTTGTTTTTTGTATTCAACTGATTCTTTCTCTAATCAAATAGTTTCAGTATATGTCTTTACGTCATATTTTCGCAAAAGACTTTTGAGATTATCTCCGGATAATGCCTTGTATTCAAAAAGAAGTTTTTGAATTTTTGTCTTATCACCACCTGTAACAAATGCTATATCAAGTTCGTTTAACACTTTCATTCTCTCTTTTAAATCATGTGTATCTATGGAAGAAAGTTTTTTTGGAGAGGAAAGAAGAGATTGAATCTCCGTTTTTTCCAGAAGAACATCTGCTTTCAGTACCCTTGCAACATACTCATTAAACCAATTATTTGCCTTGCTCGCACTATCAAAAGTGCCATTTGTGAGTGGTCCACCCATTGTAACATAATCAATCTTATACCATATCCATTTTCAAGTAGCTGTCTTGGCTGAATTGGTGCCATCTTTAAAAGCAAGATCATGTGTTTTTGGAATAAATCCAAATTCAATGGCACGAGTGAGAATATAAAGACTGGAATATCCTTGTATTTCGAGTGACGTTGCGAGTTGTTCCATGCCTTCTGGAGTAGTGGGAACTGTTTCATTTGTTGTTGATACCTCAGCTACTACTGAACTCACTGCCACCGCTACTGGGGAAGTCTTTACAAAAAGATCACTCAGTGTCACATCAGATGATTCTTTCTTCGTCATGAGCGAATCAAGTATCTTTCGGATATCTTCTTGTCCGTGCTTTTCATAGAATTCCTTTCCCGTCATATTTCCAATATGTTCTATATTGCCAAAAAGCAATTCAAGGGAACCGGTCGTACCTCATTCAAGAGCTTTTTCAAGAGCACGAATCGGCTGATTTTTAAAATCCAGAGAAGTGGAAATACCATCAAATATTGCATCAAATTTTGTTTGTTCTATTGTTTGTATTGTTACATCTTGTCTTACTTCTGTTTTTGTTTGAATTATCTGTTCAGATTGAACGGTTCCTAATTTTTCAGGAGAAGGAGCTGGTTTTCCTGCCGTACTCGCTCTATCTCCTGATTTTTTCCCAAAATCAAGATCCAACCTTCCTGCAACCGCTTCGTTTGCAAGTCCGAGACCAAATACTCCTCCGAGAGTCTTCCAGAAACCAAACTTCCAAATCGCGGCAATAAGTCCTCCGATAACCGCGAGACTTCCCCAAGCACCCCCCTCCTTGGTAGCGGATGCAAGAATATCACCGAGTGCTTTTATGCCACCCCCGGCTCCGGCAGCAGCAATCTTTCCGATTGTTCCACCAATCTGACCGATTCACTCTCCAACAGACGATGTCATTTTATCTCCTGTGAATTGCGAAGTTGATAATACTGACGTGTCTGTACTAACTTTTTGAGCAAGTTTTGCAACATCTTGAGGTTTTGCAAAACTCTGAAAATCTTTGAAACCTTCTTGTGATAGTAGAAATGTTTCTTCTTGAATAGTAAGAGATTCATTTTTCGTCTTTTTTTCTTCAAGTTTTTTGAAGTATGCTTGCATATCTTCTTGAGAAGATATTGGCTTCACAATTATTGTTTGTGTATTATTATTTTTATCAGCAGTTTCTACTTGTGAACGGAGAAGTATTCCTGATCGGATAGTATCGAGCAATGATGAAGTTTTCTGTATAGTTTCATTGAGCGATTTCTCTAAAGCGATTTTATTGGCATCTAGCTCTGTATTTGCTGGGGAAATAGGATTGATATAGTCAATTGTAATGATTTTATCAGCATTGATAATAATGCGCTCATTGTGTTTTTCCAAGGTTTCAAGTATGATAGAACCGGCATAGCTTCGTAAGATCTGTTTTTGTGCAGAATCGCTAACAAAATCTATCAGTTTTTCAATTATTTTTGCTGATGTAATAATCTTTTCTGGTGCGAGATCAGAGAGTGCTTCTTTGATCTTTCTTTTTTCAGCATCAATATCGGTCTTAAGTTTATTCACCTTTCCTGCTGTTTTTAGTGAAATGACTTCACTTAAAATTTTCTTTTTTTCTTCAATCTTTTGCTGTTCCAATTTCTTGACGAGAGTTACATATTCCTCATTTCTAAACTGAATAGATCCGTCAAATAATAGATCTGCTTCAGTAATATCCTCCTGTCCAATCTGTTTAAGTGATTGTACCATTTCCTGTTTATCACGAAATTGAAATTCTTTAATATTTTCCGTTTGGATATTCTGTTCAAGTCTTTCTGAAGAAGAGAGAGTTTCTGTCATAAAAATATAGTTATATATATAATTTCCTTTATCATAACATATTTTAAAAGATAACACAAAAAAACGAACACAAAAAGTGCTCGTTTTTTAAAAGTTTATAATTTTATACTACTCGAGTAATAATAAGCTTCCCTTCATCTCCGAAAATTTCCTTACTAGACCCATTTCCTATTCCAATTAATACAGGAATTCACTCAATAATTTTAGATCTCGGGACAAATACATTTCCAGCAAAATATCTAAGTTTCACATCTTTTCCAATAAGTTCAATACTGGATACAGAAGGATTTACAAATCCCCCATTACTTAACTCCAGAGCAAACTGTTTATCTCCAATTGTAAGCTTGCTATTTTCAAATTTTACCCATTCATTTCCAAATTGGAATGGAATATTATCAGCATTTTCAAATGCTTTCATTAAAGCTGTTTTTTCAGTAACCTTCTGTGTATCATTTGCTCTCACTATAACAGTAGCGGGATTAATTTCTGTATTCATTGCTAAAATAGCCGTGTCTTTATAAGACAATATTTCCTTCAAAGAAATTTCAGAAACTTTCTCTTTATGAGATTGTTCTAAAATAGATTTTTGAAATAAAGGTTCGTTCTTAAATAATTTATTAAGAGTAGCAAATTCCATAATCATAGGATTTTTATCTGAAGCTTCAGTTGTCTCTGGAATTTTAAATGCCCATTCTCAAGATACATATCACATTCTGATTTTTGATTGTTGTTCTGGAGTAAGTTTTCCAAGAATAGGAAACTTATTTATTTGTTCTGTTGATGTTAATGATGTTTTCTCAGTACCATTTGTTATGGTAAATTGTGTAGTTACCAATGAATCAGATCATATTTTTAGTTGTTTTTTATAATCTTTTTTCTTTTTCTCATCAAGTAAATCATTTAATTTTTCATACAATCCTTCATAATTTTTATCTAAATCTTTTGAGTTAATTATCTTTTTTAATCTATATTCTTCTATCTCTCATTTACTATTTTTTCCGACTATTTTCCCCTCATTAAAAACCCCCATCCAAAATTCTTTCGTTTCTATATCAACCCCTTCCTCTTTGGTAAACTGAAAAAATGGAGTAAGTTTTTTCCGAGAAATACCAGAAAGATCTTTCCCTTCAAGAGTTTTTATATCTCCAGAATATTTCCCAGATTTTTTTGTATTTTCTATCTTTCCTTCTCTTACATCGGAAACTTGACCGAATTCTTGAAGTATACCCAAAGATCTTCGTTGTTTGAGTTCATTATCGAGCTGTCATTCTCGTTCTTCTTGTGTTCCATTATATCCAAGAAATTTTGCTATAAAATCAAATGAGAGAAGCCATTTAAAGAAATCTACCAAAAAACTTGGAGCATTCGCGAGAAAATTCATTCCTTGTTCTTTTATTTGTTCCATCGGAAAAATCTTTTTATCGATTTTATGAACATTTCATTTGAGATTTTCGATATATGATTTCTTATTTATTTCACTCATTGCTTGAATGTCATTTGAGACTTCTCCCCCGTTATACTTTGCGATTTCCTCTGGATTTGAGAGAAGCGTTACAGGAAGTGTATTTCCTTTATCTTTCATGAGTTTCAAGAGTGGTTGATTTGCAACATTAATGCGATCTGCTATGGTTCTGAGAATCACTTCCATTTGAGAATTTGCCTCATCAACTTTTAAAATTTCTGTTTTTTGTCATTTTGCTACACTATTTAATATATCCACAACTCCTATTTTCATATCAAATAACTTCTGAATTTCTGGGTCTTTTAAAAGTTTATCCATTATTCCAAGACGAATATTTTCATGCTGTATTGAGTCAAGTTTAATATTGTCAAAAGATTTATCGATCATCTTGCCTAGAATATCAATATTTTCTTTTGAAAATATTTCTGATCGAGTCTCTGAAAATACCTGTTCGAAAGAAGAAGTTTTTAGGACTTCGGAAGTTTCTACTGGTTTCTGACATTCTGACAAAAGAGCTTGAAGTTGTACTTTGGTTTCATTTGTAATGTCTTTTTTTGCTTCAATAATAGCTCGAAGACTTGTAAGTTTCTCTGGAGCAAGACAATTAGTAGAAAGTTCTGTTTTTAAAGTAGAAAGTTCTGTTTCTGTTGTAGTATCCGAAACTGCTTTGATTTTATCCTCAATATTTAATACTTCTGCCATAATTCTAAATATTAAAATGATATAATTTCTCTCATCGTACCATATTTCTGGAGAAAATACAAAAAACGAGCTCTTTTAAGTGCTCGTTTTTATTTCCTTCCATTTTTAGAGAAAAATTCTTAATTAGCTTTTTAAACTACCAATATACTGTTGTATTTTCCCTCATCCTTTTGTTCGAAGAATTTTTCTCAAAATTTTCGCGGATTTTTCTTCCAAAATTTCCCTGAGTTTTTCTTTTTCCAGAATATTTTCCGACTCCTCATCTGAGATTTTATCCGTTTTTATTAAATCCCATCTTCCATCAGATACTTTCTTTTCGAAAACAAACCCTTTCTTTTCATTTTTCACTATACGAATTCATGTATCACTAATTTCCTTGCCAGCAAGTTTATTGAAACGAGCGATTATCTCTCTTGTACCAAGTTTATTTAGAAAAGCGATTTGCTCTGCCGAAGTTCCATATAAAGTTGAAAGTTTCATATAAAACTCCTCAACTGAATCGAAAACAAACACATCCTCTTTTGTTATGAGTTTATAACCTCCATTGACTCGTTCTACGATATTCCCATTGATCTCAAATCTCTCTCCTGTTTTTTTAAGAGTTCGTATCTTTCATAGAACCAGTTCTTTAAACTGTCGTTGATCCTCAAGTATTTCTCTTACTTTTCAATTTTTTTTCTCTTCTCCTTTCATTTGTTTCTTTATCTTTTCAAACTCATGAGGATCTACTGATTTTTTCTGAACATTAACAGGTATTTCTATATTGCCTACTATTCCAGATCATTTTTCCGTACTATCTACTTCTCTATCTCATTTCTTCTTACGACGCCGAATCATATACGCCAAAACTCCGACACCAACAAGAACCCCGCCAGCTGCGAGAAATTCGACAAGAGAAACCCAGGTTTTTCCCTGATCAACAGAAATTTCGCAAATTTCCTGACCATCTAGCAAAAGTCCCGTCTTATTTTTCGCATCTTCACATATCTTCTGAAATTCTGGAGAACCGATAATAATCGGTTCTGGGCGAACAAAATTCTCACCCGCATTCGCTGTTTGTAGAGCGATTCCGAGAGTAATAGCACTTGCGGTTTGAGATAATCGTTTCATACGATGGAAATAAATAACTAATGAAGTATAAATAAAATTTACTTTTGTTCGATCGGAGGAGGCACATTGTAGATATAGTCTACATATTCTCATTTGCCATCCAAGAGAAGATTATTTGAACTAACGGTATATAGTCCTATAATTTTATGATCTGCATTCAATCTAAAGATACTTCGTACACCATTGAGCGGTTTATCCCAAAGATAGAATTCATTATTCGGTTGTTTTATAAGAGCATAGTCAATATTATTGATATCTCCAGAAGAATAAAAAGAACCGTTGATATTTATTCATTTCTTCGCTTCTGCGATAGCTTTATTGGTAATTATCTGTTCGCTGGAAAAATCTATTTCCTGTTCTTCTTTTATTTCAGGAATTACCGATTTTGAGCTAGTATCAACCATATTTTTATTCAGATATTCGATGAGCGCTTTAGTTGTTTCAGGTCCTGGAAAACCATCACTCGCTACTCCAATTTTTGTTTGGACTTCTTTCAAGGAATTGAAAATATTTTTTCAAAAACGTCCGTCGATTTTTAGATTATCATTGTTATTAATAATATTAATAGTTCGTTGATATAATGCCATCATCTCAAAAGTATTTACTCCATTTTTTCCAGAAGAAATATTCTTGTATTCGGAAAGTTTTCACACGATTTTCTCTTTTTCCATCTCGATAATGGGATTGATTATTTTCTTTAATCAATCTTTCCCGACTTTAAAAATCTCGCCTGCATAAAGCTTTCCACTGGGGAATGTGCGGAGTTTTTCTGTCATAAAAACGGAAAATAAAAAATAAGATAACGAATCTATATTACCCTATTTCTTCATAAAATGCAAAAAACGTAATTTTCTTACCAGACAAAAAAAATACGACCGGAATATTCCGGTCGTATTTTTTTGGTTTTTGAATTATTTTCGAAGCTCGAGATCTGCGATGAGTTTCTCGTATCGAGCATTGTCTTTTTTCTTAAGATAATTGAGGAGTTTTCGTCGTTTTG
>PCUR01000054.1 GCA_002771035.1 Candidatus Gracilibacteria bacterium CG12_big_fil_rev_8_21_14_0_65_38_15 | reverse complement strand
ACTTAAAGATGGAATCAAAGAATTCGAAAAACTGGTTCGTGGATTTGCTATCGCTTTCGAACGAAGCGGTCAAAAAGTGACAACTATTTCCGGAGAAAAAGCCTTTCGTCTCTATGATACATATGGTTTCCCGATTGAGATGACCGAAGAACTCGCTCGTGAAGCAGGACTCAGTGTCGATAAAACAGGTTTCAACGAAGCCTTCCAAAAACACCAGGAACTCTCTCGAACTGCTTCCGAAGGGAAGTTCAAGGGAGGACTTGCAGATTCCGGGACGGAGACGACGGAGCTTCATACAGCGACACACCTCTTGTTGGCAGGACTCAGAAAAGTTCTCGGCGACCATGTTATGCAGGCAGGATCGAACATTACCACCGAACGTCTCCGATTTGATTTCACTCACGGAGAAAAAGTAACTCCTGAGCAATTGAAAGCTGTGGAAGACTACGTGAATGACGCTATTCGCGCAGATGCTACTATGGTTATGAAAGAGGTTCCAAAAGAAGAGGCGAAGTCTTCCGGAGTAGTCGGAAGTTTCTGGGAGAAGTATCCGGATATCGTGAAAGTATATACTATGACCGGATCCAATGGAGTTATCTATACTCGAGAGCTCTGTGGAGGTCCGCACATCGAAACGACTACCGGAATGGGAATATTCAAAATTCAAAAAGAAGAAGCATCGGGAGCCGGAGTGCGACGAATTAAAGCAGTGCTTGTGAAATAATTTGCATTTCCTTTAAAATCTATATTATTCTACTTAATTCTTAACTTTTCTCTTATGGCTATCCTCGATTCAATCGATCTTTTTAATTCTTTGAGCGATTCTGAAAAAGAAACACTCTCGCTTTTTTGTCAGGAAAGATTTGTTCATAGTGGGGAGAGTGTTTTTAATGAATGAGATGATGCTATAGCACTCTATATCGTGAAACAAGGTTCTCTTAAAGCATATAAAGATCGTTCCGATGGAGAAAAGATTCTTGGATATATTGGGCTCGGTGAGCTTGCTGGAGAAATGGCACTATTTGATCCTGCTGCTCCAAAGATACGTGTAGCGACCGTTAAAGCAGTGGAAGATACACGACTTGTTGTTATCATGGATTATGCTATATTGGAACTTTCCAAAAAACATCCAGAAGTATATCAAAAGATTGCTCAAATTATAATGAAACGAAAAAAGATATCCCTTTAAAAGATTTTTCCCAAAAAGACTGTCCGAAAAGAAAATTATAAAAAGATTTGCAATATCTACTTTTTTTTATACAATACGCGAGCTCATTTTTTAATTCTCTTCATTTTTGACTTATCCCTATGGGAAGTAACGACCAAGATACTAGGAAACAAAAAGAAGATAAAATCGAAGTCGAGGGAACCATCGTTAAAACTCTCCCCGGCGCTGTTTTTGAAGTGAAGCTTCCAGATGATTTTGGGGGCGGAGGGATGATTATCCGAGCATATATATCTGGTAAGATGCGAAAAAATTTCATTAATCTTATAGAAGGCGATACGGTTCTTGTAGAACTTACACCTTATGATCTCTCTCGAGGTCGAATCGTTTTCCGTAAGAAATAAATTGCTCCTATATATACTATACGAATATTTACTATCTTTTTTCTTTATGAAAGTTCGTCCATCTGTTAAAAAAATGTGTGATCACTGTTCCGTAATCCGCCGAAAGGGGGTGGTTCGTGTGATTTGCGAGAATCCAAAACATAAACAACGACAAGGAAACTAGTTCTCAAATGTGAAAAGTTATCAAGTTCTCACGTAGCCTGATGACTTTATAACTTTATAACCAGATGACTTTATAACTTTATAACTTTTAGTTTAATATATGGTTCGAATAGCCGGAGTAAATCTCCCGAATGGAAAGCACGCTGACATCGCTCTTATGTATCTTTATGGAGTAGGACGACCTCTCGCGATTACTATTCTTGATACCCTTGGTATCGAGAAGACTACTAAAATCGACCTTCTTTCTGAAACAGATCTTGATAGAATTCGTGAAGAATTAAAAAAATACATTATCGAAGGTGATCTTCGTCGAGAAGTTTCAACGAACATTAAACGATTCCAGGAAATCAACTGTTATCGTGGTATGCGTCACAAGAAACGACTTCCTGTTCGAGGACAGAGAACGAAAACAAATGCTCGTACTCGTAAGGGAAAAGCCGTAGCAATCGCCGGTAAGAAGAAATAAGAATTTTGTAAAATGCGAACTTTGAGCTTAAATCTTCGCTTCCTCGTTCTCTGTACGGTCGTACAGTTCACTCCGGGTCTCGATTTGCACTCAAATTTCATTATTTTCCAAGAATTCTTTCACTCAATTAAAAAACTAATAACTAATAACTCTATTTTATGGCAAAGGTTTTGAAACGTTCTAAGAAAACCCGCAGAAATATCTCCGAAGGAGTGGTTTCTATCAACGCAAGTCTTAATAACACTCACGTCGTTGTTTCTGACAAGGATGGACAAGTTCTTTCCTGGGCAACTGGTGGAAGCGCTGGATTCAAGGGTGCTCGTGAAGCAACTCCCTACGCAGCTCAGATAACTTCTGAGAGTGCTGTTTCTAAAGCGAAAACACTTCACGGTCTTGAAAAGGCTGTCGTGTACGTTAAGGGAATCGGTGCCGGTCGTGAACAAGCTATTCGAGGTATCATCAATTCAGGTGTAGACCTTACTGCCATCTATGATATTACTCCAGTTCCACACAATGGATGTCGTAAGAAAAAAGTTCGTAAACTCTAATTATCATCTCTTAATCTCATTTTTACATTATGCGTTTTACTGGTCCTAAGATGAAGCTCTGCCGAAGAGAGGGTATTAACCTCTTCGGTTCTGAAAAATATGATCTTTCTCAAAATCATCGAAAACTTCTCGGTGGTAAGTTCGGAAAGACTTCCGAGTTCGGAGTACAGCTTCGTAAAAAACAAGCTGCGAAACGAATGTACGGCGTAAGTGAGAAGCAATTTGCTGCTTACTATGCTCGAGCTATTAAAGTAAAAGGAGTTACAGGTGAAGCAATGCTTCGAACTCTCGAACTTCGTCTTGATAATGTTATCTTCAAATCGAACTTTGCTCGAACTATTATGCAAGGACGACAATTTGTCGGGCATGCTCATTTTCAAGTAAATGGTCAGAAAGTAAATATTCCTTCTTACAGCGTAAAAGTGGGAGATGTTATATCTCTTCGAGAAAAGATGAAAGAATCTCCTCTCTACAAGACTCTTGTAGAAGAATTTGGAGAATTCGTTAAAAAGAATTCTGCAGGAACTATTACTACAGCCAAATGGCTTGAGGTTGATACAAACAAACTTACTATTACAGTAAAAGCACTTCCACAAAAAGAAGATTTCGATCAAGCTATCGATATTCAGAAAATCATAGAGTTCTACTCAAAATAATCGTACACTTGTCATCCCGTTTCTATTTTTCGCTATTTATATAACCAACGTTATATGCACATAATTCACCACACTATCGGGGTTCCCAAAATTATAAAAAAATCAATTGATACAAATGAAGCTCATTTCTCAGTAGGACCACTTCCAAGTGGATATGGTGTTACTCTCGGAAATTCCCTTCGTCGTGTTATGCTTTCTTCTATTCCAGGAGCTCGTGTTACTGGTATCAAGGTTAAAGGAATTACTCATGAATATGCAACACTTCCAGGAATCAAGGATAGTATCCTTGATGTTATGCTCAATTTGAAAAATCTCGTAGCATTAAAAACGGATTCTGAAATCGAATGGGTTCACCTCGTAAAATCAAAAGCAGGAATCGTTACAGCTGGAGATATCAAGACAAGTGCTGGAGTAACTATTCTTAATCCTGAGCTTGTAATTACTGAGATTGATCGAGATGGTTTTGAACTCAATATGAGTATTCGAATCGAGAAAGGAGTGGGTTACATGGGAATGGAAGATCTCAAGAAACGAGAAGAAGACGTTCATGTACTTCTCCTCGATGCGAACTTCTCTCCTGTTCAGAATGTAAAATACGAAGTTTCCAGTATCCGTTTTGGAGAAATGACGAATCTTGATTCTCTTGATATCACCGTTAAAACTAACGGAGTTATGAGTCCAGAAGACGTTCTTCGATTCTCTGGAGATATGCTCACTTCTTACTTTGGACTCTTCAATGAAGAAGGTCTTCAGATTGAAGGAGAATTTATCGGAAACATCAAAGAAATCATTGAAAAAGAGAAGCAAGAAGTGAAATCAGAACTCGAAAAAGAGACATATACTCCAATCGAAATCATGGGACTTTCTCCTCGTACGCTCAATGCGCTCGTTAACGGAGATATTCTTTCTATCGAACAACTTACACGATGTACAGAAGCAAAACTTTCTTCTATAAAAGGATTCGGAAAGAAAGCTATGACAGAAGTTCGAGATTCTCTTCGAGAACGAGGATTTAAACTCCTTGGAGATGATTAATTCCAGAAATTACAGCTAAGATTAATAATCAATAACTATTCACCATTATGCGACACCGCGTTAGAAAAAATCTTCACTTCAAGAAAAAGGATGTTGATCATCGAAATTCGATGCTTCGAAGTCTTATGACGAGTCTTTTTACTCACAAGTCACTTATGACTACTGAGAAACGAGCAGAAGCAGTAACTCCTTTTGTTGACACGCTTATCAACGTAGCTAATGCGGTGACAAACGAGCAAGATAAGATGAATGCTATCCGGCGAGCTGGAGAATATCTTTTTACAAAAGAATCATCTATTGCACTTTTTGAACAGGTTGCTCCTAAGTATAAAGGACAAAGTTCTGGATTTACTCGAATCACACCGATTAAGTACCGAACAGGAGATAATGCAAAACTTGTTAAACTTGAACTCTTCTAATTTTACCCATTCGTTTCAAACTATTTATGAAAACTCTTACACCTACACAGATTCCTCTCGATTCAAGAAAATGGTTCGTAGTGGACGCAAAAGGTCAAACTCTTGGGCGACTCTGTTCAAAAATCGCAACTATTATCTCTGGAAAAAATCGTGTTGATTTCTCTCCACATATGGATAATGGTGACTACGTTGTAGTTATCAACACTAAAGAAATCGCCGTAACAGGAAACAAGGAAGAGGCAAAACTCTACCGAACTCACTCCGGATTTATGGGGCATCTGAAGGAAGTAAAACTTTCTAAGCTTCGAGCAGAAAAACCAAACAAGATTTTGGAACATGCTGTTTCAGGAATGCTTCCAAAAAATCGTCTTCGTCAGGGGATGATGCTTCGATTAAAACTCGTTGATGGAGCAACTCACGGATACGAATCACAGAATCCAACTACTATCACTCTTTAATAAGAAACCAAATATAATTATATCCTTCTAATCAGTAGATTTTATGGCAGATAAAAAGTACGTTTACGCAATCGGACGTAGAAAAACAGCAACAGCACAAGTTCGTCTTTTTGCTGGCGAGGGAACATCAGAGATTAACGGTAAACCGATGAATGAATACATTCATCGAAGTGACCTTTTCGCGGTGCTTCTTGCTCCTTTCAAGACTCTTGGAGTACAGGATAAATACCATTTCCAAGTAACTGTTGAAGGTTCTGGAGAACATTCACAAGCTGAAGCTATTCGTCTCGGTATTGCACGTGCTCTTGTTCTCGAAAACGCAACTGCCAGAAAATCTCTCAAAGATGAAGGATTCCTCAAACGAGATTCTCGAATCGTTGAACGTAAGAAACCAGGTCTTCATAAAGCACGTAAAGCTTCACAATGGTCTAAACGTTAATATTCTTTTCTCTATCATTTTTTCACCCTACTCGTATGCCAACTATTAATCAACTTGTAAAAAGCCCTCGTCGAGACAAGACTACTAAAAGTAAGTCTCCGGCTCTTCAGGTAATCAAGAACTCTATCAAGAGAAAAACTCTTGATCTTGCTTGTCCTCAGAAACGAGGAGTATGTACGAAAGTATATACCATGACTCCAAAGAAACCGAACTCAGCGCTTCGAAAAGTTGCAAAAATTCGTCTTACCAATGGATATGAAATCATTTCTTATATCGGAGGGGAAGGACACAATCTTCAAGAGCACTCCGTAGTTATGATCCGTGGAGGTCGTGTTAAGGATTTGCCAGGAGTTCGATACCATATCGTTCGAGGAGTTCTCGATTCTCAAGGAGTTGACAAACGAGCACAGAGTCGAAGTCAATACGGAGCAAAGAAACCAAAAGCAAAGAAATAAAATAAGAGTTGCAATCACATCTTTTAAATACCTGCTTACTGACATCAGTAGCTAATAACTAATAACTAAACTATGAGTACGAAAGGAAATGTTACCGTTGCAATCAAGAGCGAACGAATTGCTAAATTTGCAAATTACATCATGAAAGAGGGAAAGAAAACTCTTGCTATGAAGATTCTCTCCAATACTTTTGAAGCTATCAAGCAAAAAGGTCATGAGAATCCAGAGGAAGTTTTCGAAAAAGCTTTCGAAAACGTTATGCCTCGTATCGAGGTTCGTCCAAAGCGAGTTGGTGGATCTATCTACCAAGTTCCTCAGGAAGTAAAACCAAAACGTCAATTTGCACTCGCAGTTCGTTGGATTCTTGAATCTGCTCGATCAAAGAGCGGTGGTGAATTCTCTAACTTTCTTGCTCAAGAACTTATCGAAGCATCTCAGGAAACTGGAAATGCCGTTAAGAAAAAACTTGAAACGTACAAGATGGCTGAGGCAAATAAAGCTTTTGCTCGATTCGCTAACAATAGATAATAGTTATCAGTAATCAGACGGCAGATATCAGAAAGGAATAATTTAAAATACCAATCTGATACCTGATACCTGATACCTGATACCTTTCTAAAATAACTATAATTATTAATTTTTTTCTACTATGGCTCATAAAAAGGCAATGGGTTCGACCGCCAATGGTCGAGACTCGGTCGCAAAACGACTTGGAGTAAAGGTATACGGTGAACAACCAGTACTTGCCGGAGGAATCATCATCCGACAGAAGGGAAATAAATTTTGGCCTGGTGAAAATGTACAACAAGGTCATGATTTCACACTTTTCGCTACAAAAGCTGGATTGGTTTCTTTTCAGGAGAAATGTAAAACAGGTTTTGACGGACGAGTGTATCGAGATATCTTCGTTTCAGTAAAGGAATCTGTGTAAAATGCGAACTTTGCGTTCAAATCTCCGTTTCCTCGTTCTCCGTACAGTCGTACGCTTCACTCCGGTTCTCAATTTTCACACAAATTTCATCATTTTTCACGAGATTCTAAATATTGCAGAGGTCTCCTAAAATAATATAAAAATCCTTTTGCTCGAGCGAAAGGATTTTTTTATAACCATTCGTTCTATGATTTCCATCATTACCGTTTCCGATTCTTTTGCTCATTTTCGTGAGTCGGTCGAGGAATATATCCGTCGATTGAAAGGAATAGTCGAAGTCAAAAATATCAAACCGGAGAAATCCGAAAATCCTGCACTTATCCGTCAGAAAGAAAGTCAGCGGATTCTGGAACTTCTCGGTAAACAAAAGTGACTTATCGTCTATTGTGATATAGGATCCGAGATTCTTTCTACCGAATCACTTTCCGAAATGGTCGAAAAATCCAAAATAACCCACCCAAACGTCATTTTCCTCGTATGAGGAGCATACTGAATAGATGAAACGATCCTCGCGTCTTCTATCCACAAAAGAATCTCTTTTTCTCCAATGACCTTTCCCCACTCACTTGCTTTCCTTATTCTCCTCGAACAAATCTATCGAGTCGAACAGATTCGCAAGAATACCGGATATCATCACGGATAATACCAAAATGAGTCACATTACATAAAAGATGAGTATATTTGGTTTCTGAAGCTTACGAGGTCGTGTCTAAATCCCAGACACACTGAAAGTGTGGCGGTTGAGTTCCGAGAGTCAAGCGGAAGAAACAAATATACTCATCAATGCAAATTAAATTAATCTGGTATAGCTTTTTATGAAACAAGTTCTCTCACATTCTATCACTCTCATTCGCGATACCGAACCACTTGATAACCAGTACCTCTTTCAAATTGCGAATGATGTTTCGTCGCCTATGATTATTGATCTTGCGGAAGTATTGAAAGAGTTTCGGAATGACCGGGTTGAATTCAAGAAAGACTATAAACTTTGGAACGATGTTTATCCAGGAGAAAAGGAATTGGAATTATTTAATGAAATAGTAGAGAAAGCTCTTACAGATGAGCAGAAAATCCATATCGTGAACTGTACGCTTCGTGAAGAGGTTCAGTTCATTCGGGAACTCTACGAAAAGCTCGGATATTTCGATGCAAAAGAGAATCGGTTCGTTGTTCCGTTTGCAACCGCTCCCGTTACCATTGGGACTAATATTCGGAATCTCGTCTATTCTACGAAGGATTATAAATCCAAACGGGAGCAGATTTGTTTTATTCCACCGCCACGTGAACCAGGACATGTGAAAACGCTTTTCGCTGCAATCAATTCATGAGTCGTATCGACCGTGAGTTTGAACGATATTTCCGTTGAGAAAGAGCTTATCGAAGATCTTTTGGAAACGGAGAAAGTAAATCTTACAACACTTTCTCAAGTGATGTACGGAAATTTTCTGGAAATAGGATGTCAGATAGGGAAGATAGAAGAATGGATAGTGGAACTCTCATAATAAAAACCTCCGAAATTCGGAGGTTTTTATTATTTTATGTCCCTTTCCCTTGGAGCGTAATATTGAGAAGCGACTGTTCGATTTCTTTCTCGAGCTCTCCTTGTACCTCTTTCATAAGGATGAGATTCTTTATGATATTACGCTTCGCTTCCTTTACCTGTTTTTGTTCGCGATCAATGAAGAAACTATAAATATAGGGCGCGAGAAAATAGATACATACATAAAATACTATTATTCAGAGAATAATAAGAGGCACGAAAGTATCGTCCAAACTGAATACATAGGAAAAAGTATGAAGATTTTCCGGGTTGTACTGGAATGTATAAGAAGAAGGAAACATATGAATGAACAATTATGGATTATTTTTCTTCTTGAAGTTCTGCAAATACAATGAGACGATTAATGGTTGTTCCGATTGGCCAACATGTCATAAGAGAGATTTCTTTTTTCCCTTCCTCTCGGTCGAGAACTTTCACATTTCCTGGTTTTACAACCTTTTTCTCACGGATGATATAGGTGAATTTCTTCTGGTTGTAGTAAACAATGATTTCATCTCCGAAGGTGAGTTCATCAAGAAGAGCAAAAACACTGTTGTATTCCCCTTTTATCCATGGATAATTGGAACTATGTCCAAATATGAAACTATTTCCTACTTCTCATGGTTTTGCAGTTCCTGGGTAACGAACAATTCCTTTCTCGAGTTCTTGCATGAAAATATTTTCCATGTGGTCGAAATCGAATCATGCACCGAGACGTACATCCACAAGTGGAATATTTTTTCCGATTTTTGGGATAATAATTCGATTATCGTACGGAGTTATATCGAGATTGATGCTGATTTTTACATCCCTGGAAATGAGTTGTTTCGGAGAAAATCGATCTTCCCGGATAGTCATATTATTTTCCTCGAGTTTCTTCTTGATATTCGTTTGTTCTTCCTCGTTAATTGCTTCTATAACTTCAGTATTATCCGCATAGACCATAACTTGTGATTTATCGAGTACAGAGATGATATCATCTCTGGAATTCATAAGTGCTTGCGGATTGAGATAAGCGGAAAGTACGGTAGAATAAGAATTCCAATTGGTCGTCGTAAAAAGCATGACGAATACAATAGTGGAAATACTGAGATAGTAGAATACGAACTGAATCTTTGGAACGCTTGAACGACGAAATCGAGTTAAAAGAGACTCTTTTACTATTTTTTCTTGTGCATTTTCTATAATAACTTCCGAAGAAAGTTCCTCGATTTGATTCAAAGGATCTTTTATCTCAAAATGTACCGAATGAGTATCTTCTATCAACTCTTCCTTATCCAAGAGAGCGAGAATATCAATAACATCCGTAGGAGGTATTTGTTGTAGATTCATGTTATGTGTTTTTGTATGAAATATTTATTTGGTGTAACCATCTTACTATATCCTTTGAATGGAGTCAAAAAAGCGAATTGACAAAGTATTTAATTCATTTTGAAACTTACTGCTGTATCTTGTTTTTGTACTGTTTGGAGACGTTTTGTATTTTTAAGGAGACCGAAAGTCACAGTATTGAGTAGGGCATAAATCTCATACAAAAGAGGTATTCGAATAAATACATCTTCTCCGATAGAAGAAATACCGTAGAATATAGGAAAGAGAAGCAATAATAGAAGAGGCGAAGTGAACGAATAAAAGAATCCGATGCAAAGCGCGAGAAGCGTGATAACAAGACCTTGTCCTATAGCGAGGACATACCGTGTCGTCCGGCTTGTAAAGAGTTTCGGAAGAAATATAAGATTAAAAAATGGAACGAAAATCCAAAATGGCTTGAATAAAAGGGCTTCATCGGTAAAATATTGCTCGAGAGAGTCTCTAAAATTTTTATCTTTTTCTTGGGTATTTTTCAGATGATCTGCAAAAGAAATAGAATCTTTTTTTCCGAAAATTACCTCTCCCATATCCGCAAGATACGACGGAACAGAACGAATAATCTCATAAATGGAAGCAATTCCCGGAATACGTTCAAAAAGCGCAGGAATAACATAACTATCATTCAAGAAAAAACGTGCCGCTAGGAAAACGAGAGCGAGTATCCCAGTAAAAAGAAGAATCATGGAAAGTGAATCGAAACCTCCGTTTATGAAAGAAAGTATATAAACGAATCCAAAAATGGAAGATACCCGCACTCCCGTACTCGTGGCGATATTTTGGTATTTTCTCTCGATAATCATCGAAAGAAACGGGATATAAGAAAGAAGAAGCAAAGTTCTTTGCGCTTCTCCAACTCCAGTGTACTGAAAAGTACATCCCTGTACCGAAAATGTATTATTATCATTTTCCATATCTTTTTCGGTCTCGTCTTTCTGTCCCTTATATACGCCTCGAATAATAAAGAGAGTAAGTGTCAAAAAGAAAGCAATACTTATACAGTAGTCGACGGTTATATGGAGAACAGGGATGGAATAAGAAAAAAAACCGCTCAGAAAATGAGAATAGAATAAATAGGTTACAAAGAATAGGATATGTCCTTTAGTGGCAATCTTTGCATGCTGTTTGATAAACGGATCGGCAAAATTGGGATTATTTTTCGCAAGCAAGAAAAGCCATCCAAGGAAAAAATAGGAAATGGAAGCATTGTTTCGGACTTTTCGGGATATCATATACAAAGAGGTTAGTTATCGGGAATAAAGAGCCATAAAATTATGATTCTCTCCCATTTATTCCATAGTAACATATACTTCTTTTTTTTGCAAAAAAATCCCATCCCGATTAACTCGGGATGGGATTTGAAAAACTTCAGAGAAATTACGCTCGTGCTTTTTCATTGATATCGCGGTACACTTGACGAATAATCGCCTTTTCTCGAATCTTTCGTGCAGACGGAGCTCGTGTTGCGTATCGCCCGTTTCGAAGCTTATTTGCTACACGAGTCTGGAAAAACATCTTCTTATATCGAAGGATGAGTTTCTCATTTGACTCGGATTCGTTCTTGATAGTGTATACAATCATGATAGATCTCCTGTATAAATAATAAAGTGCGCCCATTGTATGGAAAAGGAAGGGATTGTCAAAAGAAATGAAAAAAGTTGCTTCTTTCTCATTTTTACTATACTTAAGACATTATTTTCTTTACATAGTCGTACTATGAATAGCACCGAACTCCAGAAAAAATTCCCAGATGTGTACCGAGATTTCTTCTCAAAAAATGATTTGGTGGTAAGTGGGTGTTTTTCGATGTCGTGGGGACCAGGTTGAATATGACATAGATCAGATTATATTAGAATAAAATCCAAAGTTCCATTAAAATGTTATATTTGAATAAAAAAAAGAACGGATAATGTAATAAACATTAATAACGTTATTTCTTATGATTTTTCAAATAAAAAATTTGATAATTTTGAATTTATAAAAGTAAATCCAGAAAAAGAAAAAATCATATTTGAATTGAGTAAAGTTTTAAAAAAATACTCATTCAATTCTTGATTTGATGTTAGTTTTTTATCTGAAACGACAAGATGACATTCTTTTTGATTTTCTTGAGTAGCTTGATCTTTAATGGCAATATGAATTTATTTGTTAATATGAAAAATAGATAAAAAAGAACTTATTCAAAAATATGATGATTTTTTGTCATCGGAAATATTCAAAGAAATATCCTCACTTTCTTGGAAATTGGATATGATTTCAACTTATTGAAATACAGCATGACACAGTGCTCTAAATGTATTTTTTAAAACAAAATACCCAACATATTTATTTACTGAGAAATTTAATTCAGATATTGAAATTGATAAATTGGATGAGATTAAAAGGTTTCATCAAATAATTTATGAAAAGTTTCAGAGTACCTCTATTACAGGAGATATAACAATGGATTATTGAATAATCTTCTCGGGAATTCCTACTCATACAAAAAAGATTGAAGAATTAAAAAGATGACAAAGTAAGAAGTATGATTTATATGGAGATTTTATAAAAAATGAGCTTTTTGAAGAAAAAGACTTGAATATTGATAATATTTCATTTTGAAAATACAGTAACGAAAATTCTATTTATAAAAGCTTGAGTGAAATTATAAGCATACTTTGAATCAAAAGTGTTTATTTACTTAAAAAAAATCTAGAACACTGATATGAATCCAATATCATTGAAGAATTTATTGATGTTATTAATCAATATAGATATGCAATTTCATTGATTGAGAAGCAAAATTCTTTTTGAGATGATTTTGTTTATTTTTTTAATAGAAATAAGATTAATAATGAAGAAAAAATATGAATTGTTCCTATTTATTGATGAAAATTAGGTTGATGATATTTATTTGTTACAAAACCTTGAATATCAATAAATACCATGGATAAAACTATTTCTGATTTAAAAAATATATATCAGAATACTGAAATAGAATATAGTTCTCATTATGATTGAGAATGTAGTGACGGAGTAGTTTTAGAGCAAAATATTTCAGACTGATTTTATTCAAAATATGTCGATAAAAATAAGGTTATTTATAAAGATAATAAATGAAATAGTTATTTAGGGGATTACTGAGAATTAATAGAAAAAGAAAATGATTGATTACTTTTTGATATGATTAATAATAAAATTTATCTTAATTGAGAGAAATTAACATCAAAAAATATTCCATCTCAAAATACTACAATCGAAGTAGTATCAAAACTTCTAGAAAATATCTGAGAAGAGATATCAAATAAGGAATTACCAGCTTCAAGCTACACAAGTAATAAGAATGAAATGTTATGAAAAATAATACTCCCCTTATTAAAATTAGTTGAGGAAAAAACTTCTGAACAACTATCAATTGTCTGTAAATGAAGTATAACTGATTTTTACATAAAAATTTGAGAAATAAATCTTAAAATAGGAACGATTAAGAAGATTTAATGAATATTATTAGTGAATTTTTGTAAAAAATAGAAAGATGGGGTATAATAAAAAGACATAAATACCTCATTTATTCAAAATGAATACAGAAATAGAATGACAAAATCAGTGAAATTTAGTTAAATCCTCACATTCTCCAGAGGTTTTTTTTGCTGTGAAAGAAACGAAGGATAATGTAGGCAATGCTTTAGAAAATGAGAATATCAAAATATCACCAGAAGAAATAGAAGAAGTACTAAAAGAAAAAGAAGCAAAAATAAGAGTGAGTTTAATAAGACATTATCCACACGAAAAAGGAGAAGATTTAGATAGATATAACGAACTGATAGAGAAACTAGAATTTTGACACACAGATACTGAAAAAGTGGAATTTCACACTCTATCAAATAAAATACCTTGTTATTCAGAATTTGATAAAGTTGAACCAAAAGAGCTAATTTCCTCATTAGAAAACATATTTTCGCAAAGAAATACGATAGTAATCTTCGATGATACGGAAAAATCATCAAAAAGAGTAATAAATAGCGCGAAAGATTTGAAATCTGAAAAAATGAGAAAAAGATTTCCGAATTTAGTTTTTGTATCAGAATGAATAAATTTACCATGATCAGATAAAACAAAGTCATTTGATGAAGATTTAACGGTCTGTGCCGTTACTTTTTGAAATTTAATAAAAAGAATAAAAAACGAATTTATAAAGAATGAAAGAGAAATACAAAATATAGTCATATTATGAAACAGATCATACTGTCAATGATTCCTAAATGCTCAAGAAAACGAAAAAATATCACCATATTCTGCAGTAAAACAATTAGAAAAAGATTGATATTTATATATTGAATATAATTCTGAAAAAAGATTAATAAAAAATCAAAAAAATCAAATCTTAGTAACTCCAAAAAATTATAAAGATCTTGTAAAGAAATTTCGATTAGATCATAGTTCCATTATCGATTTTCAAAATAAATTAAATGTCTGTTTCATTAAATGAATTTATAAATATAAGGTTTTTTTGGATTCAGACAATGAATATTTAAAAACCTTCTGTCTCGCCAACCTCATCCAACAACAGGAATATTCTGTCTTGGAGGGGTATTATCTCTCGGACAGTTGTAAAGAATTATCTGACGAAGAAAAGACTCTCATTCTCCAGAATACTCAGGATTCGAGGATAAAAACTCTTCTCCGGAAGCTTTTTGTGAGTCGGGAAGCTTTGTGGAACGATGAGGAAAGTGGGCTATTTTCAAAAGAATGACAGACTGAATTTTATGATCTTCTGAAACAGACGAAACTTGTCTATAAAAAAGTTCTGGCTTTGCAAGGAAATTCTCTTGATCCGCTTATTAAGAATGGAAATAAAAAGGCAATTCTGGAAAGAAAACTCTATTTTGAGGAGGAACAGGAATCAGAAAACAAACAAGATTTTGAAGAAAATGATAATCGACAGAACAAAGTTCTTGTGCGCAAGACTTTCGATCCAGACTTATTCCACAAAGGAGGAAAATACCCCAAGTTTATTATCCGAGCTCATGTAGGGGAAGGAAAATCTATGTATCTTTCGGAATTCGTGAAAAATTTCTCTCTGGAACAGAGTACTGAAATACAATTCGCTCAGGCAAAGGATTTCGATGACAATCTCGATCTGCTTGATGTGTTATTCGATAACGCAGATATTTTTGTGTGTATTGATGCTCTGGATGAAGCAAAAGCCGAGACGAGAGAGAAAATAAAGAGTTTATTTAATAGTTTTGGTGGACGATGTATTATAACGACTCGTCACTCGGAGTTTTTTAATTCTAGTGAAAAAATCTGCACCATGTATTTCGATTCCATCGATACGGATACATATATCGAATCTCGGTTTTCAGACGATAAAATAAAGGAAATGGAGGTGAAAAAATGGATAGAATGACAAGGACTTGCAAATGAAATCAAAGGAAATCCGCTTCTCTTGAACCTTATCGTCCTTCTTGCGAGTACAACCGATAAAGACAAAGATTGGATGGAGAAATATGAGATTTCCCCTTATAAAGAGATTAAGACAAAAGCTGATCTATATGAGAATGCTGTGCGATTTGTACTCGCAAAGCATAAAGGTGCTATCAAGAACAAGACAATGCTTGAAATGTGTATGGATAGACTAGCACAACACGCTTTCGATATTTTTTCGGACAATAAAAATCCTAAGATAGACCCAGATCTTTTCGATGAAAATCTTTCCATTCTTTTTAAGGGTACAGAAGGTGGGAAATATGATTTTATCCATAAATCGTTTTACGAATTCTTTCTGGCGAAATATCTCTCAAAGATGCCAAAGAATGAATGATCCCAGAAAATCTATGATTTCCGAGATCAGAAAAAGTTCGGAAACTGGAACGACTGGAGAGACTTTTGCCCAGTGGTACTATTTTATGGCGAAATGCTGGCAAAGGATGAGAAATGGGATGAGATAGAGAAATTTTTGTGAGAAGAAGGGTTGATGAAGGGGGATGATATGTTTGGAGAAAGTTTCTTTATGGGGTTGGAAATATTGTATAAATTACCTGAGGAAGCACGAAAAAAACCTGAGATAGCAAAGCTTTCGGAGGAATATATTAAAAAAGTAAAGAATTGGGATATTGGTGAGGTTTTAAAAAGACTTGAGTTGACTAAAAGGTTTGTGAGGACTGTTGGGTATAGTGATAATGAGGTTACTAAAATAATTATTTCCAAAATTAAAGATAAACCTGAAATTATAACTAAAATTGCAACCCCTTTGGCTATCAAAATAGCAATAGGTATGGCAAAAAAAATGTTAGAAAAAGAGGATTTTTATAACGCACTGTATGTCTATAAATTGCTTGTTGATAATGAAAATCCAAAAGTATTAACAGCAACAATAACAGGCGTTGAAGAACTACTACAAAAAGAGGGGAATTATTGAGCGTGAGAATTTTACGAAATTCTTGCGGAAAGCAAGAATCCACTAGTTATTCAGACAGCGATAGATCGCGCGAAAATTTTAGTACAAACCATGGAATTCTGCGAAGCATGAGAAATGTATAAAATCTTTGCGGAAAGTGAAGATGTTAAAACAGCATATACTGCTATAAAATGAGCAGAATTGCTTATGTGAGAAGAAGAATTTCTTTGCGCATGAAGAATTTATAAAGCTCTTGCAAAAAATAGAAATATGCATGTACTAAGCATCATTGAATTAGGGGCTAGAAGATTATTAGAAAAAAAAGAATTCTCTCAAGCATGAGAGATTTATAAAGTACTTGCGAGTAACTCCAATACTAATACATTAGATGTTGTATTATCAGGAATTGAGATGTTATTAGATGCAAATATATCTTTATTAGATACAAATTTTTTTAATATCAAAAGAATTTATGAACAACTTGCGAATAATAGTAACCCTAAAGCAATTCGTTTTGCTTGAACTCAAGCAAAACTGTTACTAACAAAAAGAAGATATTATGAAGCAGCAAGTATTTATAAAGAACTTGCAGGGAATGAAAACTCTGAAGCCATTAATACTGCAAAATGGTGAGCAAAAATGTTACTAAAAAATAGAGAATTCGATCGGTCAATATGGATTTTTGAAAATCTTGCGCGGAATAAAAATAATATAGCTATTCATGCAGTAATAGTAGAAGCTGTTAAAGTTTTTTTACAAAATAAGGACTTTAATAATGTAGAAAGACTTTATGAGGCTTTTGTGGGAAACGAAGATCCTGAAATACAAAATACAATACTTTTTGGCATAGATGTATTGTTAGAAAAAGGAAGGATCGATGAAGCATGAAGATTATATATTAAATTTATTTACACTTGAAACAAAGGATTTATTGAATGAGCATTGCATTGTCTTTATGAATATCTAGAGAAGGAAAGTAAATATAATACATGGGAGACTCCAAAAGATAGCATAGATTTATGTAAAAGCCTTGCTAAACTCTGAGATAGAGAGGTTATTAAACAAGCACTAGAAATTGTTCAGAATTTTAGAGAGAACAAAAAAATGAGCTGATATCTCTCTCATCAACTTCTCACTATCTTAGACACTAGGTGACCCAAAGAACGAATATTAGATATTGCCAGAAAATTTAATGGACGTTTGAGTCCCAATAATATCATAGAACTTATAAATATTTGAGATCCTGAAACCATGAATCAGGCTTTAGAATCGACAAAAATACTTAAGGACAATTTATTTGTCGCTATAGATAAGTGAGACGACTCCTATGAAGAGGAGGGTTGATTTTACTGACCATCATCACGAGAACAGTGTGCTTCACTTTATGAAATACTAGAAATATACATTAAGCTTATCAGTACGTATAAACAAGAAGTTGTAAATTGAGCAAAAGAGCTTATCAGAAAGTCCATTCAAATATGAGAATTAGATACAAGTATAGAATTAATAGAAACATTACGAGCCATGAATCAAAGATTCCCTTAAGAACTATGAAATAAACTCTCCTCTTTTCTCTGTCATGATATATACCTAAGGTGTACAATATAGGCAGGTTGTGTAGAAAAATTACTTCGTAAAATATCAC
>PCUR01000052.1 GCA_002771035.1 Candidatus Gracilibacteria bacterium CG12_big_fil_rev_8_21_14_0_65_38_15 | reverse complement strand
TAACACTCTTATATTTTAACTTTAATAACACTCTTATATTTTAACTTTAATAACACTCTTATATTTTAACTTTTCGGATTATGAAAAAAGGAAATATGTTTTTGCTTGGTGCTGGCTACCTAGCAGGATTGCTCATAGCCTTGAAGTTTAATAAAAAATCTCCAGCAGCTCTCGAAAAAGATTTCGCTCCAGGAGAAGATCGTTGTAATAATATTGGGAAAAATCTTCTTGATATCCATAGAAATCTTTTCGAAATGGCACAGGAAGCTTTATTTTCTCCAGAAAATAAAAAACGGATCGAAGAATACAAAGAACTTCTTCTCAAAGAATTAGAATCATTTCAACAGGAAGCAGAAGTAAAACTTGAAGAATGGAAGAAGAAAGGATTCGAAAAAAAAGACGAGATAGAAGCGGAACTTCTTGATCTTTATAATCGAAGAATGGAAGTTCTCGAGGAAGTGAAACAGAAGGGAATTAGTCTTATCAAGGAAACTCGTGAAGAAGGTGTTGATGTAATCGAGGAAGGAAGAAAGGTAGCTGCTCGTGTATTCGACGAAGCGAAAAAACAACTTGATACTATTCATACTGATATGAAGAAACAACTGAGCAAAAAGAAATAAAAATCTCTACAAAACGCGAACTTTGCATTCAAATTTCCGAGTCTCGTTCGCTGTACTATTTCAGTACAGCTCACTCCGATGACACCACAAGGGTGCGCTATGGCGTCAATTTTCATGACAAATTTCACATGTCACCGGACCTTATAAAAGATTTAACGAAGCCGTGTGGTCGTTTTTCAGGAGATTTTTGACTCTGATATTTAGAAAATAATTTCATTATATTTTAAACAAAACGTTATGACAAAAAAAGACACGACAAATACTGATGAAACTCTCGATCTCGAACTCGAAGCGGAACTCCAGCAGGAGATTAATAATGCAACCGAAGCGGAAGCTGAGTTAGAAGGAGATTTGGAAACTGGTAAGATTTACCAGGCCGAAGAAGAACTCGAACGTCTTCGTGGTTCTCTTTCTCGTGCTCAGGCGGATTACAGTAATCTCCTTAAACGAGTGGAACGGGACAAAGTCGAGATGACTTCATTTCTGACTGCCAATATCATAAAAAAATTCCTCCCGACGGTCGATAATCTCGAACGAGCACTTGCTAATGTTCCAGCAGATATCGCTGAACAGAAATGGACGGAAGGAATCTGAGCAACACTCCAAGGACTCACCAAACAACTCGAAACTATGGGAGTTCAATCATTTGTATCTCATGGACAAGAAGTGGACACTGAACAGCACGAAGTAATGAGTCAAGCTCCTGGAAAAGAAGGAATTATTATCACCGAATTTGAAAAAGGATATACACTTCATGGACGAGTAATTCGTCATGCGAAAGTGATTGTCGGAAGTGGAGAATAAGAACTGAAAAATAAAATCCCTCATTCGTTTGAATGGGGTTTTATTTATTTTTACACTTTGGAATTTCCTTTCTCCAGATTTCCAGGAGGTCCGAAGGCACTTGTTGATTGTATCGAATCTATTGCTTCTTTCTGAGCGTTTTTATGTTCGTTATCTCAGAGTTTTTCTGCAATAAGTTTCTGTGCCTGTATTTTTTTCTCCATAACTTCTTGGCTCTTCTGGAGAAGAGCTTCCTTGAAACTCTGACTTAATTGTTCGTTTTTCTTTCCGTCTTTTTGTATATTCTCCGCTTGTTTTGTTGATCTTTGAGCATCTTGTGCTTCATTTGTCCCTTTGATACTACGTATTTCTTTTTGGAATTTTTCAAAAGCAAGTTCCAATGCTTTTGTTTTTTCTTCTGGTGTTCCTTTTTCAGAAAGGATTTTCTTTGTTTCGATTGTAAGTTTCTCTTGAGCTTCGGTAAATTTACTGTTATATGCGAGATTATCTCGTTCATCTGCAGAAAAATCGCTTTTAATAGTGTTAATCTCTGTCGTTGCCATAAGATATATTCCATCAGCAAGACTGTTATCTTTTTTCTCAAGTTCCGTATTGAGTTTCGTGTCAGTATTCTTATTCTTCATTTCTTCTTTTTCAAGAGGATCTTTTTTTATTTCTGGATTCATAAGATGGGTATTAAAAATTAATATACCACTATCCTATCATACCTCTCGTAAAAAAGCAAAAATTCGTTATTTCTTCAGAGACTTTCGGATAATTTTAATCAGGAGTGCGGTATCGAAATCCTTGAAGAGTTCGCGGTTTCCGTCTATATTGAAGGTGGGAAGCCAGAAGGAAGTTTTGTGCATATGAGAAATTATTTGCCCATATGGTGGGATTTCCGAAACGCTAGAGTACCAGTTGTTTTGTCCTTTGGTTACTTTTCTCTCGAGGTTTCCAGTGAACCCCGACCAGACATTCGGTTGGGCAAAAGTGTTTATGAAACAGCTGTTCGTAAGCGATTTTACCATATTAATTCCTCCTCCGTCGATTCCAAGAACAAACTGAAAATGAGCGATATGCGCGGTAAAATCCTGGAGAGAATAGGTATTTTTCTCGAGCGTAACATTGGATGGAAATGATTCCTGTGCAAATATGTTGTAAAGCATATTTGTGTGATCATCCAGAATAGTAATGGTTTCATCGGGAAATGCCTGAGAAACTTCGTTTATAATCCTTTGCCAGGTTCGTATCGGGAGATTTCGAAACTCCTTCACTCCGACAAAGAGACATATCCCAGACCTTTCTATCTCCTGACTGTAGTTATAGAACGTTCCGATATTTTGGTATACGAAATCCCGAAACGAATCATCTTGTGCAAATATTTTCGTTATAATCTCTATATAACTTTCGATGAGATTGACATTGGAGTAGTGAACATAGGAGTGGGGGAGTGCGATATCGAGGATATGCGATCCCCAGAAGATATTCGGTCCGGCAACAATGGGATTGTGGAGCTCTTTATATTTGAGAATCGTATTAAAATCCCCGCCTCCCATGTCGAGAAAAAGTACTTGTTCGTCTCGGTGGTTCCCGTGATTCCATCGGAAAGAGAGAGTTTGAGAGAGAAATTGCATATGTTTCAGAATCATCCGAGAAAGTTTCGACTCATAATCATCGATATTTTTCTGTTCTTCGATAACACGAATATTATTTCCTGTATCTTCGAGGTCTTGGAGGAGGAAACGATTATACTTGGAAGTAAGTATAACAATCTCGGCTGTGCATCCATTCGCTCGGAGCCACTCTATGAGAAGCTTAATAAAAGGTTTTGATATAATCGCATCCCCGATTCGATCAGAGCGATTGAGATAAAAAGTTTTCAATTTCTTCAGATTGACACTCTTCGGTTTTTTCACGGATATGATGCATTTTCCCAGAAATACCCCGAACCGACTCGCGATTCTGAGGAGGATTAAGTGGATATTTTTGGAAATTGATTTAAGCATATAGATAGAGAATTTAAATATGGAATATGGGTATGTTTGTCCCTCTAGAGGACACTGCCCTTCGGGGAGCATTGGAAAATATTCTGTCATTCCCGCGGAGGCGGGAATCTACCTTGTATTAGAGTATTTGCTCATAAAGGTCATTCCAATTAATATTCATTATAAAAACTTCTCTCGCACGATTTTCTCGAAGGCATTGAGAGAGAACTCTTGGGCACGTTCGATGCAATCAGTTTTCATAGTAAGAGCAGTTTCGAGATTGAGTTTGTGTACGGCAGATATAAGTTCTTCTTTGGTGGCTTCTGGAGAGAGAAGGATTCCAGTTTTTCCGTCGATGATAGTTTCTCGGATTCCTCATTCATCGACTCCTATAACTGGAACTCCGCAGGACATAGACTCGAGTGAAACCATTCCAAAGTCTTCGTTTCGAGCAATAAATATGGTGGCAATAGCTCCGGCAATGTATCTCGGAAGCTCGTTGTTGTTAGTAAGAGTGAGAAATGTAATATTTTCGTATCATTTTGCCAGAGTTATAATCTCATCTTTCTGCGGATCGTTCTCGCCGTAGATGACGAGGAGTTTCTCTTCAGGCATTTCCCGGAATGCTTCGACGGTGCGCTCTACACGTTTCAGACTTGAAAGTTTCGAGAAACTGATGTAATAATCTCCTTTTTCTTTCGTTGGTATGAAATAATCCGTATCCACTGGCGGATGGAGAATCTGGCTTTCCTGATCGAGATACTGTTTCATGGCTACCTGAAGGTTCGTGGAGTTCACATAGATTTCGTCCACCATCGATAATTCTTTTCGATACATCTGTTCGAATATCGCTCGGATGAGGATATAAACGGGACGGAGGAGAAACGGAACTTTTCGGTAATAGAACTCCCGTTGGTCGAAAAGATAGCGGGGGATGGAGTGTGCATAGTAAATCTTCTTCGCGTCTTTTCGGACATTGCGGATGGCGGAAAGGGAATCATTGCTGAAAATGACCGTATCGTACGATTGGAGGAACTTCGTATGGAAAAGAACCCGGTATTTCAAATATATCTGACGGAAACCACCCGTATACTTATTTTCACCAAATGCGATAGATTTTCCTGTAAATTCTAGAGATGTAGGTTCGAGTCCATCCGCACTGAAAAAAAGCGCCGCAAGATCGGCCCCGAGTGCTCGGGCGAACATGATATTGAAACGCTCGGCACCGCCGCGATACAGGAACATATCGTGAATGAGACAGATTTTCTTTTGTGGAGGCATAGAAACAGGAAAAAGTATTTCATGACAGTATATTCAAATAAGAGAAAACTCAAACCAAAACAAAAAAACCTCACGTGAGTGAGGTTTTTTTGAAAAATTAGGGAAGAGATTCTGTGGATTAATAAGGAAGAGCAGTACCTTTATTTGTAACTGCTGTATCGAGAGCTCCAAGAGCACCAATAAGTCCAGAAGATTCTGGATCAGCAAGATAGACAAATCCTCACGTTGCAAGTACTTGAGTTGTTGCAGTTCCAAGAGTAAGAGCAGTACCAGTTACGAGACTCGTAATAGTTCCTGTATAATTTCAAGAGGTGGCTACAGCGACAATAGTATCTCTACTAAAGAACTTTCCGATATCACTCGCACCAAGAATAATGGTATTTGTACCAGTACCAGTTATAGTACCACTCGCACTTGTACTCGTTCTTGGTCGGTATGTACCCATAACAAGAGCTGTGTTTGTTTCTTCGAGTGTTGCTGCGAGTTCGTAAGCACCTCCTACGAGAGTAGTTGCTCCCATCTTATATTTAGTAGCTCCAGCTGAGGTTGGGTCTGACATCTTCGTTTTGTCGATTCCAAGAACGGTATAGTTGGCATCACCAGCTGCATAATCACTACCAACTGCCACTCCTGTACCAGCGATAGAAACACCTGAAAGTGATAATCCTGTACCACTTACCATACTTACATAGGACATACCACTTTTTGCTTGAAGAGTCATAATCTGTTGATTAATCTGATTGAGATCAGAAGTTCGCTGAGAATCTCGGGCAGTTGCTGACATACCACCGAGGTTCAAAAATGCAATCGTACCGAGAATTACGAGAATCGTAATAACCACAATAAGCTCCACCAATGTAAACCCTTTAACGTTTGAAGACGTTTGTATTTTCTGTGTATTCATAAAAGAAAAAAGAAAAAGAATAAAGTATAAATCCCCATTGTATGAAGCTTCTTATGGGGTGTCCTGAAGCGAAAAGCATTAGAACACACAATTCATAAAATGTCAAATTTTGATGATATTTTAATGAAGAGTCTCCACAAGAGAGAAGTATAATCTTATATTATATAAATCAAAAGATTTTGCAAGTTCATTGTTTTAAATAATTATCCATGAAGTGGTTATTTGTGCGAAAAACAGATTATTCCAAATTCTTTTTCTTATCGGACGGTTTATGAATCTGACTTTCTTGATTTTCTCTCCGTTTTCTGTATTATACGGCGTAATTTATTTACGAGGATACTGTATATATGCAAATCTCCGAGCTTCTTTCGAAAACCACCGAGCTTCTTTCTCGTATTTCGTCTTTGTCAGAATCCGATATTGTCTCGCTTCAAGAGATTCTACGCGAACATAATCGACTGTATTACACGGAACAATCTCCTATAATAAGCGATAGCGAGTATGATAGATTGTTTCAAACGCTCAAAAATCTCGAGGAACAATACGGAATATGGGACATAAAATCTCCGACGAAACGTATCGATGTGCTTGTTTCGAGTCAGTTCCAGAAATGACTCCACACTTGGCCGATGATATCGCTCGACAATACCTACGACGAAAACGATATTGCCGATTTTGAAGGACGAATACGGAATATTTTGAGACAGAAAAATCTCGAAATATGAAATAACGATGGTATTCCATATTTCCCACTCTCTTATGCGATGGAACTGAAGTTCGATGGTCTCGGACTCTCACTCACGTATCGCGATGGCGAGCTCGTTCGAGCGCTGACACGAGGAAATGGAGTGGAGTGAGAAGATGTAACTATTAATGCACTTCAGATTAAGAGTATTCCGCGATCTATTCCATTTACATCCCGCGAAGTCGAGATTCGTGGAGAAGTCGTACTCCCTATTTCCGAATTTACACGAATCAACCGTGAACGAATGGAGACAGGAGAAAAAGTATTTTCCAATCCAAGAAATGCCGCATCGGGAAGTCTCCGACAACTCGATTATACTATCACTGCATCGCGCAAACTCGCTTTTTATGCTTATAGTTTTCCGTACGCAGAAACTGAGGAATGAAGAAAAGACCTCAATATAACAACCTATCGCGATTATCTTTCGCTCCTTGAATCTTTTGGATTTACCAAAACTCCTTATATATACAGCGCCAGAAATCTGGAGGAACTCCAATCCGAAATCCATCGACTGACTCTCTCTCGTCCTGTATTCGATTTCGAAATCGACGGACTTGTTATCAAACTTAATAGTCTCTCGCTCTGGTATATGCTCGGGACAACCGAACATCATCCACGCTATGCGATCGCATACAAATTCCCAGCGATACATGTCCGAACCAAACTCCTTGCTATAGTACATTCCGTCGGTCGAACCGGGGTTATAACTCCTGTTGCCATCCTCGAACCGGTAAATGTCGGAGGAGTGACTGTGAGTCGTGCCACACTTCATAACTATGACGAGCTCGCCAAAAAATGAGTAATGGAATGAGATCAAGTATTCATCGTCCGAGCCGGGGAAGTAATTCCAGAAGTCATCTGACCGATCGCAGAAGTGCGCGATGGAACCGAGAAATCTATCATTCCGCCGACCGCTTGTCCGAGTTGCGGAACGCCCCTCGTCCGAGATGCGGGGAAAGTTGCTCTTTATTGTCCTGCCCGCGCAACCTGTCCTATGCAGACTTCGGGAGCTCTGAAGAGTTTTGCTGGAAAACACGGTGCTAATATATTGACTCTCGGCGATAAAATAATCGATATTTTTATAGAACAGGGATTCCTTACGGATTTTATTTCCTTGTATCATCTCGGAGAATGGAGCGACAAAATTCTCGCTCTCGAAGGCTTCAAAGAAAAGAAACTCCAGAATATATTGGAGAGTATCGAGACAAGCAGAAATATGCCACTCGCCAATTTTTTCGTGGCGCTCGGAATACCGCAAGTAGGACGGAAGACCGGGAAACTTCTCGCGAAGTATGTGAATGAGAAAATAATGGGAAACAGAGAGTTGATAGGAGAAGTATGTTTTCATCTCACTTATGAAGAACTTGAACAGATTCACGACGTAGGACCTGCGACAGCAGGAAGCATCGTTTATTATTTCGAGGAAAATAGAGAGATGATTATGAAACTGCTTCATGAAATTCATCCTGTTATAGTAATGGGAGACCGGTTTCAAAAAAAAGAGACCGGTCTCAACGGAAAATCCTTCTGTGTGACCGGAAGTTTCGAAAGTATTTCCCGTGATGAAATTCATACATTTATCGAGCAAAATGATGGGGAGGTTCGAACCTCTGTTTCGCCGAAACTCAATTATCTCATAGTCGGAAGCGACGCAGGAAGCAAGAAAGCCAAAGCGGAAGAACTCGGTGTGAAGATACTGGATTTGGAGGGGTTATATGAATTGGTAGGAGAATAAGAATAAAAAATAGCTTACTTTTCATGAATTTTTCTTGACTTTTCACTCTTTTCTATACAATACCTGCATTCAAAGAAATAGTGCACACTCTTTTGAATAATCCCCAGAATGTTTTCTTTTTGGGCGGTAGTGTGCATAAATATCTTTAAAAGATACTCTTGTGTGAATCTACCATTAATCTTGGTAGATTTTTTTTATTCCTTTCCTTACTATTCTATGTCCAAGAAACTCGAACTTCTTTTTCCTGCGGGAAACCTTGAGAAACTGAAATATGCTATCGCTTATGGAGCCGATGCGGTCTACGCCGGAGTTCCTATGTTTTCGCTTCGAGCGCGAGAGAATCAATTCACTTGGGAAGATCTCGCAGAAGCGGTAGAATACTGTCACAGTCGTGGAAAGAAAATTTATTTTACGGCGAATATCTATGCGCACAATATGAAATTGAAGCCATTTATGGCATCTTTTGCGAAGATGCAGGCGATGAAACCAGACGCATATATTATGAGTGATCCGGGGCTTATCGATATGGTTCGAACCGAGTATCCAGATGCAGAGATTCACCTTTCTGTTCAGGCAAATAACACGAACTGGGCACAGGTGAAATTCTGGCAGAAAATGGGAATCAAACGAATTATCCTTTCTCGAGAATTGTCCCTCAAGGAAGTTCAGGAAATCCATAAAGAATGTCCCGATATCGAAATAGAATTCTTTGTTCACGGAGCTATTTGTATGGCATATTCTGGACGATGTCTCCTCTCAAATTATTTCTCTCACCGAGATCCAAACCAGGGAACTTGTTCTCATTCTTGTCGATGGGAATATAAAGTATTCAAACGGGATGTAACTGATGCAGACTTGTACGATTCCACTGGACGACCAGAAGAATATATCCCTCTCAAAGGGGAATTCTACCTTGAAGAGCGAGAGCGACCAGGGGAGATTATGGCAATCGACGAGGATGAATACGGAACATATATTATGAATTCACGGGACATCTGTCTCCTCTCTTATATGCAAGAGCTTGCCGATGCAGGAGTCGTGTCATTTAAAGTGGAAGGACGAAGCAAAACCCTCAATTATCTTGCTGGAGTTGGACGAGCCTATCGTGGGGCTCTTGACGCAGTAGAAAAAGGCGAAAAGTACGATGCCGACGAGCTTGCAAAAGAAGTATTTGCTATATCGAACCGTGGATATACCCCAGGATTTCTCGTGGGAAACCCCGGAGAAAAGGGAATTTGGTTTGAAAAAAACGGAGAAATCAAAGAAGAAGACTATATTGGAATCATCCGTGAATACAATGCGACTCGTAAAATGTGCCGTGTCGAAGTAAAAAATCGATACGATCTCCATGATCTTGTGAAAATCATTACACCGAATAAGAGTTTCGAATTTACGGTCGAGAAGATTCTCGATCCAAAATGAGAAGAGAAAGACTCTGCACATGGCGGAAACTTTGACATCTGGATGAACTGTCCAGAAGACCCAGGAGAATGGGCATTACTTCGAAAGAAATACGGTTCAGAATCTAATTTATAACAAAGTATCGCTCATCTGAAAATAATAGCCAATTTTGGCTATTATTTTTACTTGCTATCTCGCATTTTAATCATATTATATGCCCCTCTATTCAATAAACACTTTTTCATGCTTTTTTCTGATCTTCCCATTATAGAACCTATACTCCGTGCTATCGACGACGAAGGATATACTACACCAACACCCATTCAAGCAGCTGCTATTCCGACTATTCTTTCCTGAAGAGATTTTCTCGGATGTGCTCAGACGGGAACTGGTAAAACTGCCGCTTTCGCTATACCAATTCTCCAGCTTCTCTATGCAAAAAAAGACCAACCCCCTGGTCTTCGACCTTCCCCCTTATCAGGGGGACAAAACACTACCCCCATGACAAGGGGGGATAAAGGGGGGTTAAAACGTAAAATAAAAACCCTCATCGTTACTCCGACCCGAGAACTCGCTATCCAAATCGAGGAGAGTTTTCGAGCGTACGGACGATATACCGGACTACATCAGACAGTTATATTTGGTGGAGTAAAACAAGGAAATCAGACCGAACGACTCCGACAAGGAGTCGATATCCTTATCGCTACTCCATGACGACTTCTCGACCTTATGGGACAAGGATATGTTTCACTCGCGGACATTGAGATATTCGTTCTCGATGAAGCAGATCGGATGCTTGATATGGGATTTATCAACGATATTAAGAAACTTCTCAAAGTTATTCCGGTAAAACGTCAGACTTTGTTCTTTTCTGCGACTATGGCACCAGAGATTATGACCCTTGCGGGAACTATTCTCCGGAATCCCGAGAAAGTCGAGATTACTCCCGTTTCAACGACTGCCGAGACTATCAGTCAGTTTGTGTACCACATCGATAAAGGAAGTAAAAACAGTCTTATCGTTCATCTTCTTGAGGATCCTAAAATCAAGAATGTACTCGTATTTACCCGAACAAAACATGGAGCGGACAAAGTGGTGAAATTCCTCGTGGGACGAGGAATCGTCGCCGAAGCGATCCATGGAAATAAATCCCAGAACAATCGACAGCGGGCACTTTCCAATTTTAAAGAACAGACGACTCGAGTATTGGTTGCGACCGATATCGCTTCTCGTGGAATCGACATAGATGCTCTCGAATATATGATTAACTACGATATCCCGAATATTTCTGAAACCTAT
>PCUR01000029.1:5537-16746 GCA_002771035.1 Candidatus Gracilibacteria bacterium CG12_big_fil_rev_8_21_14_0_65_38_15 | reverse complement strand
TTTTAGCCACACACTATTTTCTATTATGCCGTTTTTCAGGAGATTCCTGATCTTGTGAAAAATAAATTTACAGAGGTTTCTTGAGAATTACATTTGAGTTTTCTTCGTTTCTTCATATTATCTTCTCTTTCCTATTTCTTCATAAGAATCTATGCTTAAAATAACCTGAGATCAACGTCTTTCCTGAGCTGTCGAAATAAGCGGTTCCAAAAATGCGGCACTTCCGCTCATCGCTGCAAGCCTCCTGCTCGAAAAAGTAACACTTCATAATGTTCCTCGGATTGGAGATATTTTCTCGCTTCTGGAAATTATTAAGAGTCTCGGCGTAACGGTGGATTTCACGGAAAATACCCTCGTTATGGATATGTCCAAGATATCCCTCACCGGAATGAATCGCGAACTTATGAAGAAAATCCGTGCTTCTATTCTGCTTCTCTCTCCGCTTCTCTATCGTTTTGGTGCGGTAGATATTCCGTTTCCAGGTGGTTGTAATATCGGAAAACGTCCGATTGATGAGCATTTGAACGGACTTCGCGAAATCGGGTACAGTTCCATGGACAGCGATGAAAGTATCCATCTTTCTGGGAAACTCCAGGAAGGGGATAAAAACCTCTCGGTAGGCTTTGCTGTTACCGCTACAGAAAACCTCATAACTGCCAATGTTCTGCGTTCCGGTCACACTCAGATCCACCTCGCCGCCATTGAACCACACGTAGCAAATCTCGTCGATTTTCTCCGAAAACAGGGAGCGAATATTACTATTAATTACGATCATACCATCGATATAATCGGTGTAGAAAAGATAAATCCTGTTTGAGAATTTTCTGTCGTTCATGACTATATAGAATCTGGAACTTTTGTGGTTCTCGGAGCACTCGCAAGTCAGGAATATATCGATATCCATCATGCCTGTATTTCCGGACTCACGAGTTTTCTCGGAAAATGTCAGGAAGTCGGAGTACGATTCGAAGACCGAGGAAACGACACACTCCGTGTATTCCGAAGCGAACACTTAAAAGCAGTAAAATTCCAGACCAATATCTTCCCTGGATTTCCGACCGATCTCCAGTCCGTGTTCTGCATACTCCTTTCGCAAGCGGAAGGAGTTTCCCGAGTTCAGGAAATAATGTTCGAATGACGACTCAACTTCCTCGTGGAACTCGAGAAAATGAAAGGACATCCAGCACTTATGAATCCACACGAAGCGCTCATTTTCGGACCGACACATCTTCGCGGAGCGACTGTGTCCAGTTGGGATCTACGAGCCGGAGTTGCTATGATTATAGCCGGACTTATCGCCACAGGCGACACGTTCATCACCAATGTCGAATACATCGAACGAGGATATGAGGATATCATCGGGAAGATTGGGAAACTGGGCGTACAAATAGAAAGAACCGAATAATTCGGTTCTTTTTTTAAATGAGATTACTTGGAAAAAATGATTGTGGCGAGCGTTTCGAGAGTTTCTTCCAAAGTGGTATTGATAATCTTGTGATCGTAGAAATCCTGTTCTTCCATTTCCATAAGCGCATTTGCGAGACGGAGTTCCATATGATCGGACTGTTCCGTTCCGCGTCCCGACAAACGAAGTCTGAGCTCATCGATAGACGGAGGAAGGAGAAAAAATGTCTGAACAGTATACCCTCTGTGTTCCAAAAGCGGTTTCAGATGAACCATTCCTTGAGGATCCACGATATAGAGCGGATGTTTCCCGAGTTTCACAATCCGTTCCAATTCCTGAAAAGTCGAACCATAATAATTTCCGTGCACCAAAGCGTACTCGATCATATCGCCCGAATCGATGCCGGATTGGAAATCTTCACGGGGGAGAAAATAATAATGTTTTCCGTGTTCTTCACCTTCGCGTTTGGTACGGGTTGTAGTCGTGACAATCTTTTCCAGATAATCGGCATGCTTCGTATGAAGCGCTTCCCAAACGGTCGTCTTACCAACTCCTGACGGTCCAGAAAGGATAAGAATATGCGGAGAATTTTGTGTCATAAAGAGAAAGAGAAAAATATTTTTGGGAATTATAGAGAAAAAGTACAAAAAAGAAAGTCCCGAGAAAAGAAAAACCCCATGTTCGCATGGGATTTTTCTGAAAAGCAGATTTTTTCCGAGAGTTCCACTAACTACTTTATATTCACTATTTTCCCATTCACTCGTCCAAATACCTCAGGATGATAGAACTCGAAGGCTCTGGAAGGAAGGAGTTGATAGGTTCCTGTATGTGTTGGTCGGATCAAGTATCCGAAGGTATAGACTCAGACTTCCATGGCTCGAAGCGTTCCGAAGTAGCGGTCGTTCTGGAATTCCTCATGTTCGAAGATAGACTCCTGGGTATTCTGCACATTTTCCGTTCCCAAATCCGGATTTACGAGCTCAGATCCGGATGGGATAAACCCTTCGAATGCGACCATATCGCGTGCTTCTCCGGTGATTATCCGGTTATGCACATACACGAGTTTTCCGACTATGAAATTCTCCAGTGGTTTCAGATATGTGACGGTTTCTTTCGGATATTTCAAATCCTTGAAATCAATAGTTCCGTCTGTATATTTCAACCATTCTTCGTCTTTCGCTTTTTTGATACTCTTATAAGTATCGTAATCGTAATACATTTGTTCCACGAAGAATCCCTCATCGCGAGCCGTCACGTCTTTCGCGGGAATCTGGTAATTCATAGCAATATCATAATAGAGATTTCCTTGACCGGTGCGCTCGAGATGAAGATTGGAATTGTCCTGAAATTTATCCAGATCAATCACTTTGGAAAATATTTCAAGTTTGTTCTTTTTGTCAATTCCCTTCTCGTCAATCGGAGTGGTATCGAGTGAAAGTTTCGCTTGCATATTCACATCTTGGAGTTCTCCAATTGCTCGCATAACGTGTGCGAGAGAACGAACTACATTCGAAGTATCAGCAGTAGAACCGAAACTTCCGTCCTTCTGTTTCTGACCGATTATCCATCGTTCCATCTGGTCGGCAATCTGTCCATATTCTTTCAGAGTATCTGGTCCCATAATAGAAAGAGTTTCTATGAATCTCGTCGTCGCCGTGAGCCGTGAACCTGCGAGAGAACTTCCGAGAAATGCTCCACGTGGATTATACACGAGGCCATTGGAAATGATAGATTTTATTTGTTCGTCTGCGAGTTTTCGGAGTGTATTTTTTTCTTCTTTGGAAATGGAATTGATTCGGAGAAGCTTGGCAAGTACGCGAGTTTGATTAACTTGCGTCAAACTGTCGGCTTTATCGAAGGAAAGAAGTTTATACATCTTGTACGCTTCGTAGTCTTGGATTGAATTATCAAGAATGGATTCGATGGTCGCAAGCCGAACGGATATATCCCAACCACAATCTTTATTATCGAAACAATACGGTCGTTTATTTTCGTAGAATTTTGCTTTCAGATATCCAATCGCTCTTTCCATCATCGTATCGTTCGGAGTATATCCGATGGAGCGAATCTCGGAAAGTGCCGAAACAAGGGAAATAGTGAGCGGATAATCGTCGTATTGACTGTCTATCCAATATCCGAATCCACCATTTAATCGCTGGAAGTTCTTAATCTCTACGAGATATCCTCTGATAACTGTGTCAAGGCTTCGTTCCTGGTATCCTTGATATTGATCAATATATTCTTTCACTGTTTTTGTCTTGAGATCGAACGATACTTTGACGCTGTCGTACAACTGTTTCAAATACACGGTCGGCATGATTGCCGAAGTGCGTTGCTCAGAACATCCGTACGGAAATGATTTCAGATATTCGATCCCAGAAAGTATATTTGGTAATAAACTCGCTGCATAACTAACAGTCACAGAACCGCCATTCTTTCGGATATCGCTCGAAAGTTGGATTTTCTCATCTGCACTAGCAGTAGTTTTTCCGACAGTCGCAACTGTTTCTCTGGTAGAAGTTGCAGTAATCGGAAGTATATTTTCTACTTCATCAAGTTCACCCGAATCTTTCGCTATGGCTTTGAATGTGATTTTACTGAAGAACGGTTCCGTAGTAGAAAGAGGAATATCTGCAATCATCGCTTCAAATGGTACAATATAAGATTCGCCGTTTTTGACATATACCGTTCGATTCGGACTTTTTACGGTCATATTATCAGCTACTATGGACACATCGAAACTCTGGTCACGACCAGTCTTGTTGAATACGACCGGAGAAAAAGTAACCATATCAGCAGAACCGAGGAATCGTGGAAGGTTTTCATTTATCACCACGGTTTTTGTCGTCATAATCTTTTCGGTTGCGAGCCCGATTCGATTCCCGAGTGTCGTCGAAACGAGCGCTTCAACCACCCAAGTTGTGAGATTATCCGGTAATATATCGGTAATAATTGTATATTTTCCGTCTTTATCGGTGATAAAGTCGGCTTGCCAGAAGGCAGTATCTTTGAAAATTCCGCGCTTTTTGGTGCTCGAACCTCCTTTCGTTCCCTCGCCCGCTCCTCATTTCTCCCCAAGAGAAACGTCCTTCACTTCGAGTTTCTCGATAAGATTCACGAGAGAAATATACGTCTCGATTCCAAGATATCGTTTCATATCATAGAAGAAGGCAAAAGGGTTCTTGAGAGGATTCCCCGCAAGCGCTAATAGACTTTCATCTACAAGAGAGATGCTTCCATTCGCTCCGATAACAGGTTTCCCTTCGTTATCTTTTACAGCAATGGTCAATTTCACTTTGTCTCCGGGGAGATACTGTTTCTTCTCGGGAGTTATCGTTACAGAAAGTTTCTTTGGATCGGTCGTGACTTTCATTACTGCAAGTGCCCGTTTAAATACTGGCAATTTCGCACTAGTATCCTGCCCGATGAGAAATACTTTCACGTAGAAATTCGGTACATAACTTTCTTTTATCGGTATTTCGATTCGAGGGGTTGTGCTGGTGATATCACGAACGAAAGAATCGAGAACTCCGTCGTCTTTCTCGATAGTTACGAACATTTTTCCATTTGAAACTGGAGATTTGAGTGTGAATGCCGCAGTTTCTCCGACTTTCATCATAGTTTTATCGGCGATAAGGTCGGTTACAGAATTATTTCCGTCATTCCAATATACCGTATTTTCTCCTGATATATAGAGAATGGACGAGGAAATGAACGTCTGTTTATTTGCTCCAGTATACATCGCTCGGATTTCATATTCTCCATCGCCAAGCGTGGTGAATGTTTCATTAAACTCTCATTTATTGTCTGAAGAAACGGTTTTCTCGGATTCTTTCTTTTCCTCTATACTGGATTCATTATAAAAAGTTCCATCAACCCCCTGTTTCTTTATTTCCTTCCATTCTCGTTTCCAGAGCTCTAGTTTCACGCTTCGTCCAGAAAGTCCTTTTGCATCATAATCGAGCACCACACCAGCTACTTTCACTCCATCTTTTTTTAGATTCCAATACGGAACTTTTATCCCGACATATGCATCAGTCGTATGGAGAATCTGACTTGTGCTATTGGAAACAGTTTTCCGGGTATCGGGATCGGTAATCTCGATATTGTAGGTGTATATTTTTTCTCCGACGGTAGTATCGGTATTGTTCGTTTTCGGATAAGCGTATTCGATTCTTGCTTCTCAGGAATTATCAAGCCGTCCAGTCGAAGAGAGAACGAGATTATCGCCATAAGCGCAAGATCCCCAGTAGATGCAATTAAAATAATCAGATCCTTTTCCAAACTGATAATCCTGGTAATCTTTGGCATTGAAAAAATACGATTGCGTAAGGACGGAATAATTGTAATCCGCATTTACGAGCCGTCCTCCGAAATAGTATTCGGAAGAAAAAGAAATCTGAGCTCTGTCTCCGATGGAAACATCATTTTTATCGGCCGCGATATTCACTTTGAAAGTTGGCTTCTTATAAGCGAACACATAGAATTCGCCATTATTATAAACGAAAATATTATCGATTCCGGCATAGAATTCAAAATGATAATGCCCAAGTGGCATATCTTTCGGGAGGACGAATGATCCGTCGAAATTAGAGTTCTTGTCGGTTTTCATATCCATCTCGGTAAGAACGATTCCATTCTCATCCACGACTTTCAATTTTCCAGTCTTGGTTGGAGAACTCTTGTATCCGTCGAAGTTGAACTGTCGGAGAAGACCTTTGAAAAATACTGTATCTCCCGCTCGGTAGAGCGGACGATCAGAATAGAGATAGAGATAATCTTTCGTATAACTATCTTGTCCGGCTATGTATTTGAAATCATAATTAGAAACCTGATCACTTCCCTTGTTTAAAACTCCAAAAAACTGGTTGTTTTTGGCGATAAGCAATTCAAGTTTATTGTCCGGGTCGGAAACTTCATAATAATTCTTCGTCGCATTCCATTTAATGGAAAATGATTTCGGTTCCAATACTCCAAGATAATTGCTCACATAGGTATCGAATATCAGATCTGACGGAATAGTTTTTCCATCGAAACTCGGTGCGAAGAGGATTTTCGTATTATTTGCATTTTCGAGAACGAGAGCAAGATTGGACCGGATAAAAACATGAAGAAATTCCCGTTCCGTATCCATATATCCATTTGATACACTATTGAAAGCGCCGACTGAAGCCCGAACGAGGAGAAATGGACTATTACTCGCAGCGCCGAGAATATCTTTTTCCACATCGAACTTGTTCGGAGTTATGTTCCAGAAACGATTCTTGAGCGGAATAGTCTTTTTTATATTTTTCGTACAAACTGGATTATAATTACTCTGGTAATTTTTGCTCAGATAATCCCTGTAACCAATCGCGTCCATCTCGCACACCTCTACATTTGCCTGATGAGCATTAATCGACATAAGATTCAGAACTATCGGAAGATTGCTCGGGATAATCTGTACCGGTTTATTCAAAGACGAATAGAGATATATGTCTTTCGGAGCGATATCAACAGTTTTCACTTTAAATGATACGTCTTTTCCGAGTTTATTTCCGTAAATATCCTCGAGAGTTGCAGGAACGGTAATGGAATATTCTTTGCGCGGTTCCAGACGGGTTCCGAGAATATAATTTATCTGTCCCGGACGTTGAGCGCAGCGATAGGTCTTAGTATTGGTCTGCCAATCCATCTGCCCATCGACGATTAGATCGTGGATCTTGGAAACAGGAATCGTCCGAAATGAATCATACATAGAAGAATAAAACCCGTTCGTATCCAGATTCGTACTGGTATAAATACAAGTTTCAGTATTACTTAGAAATGCGTTTCCGAGAATCTCAAATTTCGGTGCAGTTTTATAGGTTTTTACTACATCAGATGGGATGGAATTATTCGCTTTCTTATTTATGACAAAATTGTAAATAGTACCGTTTTCGAGAGAAACCGTCGGAGTAACATCGACCATATGTTTATTCTCTTCTTCGCCGATGGTATTTCCGTGTTCATCGTACTTCGGTTGTTTTACGTATGCAAGGGTGAAATCGACCGTTTTTCCAGAAGCGGTTCTAAGAGTGAAGAGGTTCTTGTCTAAACTGACTTCCGACATAAAAGTTTGTCGAAAGAAAACCTTTTCCGTAGGAAATAGATCGGTGAAAGGAAATCCATATTTACTATTGTATTCGCGAGTATCGGAAAGAGTTCCAGAAGCATTGTACATTTTCTGATATACTTGAGATTGGGAAAGAAAATCCGATCCTCGAACGGTTACATTATAATCCGCCACGAGTGACTCAGTACCGTATTTTGGTTTCAAACCTTTCTTGATGGTGATACGATAATCGGTGGAATACAGAAATGAAACAGAGAGAGAAGCAACGATAAAATGTGTTTCACTTTCTCTATTGTCCTTGTTCTTTACAGGCACGATATTCGCTTGCATCGTATCCTTTCCTTTTATGAGAGTGAGATTCGCAAGAAGATCCGAAACACTTACCGGTGCAGTCGTAATAAGCTCGATTCCGTTCTTGGGATCGAATTCCAGAGAAGCGACAGAAACGGAAAGTTCCGGTGTGACAATATCATCCTCGAGCGTATTTATAAGCGGATAGAGAAGTCCCGGAACATCGGAGACTTTCAAATGGTATTTCGTCGCCATCTCCAGCGGTTTAGATGGGATGAATTCGAGAACATTTCCATTGGTCCACTTGCATTTTCCCTCCACTTTCGGAGTAATTTCAAGCGGACAAGGGAGTTTATCCCTCGCGTCCAAATTGGTCAGTGGAACCATCGGAATATTAAAAAGGACGACGATATTCTGTCCGAGATTTTCGAGCTTTCCAGATGGGAGAATCTTTGTTGATTCCGCTCCAGCGATAGCTTCAATAGTGAAAATCTGTTCGTTTCCGAGAGTCTTTCCATAAACGGAGCGGATATCGGAACTGATGGTCAATGTGTATGTTTCTCCGATGGCGAGATTCTTGTCGAGCGCATAAGAAACAGTATTTCCGTCCTTTAGATTCGCTTTTCCTTCGACAAAAGGACTGAGTGTTATATTCTTGGTCGTGAGAGAAGCAGGATCGAGCGCAGTCGAAAAGACGATATCGATGCTTTTCGTGTTAAATGGAATCTTTCGATATTCGAGAGAGAAATTCGCTCCAGATACCATTGGAACCATCCATCGTTTAGTAAGTTCCTGGTAACCGAGATATCCTCCAATCGAGATAATTGCAACCATGGTCGCGACAACTCCGGAAAGAATACGTTTATCTGTCATAATCTTCATACGAAGATTAGCGAAAAAATCTGGAAGTTTCATAAGGAAAGAGTTTAAAAAATACCTCTATTTCAAAAACTGAAGTGTTCAAAATTCCGCGCTTTGCGGGAGTAAACCCATTGCTTCAATGATAAACCATCATAAAAAAATACCTCTCTGCTTATATTATAGAGGTATTTTAGGATTTGCAAGGAAGAGTTTGCGATAGGTTTATTCCTTTCGAATACGTCATTTGAACGCATTAATAAGCGTAATATCGTCGGCGTATTCGATATAGCCGGCGTTCGGAAGACCTTTGGAAAGCCTCGTAAGGCTGATATTTTTTCTCGGTATGTTCTCTTCGATATAGAGATTAGTTGCTTCGCCTTCTATATTCGGATTCGTTGCAATAATAAGTTCCGTAATATCAGGGGTGTTTTTTACCCGATCGAAAAGCTCTGTAAAATGAAGCGTATTCGGCATTCGTCCATGAATAGGAGAAATAGAGCCTCCGAGGATATGGTAATATCCATGGAAAATCCCGAGACGTTCGATGGAAAGCATATCGAGATAATCTTCTACCACACAGAGAACATTCTTATCTCTATTTTCATCGGCACAGATAGTACAAACAGTCCGATTACCGTCGGTAAGCCCGAAACATACCTGACAATCATGGACTTCTGTCTGGAGTTTCTCGAGTTCTCTGGCGAAGTTCTTCATATACGAACTATTCGCTTTCAGCAAAAAAAACGCGAGTTTTACCGCGGTCTTTTCGCCGATTCCCGGCATATAGGAGATGAAGTCAATGAGACGCTTAAGAGTTTCTGGCACAGAGGAAATTAATTAATAATGAAAATTAAAAATTAATAATATTTTCATAAAAATAGGTTTCTCAAAAGCGAAGTAATTTGAGTGCAAATCGAGAACCGGAGCGAATCGTACGACTGTACGGAGAACGAGGAAACGGAGATTTAAACACAAAGAACGAGTTTTTCAGAAACCTACTACTTATTAAATGTGAGATGTGAATCCTTGAGAACAAGATACCCTGGAGAATCCACACTTTCCATTTTTTCAATCATATTATTGGAAGTGAGTGTGTCGAGCGATTCCGCTTCAGCAATACGGATATTTATAAGGTTTTCTTCGAAAGTAAGGTTCTTTCTGGTAATTTCAAGATTACGAATATTATATCCTTTCGTGGCATTTATATTGAGAACCCATACGTAGTAGATTCCAAGAGCTCCAATCATGAGAAGTGCGAGAACATATGTTTGAGTGAAACTAAACCGATAATTCTCCCGAGTTGTCTTTCTTTCGGAGAAAAATGGGAATGTACCACGCTTCATTACTAATATGTTTGCATTCATGGATTCCAAATACCATTAAGAGATAAAATTTTGGGTTTATCTTTTCTCTACTATTCGAAGCTTGGCGCTTCGACTTCGCTTATTCTGTTTCATCTCCTCTTCCGTTGGAAGGAGTGGTTTTTTGGTTACTTTTTTGAGAATAGCAGGAACCGTGTCCTGTCCAGTAAATTCATCACGCTCTGCTTGTAAGTATTCAGCAAATATCTGTTTTACGAGTCGGTCTTCGAGTGAGTGGAATGTTATGACAGCACATCTTCCTCAAGGTGAGAGAAGATTGACTGTATCTTTAAGGGAAGTTTCTATGGATCCGAATTCGTCATTGACAGCAATTCGTATTCCCTGGAAACTTCTGACAACCGATTTCGGGTCATAACTCGTCTCTTCGATAAGCCTCGTAAGTTCTTCCGTCGTTTCTATCGGTTTAATCTTTCGGGTTTTGACTATCGCTTCTGCGATAAATCGAGCTTTCGGTTCTTCTCCATATATCCGGAGCATTTCTATGAGTTCTTTTTCGTTTGCGTGGTTTATGATATCACCAGCAGTTTTCCCACCATGTTCGCGGTCGAATCGCATATCGAGCTTCCCAGTAAACCGGAAAGAGAACCCGCGATCCGCGTCATCGAAGTGAGCGGAGGATACTCAGAGATCGTAACATACGGCTGTAACCGTGTCGATACCAAGTTCCGAAAGTTTTGTTTTTATATCCTTGAAGTTCGCATGGATGCAATGGATAGTAATTCCATTGTCTCTTGCAAAACATCCAACACTTTTTTCAATGGTTTCTTTGGAGCTACTCAGATTGTCATTATCGAGGTCAAACCCGACGAATATATCTCAAGTATGAAGTTTTTTTATAATTCCTACAGCATGTCCTCCAAGTCAGAGGGTGCAATCAACCACGATATTTCGCTTTGTAGTGCTCAAATTGAGACTATCAATATATTCATGGAAAAGTACAGGAATATGTCAGAAACTTTTTTCGTCCAAATTGTCAAAAAGTGATGAAGGGGAAATAAAATATTTCCTGTGAAAGAAATTATCCTTTTTTCCTCTATTGTCAAACGAAAAGATGTTTTTCTTTTTAAAAAATCTATTGACAAATATTCTAAAATATTTATTAGAAACAGAAAGTTTCTGACATTTTTTGGACAATTTCCATATTTTTATGTAAAAAAATGTTAAAAAACAAAAGAA
>PCUR01000029.1:0-5514 GCA_002771035.1 Candidatus Gracilibacteria bacterium CG12_big_fil_rev_8_21_14_0_65_38_15 | reverse complement strand
TCAGTATAATATACTTTTATGGATTCACAAAAATGTTCGGAAATCACGCAAGAATGCGATGTTAAGATGTATGGAAGCGTAACAGTTGGGACAAAAGGGCAAGTTGTTATCCCAAAGGATATCCGGGAAGATCTCGATATTAATCCCGGCGATACTCTCGTAGTTCTTACAAAACACGGAAAAGCTATCGGTATGATTAAAACCGATGATATGGAGGTATTTATGGAATATATGAAAAAAGAGATGGGAAAATAAAAAATCTCTAAAAATACTTGATTATATTTTATAATATTTAATGCTCTTTTTATGCCTAAAAAAACCATTGCTCTTGCGTTTTTTATCCCGCTTCTCCTCTCAAGTTGCGGAAGTACCACTGAAACAGTGAAAACGGAAGTAGCGAGAAAATCAGTCACTACCGAAACGGTAAAATTGGATTATTTTACCGAGCGCGTGAAACTCGTGGGAAAAGTGGCTCCACTCAAAGAAACAACCGTTTCTGCACAAGTAGCCGGAGTGGTGAAATCACTCAATGTAAATATCGGAGATAATGTAAAGAAAGGAGATATTCTTGCAACGCTTGATTTCAGTACAACAGCTATCAATGCGAATCTCAATAATGCTGCAACTGCTTATTCTAATACACTCACAACTTATGATCTCGCGAAAGAATCTACGAAAAATGATTTAGAAAATGCACGTATCGCTCTGGAAAATGCACGTATCAATAAGGAGAATACATATATATCTACGGAGAAACAACTTCTCCTAGCGCAGACTCAGCTTGATAATATCCTTACTCAGAAAGGAAATACCGAAAAAACTACAACTCTTTCTGTTTCTCTCGCGACAAAAACCCGCGATCAAGCAAAAACCGCTCTTGAGAATTTTGAAAAAACTTCTAAAGATACACTTACGCCTACAAAAGGAGATACTTCTGGACTTCTCTCAAATACACAAGTTTCTATGGAAAATGCTCTCATTACTATAGATAGTGCTATTACTCAAGCAGATATTATTCTCGGTATCACCAACTTAAATAAAGGTTTCAACGATAGTTATGAAACCTATCTCGGAGCAAAAAATACCACACTAAAAACTCTTGCCGAGAATAATTTCCATAAAGTCTACAACACATACCATGTAGTTTTGGATGCAAAAAATACATCAAATGGAGCAACAAATATACGACTCGCGGATATTATCACTCTTTTAAATGAGTCTATTTCTTTATACGATTCGATCGTATCGGTATTTGATAATTCCATTGTTTCGAATCAATTTCCACAAACTTCTCTTGATGCACTCAAGGCAACTATAAGTGCGAAACAATCTGTTCTTACACAAACAAATTCTTCTCTTGTAGCACTCAGTAATTCCATTATTACCACTCGAACGCAGCTCGAAACCGCTCTCACGATTGCAGAAACGAGTCTTCAAAATGCCATAGCGGGAAGTATTTCTAGTCTCGATGGTATCACAGGAACCGAAACACTTACTCGAACACAGCTCGAAAATACCATTGCAACCGTTAAAAATGCTCGCGATAATGTGGACAACGCATTGAAAATTGCTGAATCCCAGTATACCAGTACTCAAGCGAAACTTCAGAGCCAGCTCACAGGCGTAAAATCACAGCTCGATGCTTCAAAAGGACAAAAAGACCTAGCGGGAATCCAGGCGGAAAATGGACTCATTCGTGCACCGTTCGACGGAGTAATCCTCACGAAAACTGTAGAACTCGGTACTCTCATCAACCCGGGAACTCCGGTCTTTACTCTGTGAGACGATTCTAGTCTCGTAGTTCGAACGGATGTAAATCCTGATATTATCGGATCGCTTCTGATAGGTCAGGAAGTTACTATAACAAAAGATTCCAAAACTTTCACGGGAGCTATTTCTCTTCTCGCTCCCGGATCCGATTTACTTTCTCGGATGTTTCGAGTAGAAATTATTTTTCATGATACGGTACAATCCAAGGAAATCTTTCATATCGGAGATTTTACGGACGTATTTATCAATCGAACGATATCGGACACGAAAAGTATTAGTATTCCATTTTCCGCGCTTACTAGTGACGGTCAAGGATGATTCATTGTCTCTACGATTGGAACCGGAAATATCGCAACAGGAAAAGCAGTGAAGATTGGAGCCCAAAACGAATCTCGTGTCGAGATTCTTGACGGATTATCGGAATGAGACAAAGTAGTAATTTCCGGAGCGCTCAACTTACAAGATGGAGATGTGGTCCAAGAATAATCAAATAATTTCTCAAATAATTCTCTATTATGTCCAAAAAAACTCAAGAATCCCTGTATCTCGAGAAGCTCACCTACGACCCGAAACTTGATGATTCATGGTTCGCGTTCTTTATCGACCGTAAACGTTTTTTGTTTCTTCTAATTATAATCATCTGTATCGCTGGATATCTCGGGCTCAAAGCGCTGCCACTAGAATCCCAGCCGGAGGTGAGTATCGGTATTGGGGTGGTGTCTGTGGTGCTCCCAGGCGGAAGTCCTGAGGTTATGGAGGATCTCGTAACCAAGAAACTCGAAAAAGAAATTTCGAAGATCAAGGGAATCGATACGATGAATTCGACTTCTATGAATTCGGTTTCTGTGATTAGCGTGCAATTCAAATCCGATACCGATATCGCGACAGCGATGCGCGATCTGAAGGATAAAACAGATCTCGTGAAACCGAAACTTCCAGCAGATGCCAAAGATCCGGTCGTAAAGGAAATATCATTCGACGATACACCGATTTGGACGTTTTCCCTCGCAGGAAAATACGACGGATTCAAACTTCGTAAATTTGCGACAATTATTCAGGAGGAACTCGAAAAAAATGTACTTGTCTCGGAAGTTAGTATTTCAGGATGAGATGAAACAGAATACGGAATATTTATCGATCCGAAAAAACTCGAGGCTTTCGGGCTTACTATAGGAGCAGTAAATAACACACTTCAATCTCTCAATTTTACAATTCCGATTGGTCAGTACGATATCGGAAGCTATACTCATTCGTTTAATGTCGATGAGCGATATTATACCGTTGCTTCACTCCGAGATCTTATTATAGCGAAAACTGGTACGACTGGAATTATCCGTCTCTCGGATATTGCCCGAGTCGACGAAGTCGCAAAGAAACGCACGACTATCGCACGACTCTCCGATAAATGAAGCAGTCCAGAATCAGCAGTTACACTCGGGGTTGTAAAGAAAAAAGGTGGTTCGATTGTTAATCTCGTTACCGAAGGAGAAGCAGCCATTGAAACTCTGAAAAAATCTGGAATAATTCCTTCGGATGTTATTATTACGACTGTTCTCGATCAATCGGAGCGTATCAAGCTCGATCTCGCGCATCTCATCCGAGATGGACTTATTACGGTTGTACTTGTTTTCATTACACTTTTTCTCATCATCGGAGTTCGGGAAGCGCTTGTTGCTGGAGCTGCGGTTCCACTCGTATTTCTCATCACTTTTGCAGTAATGTCCGCCTTCGGACAGACACTGAATTTCCTTTCGATGTTCGCACTCATCCTATCACTCGGACTTCTGGTTGATGATGCTATAGTCGTTATTTCCGCTTTCAATCAATATCACCGAACTGGAAAATTTACTCCAAAACAAGCAGCGCTTCTGGTTCTACGAGATTATAAACAAGTACTTACTTCAACGACACTTACGGTTGTGTGGATATTTTCCGCGATGCTTTTTATGACCGGACTTATCGGGAAATTCATTTTTTCGATTCCATTTGTAATTACTGTTACGCTCATTGCTTCGTTCATTATAGCGCTTACTATCAATCCAGCGCTTGCGGTGGTGTTTGTTGGACATTCCGCGGAAAAAAAGAAATCGTCCCAATGGTCAAATATCCTTAATAAAGGGCTTATCTCTATCCATCCGCTCGAGGATTTTTATGCCCGAACGATTGATCGGCTTCTCTTGAGTAAAAAAAGGGCAAAGAAATTCCTGATAGGTGTTCTATTTCTCTTTATCTCAGCTCTCTCCCTTCCGATAAGTGGAATATTGAAAAGTGATTTCTTTCCAAAAACCGATCAAGATCTTATGTTTATTAATATCGAAGCGGAAGCGGGGACGAAACTCGATGTAACTTCCGAGATTACGAAACAAATCGAAGAAATTCTCATAAAAGAAAAAGAGATCGCAAGCTTCTCGACTGCCATCGGATCGCAAGTAGCGGTCGGAAAATCAACTGGAGGAAGTACGAGCGGATCGAACTTTGCCGGTATTTCCATCAATCTTGTTAAAAAAGAATACGGACGAGAGGAATTATCTCTGTCAATTGCAGAGCGTCTCCGAACCAAAATGAAAACAATTACCGATGCAAAGATTTCTGTTGTCGAACTCGCTGGAGGTCCTCCAGCAGGAGGAGACTTTGAACTCAAAATATCGGGTGCAGATTTCCGTGTTATGGAGAATATCGCAAATGATGTAAAGAAAATTCTTGCGACCGTTCCGGGAGCTATCAATATAGAAACCTCCCGAAAACCGCTTCCGCTCGAGTTTCGTCTTTCGTTCGATTCGACGAAACTCGCACTTTATAATCTGACACTTCCTCAGGTTTCACTCTTTCTCAAGAATGTAATCGATGGAACCGATGCGACGACTATCTATAAAGGGAATGATGAAATAGCCGTTCGAACCCGTTATGAAACGAGCTCAACTGATACAATTGATAAGATTAAGGATTTGAAAGTAAGAAATAATTCAGGACAAGATGTATTTATCCGTGATATATTAAAAACAGAATTTGAACCGTCGGTATTCTCTATTTCTCGAATAGACCAGAAACGAGTAATTTCTGTTACCGCTTCGGCTGCGGGTGGTGCAACTGCAACATCTTTGCTTGCCGGATTTACAGAAAAGACAAAAGACTATAAAATCCCAGCAGGATATGAATTTTCAACCTGAGGAGCTAATGAAGAAAATGCAAAATCAGTACAATCGCTTCTTATCGCTATGGTATTCGGGATGTTTTTTATCGTTGCGACGCTCGTAATACTTTTTGATTCTTACAAACAATCAATAATGGTTCTCGTAACGATTCCCCTTTCTCTCATCGGAGTATTCTACGGACTCACACTTTTCGGACAACCACTTTCGTTTCCTGGACTTATCGGACTGGTTGCGCTTTTCGGTATCGTTGTCCGCAATGGAATCATTCTCTTCGATAAAATCAATCTGAATCGTCGCGAAGGAATTCCATTCCGTGAATCGGTTATCGATGGAGGAAAATCCCGTCTGGAACCTGTATTCCTCACCTCAGTCTGTACTGTCCTCGGTATGATTCCTCTCACTCTCAGTAATCCAACCTGGACATCGCTCGGTCTCTCGATTATATTTGGGCTTTCCGTTTCAACTGTGTTCACACTCCTCGTTTTGCCAGCACTCTACTTTTTGGTAATAAAAGAGAAATAATTAAAACCATAATAAAATCGGGTAAATAGAAAAAAATGTAGGCTACAAATTGTTTCTTTTGTATATCCAA